>JBGQGY010000089.1:0-16123 GCA_041497675.1 bacterium | reverse complement strand
TGGGGCGGCGTGATCATGTGGACCGGGCTGGAAGGTCTGGGGCTGAGCCTGCTCGTCCCGCCGGACGACACGGACCAGTAGGCCGTCGGCCCAGCACCCATCGGCGCGCGCGCCGCTTCGCGTCGTGTGAGGTCACCTTAATATAACGAGCAGGCCCGGGCGATAATCGCCCGGGCCTGCGTCTGCCTCGTGGACAAGCCTCGTCAGACAGAACGTCGTCGAAATGCTAGTTGATTAGCCGGACTCCCGTTGCCTGTGGGCCCTTCTGGCCCTGCGTCTGGGTGTACTCGACCTTCTGCCCCTCCTCGAGGGACTTGTAGCCTTCGCCGTCGATGCCGCTGAAGTGCACGAACAGATCCTTCGTTCCGTCTTCAGGGGTGATGAAGCCATACCCCTTCTCGCTACTGAACCACTTCACTGTTCCTGTTGCCATGCTCCTAACCACCTTTTCCTACTAAGCTACCACAGACCTGACTTTCTTCTGCGATGCTGTTGCATTATGGCACACATTGCCCGCAGGTGCAATATGTCGGATCACCTCGCGCGGACCAACACCAGGTCAAAGGTTCCTTCAGGCTGCCGGGCGGGCGGAAAGTACCGCGTGGCGAGGGTTCGGTAGCCTTTCGCGCTCACCCGCACGTGGATGTGGGGTTGCACACCTGCATATGGCGCAGGGAAGCTGCTCTCGAATCGATAGTGGCCCTGAGCATCGGACAGCACCGTCGCTCGGCGATCGTCAATGTACCGGCCATCCGGACCGGTGAGCCAGAACTCCAAGCGGGCCAGAGCCACCGGCGCACAATCCGAGGCCGCGCGAACCGTCCCTGTGAGGATGTAGCCCGATCCCACGTGCGACCGGACCGGCGCCCCGGGTTTGTAGTAGGGTCCGAGGAGGTCCGCGCGCGTCGGAGTGCACGACCGCGCCAGGACCGGCGGCCCCCCGCGCGACGTCATCAGCACGGCCACCAACACAAGGATCACCGCAGCCTTCCAAGGCTTCGAGCAGGAAATCGGCATGGGGAACAGTATTACCCTAAGCCGGTCCGATATGGCATGACAAAGCGGAGGTGGCTGAACTTGAGTACCGTTGTTAAGAGTGATGACGTCGAGAAAAACAAGGGCATGGCCATAGCGGCATGCTTCATCTTTTTCCTCCCTCTCCTGACCGATGCCAAGCACTCCCCGTTTGCGATGCATTGGGCCAATCAAAGCCTGCTGCGCGTGTTCGTCCACATTGCGGCCGCAGTTTTGATGATTATTCCCATCCTGGGGTGGATACTTGGCGCCCTGTTGCAACTCCTCGGCTTCGTTCTGTTCATCATGAGCGTCGTGTGGGCGGTCCGCGGCGAAGCGAAACCGCTGCCGATCATCGGTGGGTACACCATCCTGAAACCAAGCTAACATCCGCCACGGTAAGGACGCAGGGCGCCGACCGAAGCCAGCGCCCTGCCTGAAGATTCTCTGGTGGAGACGAGCGGATTCGAACCGCCGACCCCCTCGTTGCGAACGAGGTGCTCTCCCGGGCTGAGCTACGTCCCCAATATTTTGATTATACCGCGCGTCCCGGCCGGATGCATCACGCGCGGATCGACATCGGCACCACCGGATCTTCGAACGTCACGTCGGGGCGCCGCGCCAGGTACAATACCAGATCCACCACCGCGTCGGTCGAGATCAACCGCGCCGGATCGTAGCCGGGTGTGGCCGCCCACCGCATCGGGGTGTCCATCGGCGCCGGAGCCAGACAGGCCACGCGGACCCCGCGTGTCTTCACCTCGAGCGCCAGCGCCCGCGAGAATCCGATCACCGCAGCCTTGGCCCCTGTGTACGCCGTGACGTTGGGCGCGCCCGTGATGCCGGCCCGCGAGGCCACGTTGATGATCAACCCGTGGCCCGCCGCCAGCATCGGCCGCAGCGCCGCGCGGTTGGTCAGGAAGACCGACCGCGTATTCATCGCAAAGACGTGCTCCCACTCGGCCAGCGTGACTTCGGGCGTCGGCTTGATCAGCGCCGCGCCCGCGCAGACCATCAGCAGGTCGAGCCGCCCGCGTCCGTCGATGGCCGCGCTTACGATAAGGTCGGCGTCGCTCTCGCGTGAGGCGTCGGCCACCACGACGCGCGCGTGCCCGCCCGCCTGCGCGATTTCCGCGGCCACCGCGTCGAGCTCCGATCTGGTCCGGCTTGCGATCACCACGTCGGCGCCGGCCCGGGCCAGCGCGATTGCCGCCGCCCGCCCCAACCCACGCCCCGCTCCGACGATCGCCGCCGTCTGTTCCTGAAGGTCACCCATGGTTACACCCTCCTGAAATGACTATCCGGCAATTGCGCCTGGGCTTCCTCCTCGCTAGTGTGACAACTGAGCGATGGGCGGCGATCCGAGAGACATCTTCACGCTGACGTTCCGCGTCCGTTACGAGGAGTGCGGGCCCGGCGGCACCGTGCACGCGGCCGTCTACCTACGGTACCTCCAAGACCTGGCCTTTGCGCACTCGGCGGCGCTCGGCTATCCGCTGGCGTGGTACGAGACGCACCGCCTCTTCTGGCTGGTGCGGCGCGTCCACCTGATCGTGCACGCGCCGGCACGATACGGCGAAGATCTACGCGCGACCACGCAGGTGGCCGGCACGCGGCGCGTGATGGCGCGCCGCCGGAATGAGATCAGACGGGCCGGTGACGACGCGCTGGTGGCGTCTGCCGTCGTCGATTGGATCTTCACGCAGCAGGGCACGACCCCGGTCCGCGTCCCCGACGATTTCGCGAGTGCGTCTCCCGGGTTTGCCAAACCGATCGCCCCGCTGCCGCTGCCTGACGTTGCCGTGCCGAGGGGTTCGGTGTGGTCTGCGCTGAGGGTTCGGGCAAGCGATACCGACGCGATGGAGCACGCCAACAACGCCGTGTACATCGACCTGCTGGATGACGCGGTACGGCGTGGCGGGGGGACTGCCGCGCTGGCCGGATATCCACGCACCTACGATCTGCAGTATCACACGGCCGCCACGGGCGGTGCGGTGCTCCGCGACGTGGTCTGGCGCGACGGCGAAACCTGGCACTACCGCCTGGAGTCCGTGACCGGGCTCCTCCACCTGCACGGCCGCCTTGGAGGTTTTGGGGAAGTTCCATAGAATACCGGGCGTGATCTCGAACGTGTTCGACCCATAGCAAACGATCTCCGATCCTCCTGCCGGAAGGGTTGGGATCCTGGCTTCTTGGGCAAATACGTCTTAGGGCTGGGGTGCCCCCTAATGGCGACACGTGTGCCCTATCCGGCTGTGTGTATTGGCGGCATCGCCCTCGGTCTGCTGATTTCCTTTATGTTTGGCCCCGGGCCGTTTCTCTTCGTCAGCCGTCCACTTGGGCCGACGACGATCATTCGCCATCAGCCGGCTCCAACTATTCGCCAACAGCCGGCACCCGAATCGGCTCCCCCGCAAATCGCCGAGATGCTGCGCACCGGACGTTTCATGGAAGCTCAGGACGCCTACCTGGAAATCCTCGTGTCCGCGCAAGGTGACGAGCGTGCGATGCGGGGCTTGGTCGCCATACGTCGCCGCCTGTCGCTCGGCGATCCAGTGCTGCTGCGCCGCCAGGCCGAAGCGTACGGTCAGGCCGCGGCCACCGGCGGGGAGATTCTAGGTCTGCATTACACTCGCGCGGCAATGGCGGTACTGGCCGAGGCCAGCCTGCGGGCCGCGCAGGACATCGAGAACCGTCAGGGGCAGAAGCTTACCGACACGTCCGCGCCGTAACCGCGCTACTGGACCTTGGTGCCGCAGTCGGGGCAGAACTTCGCCCCGGGGGCGAGCTTGACCCCACACGATGCGCACACGTCCTTGGGCTGGACCTTCGCCCCGCAGTCGGGACAAAACTTGGCCGCCGCGGCCAGCGAGACGCCGCAACTCGCGCACGTCGTCGACGCCGCGGTCGCCGTCTCGACGGCGACGGTGGACGCGCAGGACTTGCAGAGCCCTCTCTCGGCATTCCAGCAGTTCTGCTTGCACACCCACGTGGAGCACCGCGGGCATTGCATGAACTCTTCCTTCATCTCTTGCACAGCTTCCTCGAACGCTGCATCGTGCCCCTTCTCCCAACTCGCCGAGCGGACACGCTCCGTGAGGTCCGCCGCCCTGCCGAAGATCCCGCCCAGGAGGCTGCCCGCGGCGCCCATCGCCCCGCTCACCGCGCCGGTGAGGGTGCTCTTGAAGTGGGTGCGAGCTCCCGTGCTGCAGCGGTTGCAGAAGAACTCAAACTGGAAACCCTGTTGCGTGCTCAGATCGGAATAGTTCCGGCTGAATGGGATGGTGCGGCTCACGTGATCGTCCTCCCGCTTGAGATCTGCCCTTCACGTATCAACTTGACGAGTTCTCCATAGATCTCCTTCTGTAGTCCGCCCACCCGTCCGAACGAGCCGGTCTCAACCGGTCGGAGGATAGGCAGGCGGCCTGCTTGCCCCTACCATTTGAATTGCTTGAACGGATGAACCCTCGATGCCGGAGGGGGTACGCACATGAAGCCCGAGCTCGCGCCGGACGCCGCCCGCGTCTTGGCGGCGCTGCACGAGGAAAGTGCGTGGTTTCGACACGGCCTGACCGATCACCGTATCGTCCAGCTCACCGGTCTGTCCATCGATCGCGTCGTCGCTGGACGTCGAGCAGCCCGGGATCAGGGCCTGATCGAACGCGTCTCCCGCGTGGGGGAGACGATCAACATGCTCACCCCGCTGGGTGTGGCCCGCGTCCGCGTCGCCCAGCCTAGCGCGCCTCGCGTGGCGCCTGCTGTGCCGGGCGTTTTGCCGAGGTGACCACTGCAATGATCCACCCGACCAAGACGAGCCCCGCACCCACGACGGCCAAGGGTGCGGGGAATGCTGTGCCAAGCGCACCATCCAGTGAGACCTTCCCCGGCCCCGCGATGCCCACGGCGATGACTACCACGAGGTCAACCAACGCAAGTTCGATGCCCCCCTCACTTGCCCAGATTTTCGGCCAGTGAACCTTCGAGATGGCAGTCATCATCGATGCGGCGATGCCGAGCGACCCCAGAGGGCTAAAGAATCCTAGAGCAAGAAGAAGGCCACCGCCGAACTCGCAGACTCCGACTGTCAACGCCCAGAACCGGGCCGGGCGAAAGCCGATGGAGGCGAGCCATCCCGAAGTGCCCGGGAGACCGTGCCCACCAAACCAACCGAAGAGCTTCTGGGCACCGTGACCGGCCAGCAGTAGCCCCACCGCAAGCCGCAGAATGAGCAACCCGAAATCCACGGGAGGACACCCCCTGTGACAAGTTTGAGTTCTTCCTGTGTAGTGTAACCGGTGATTTGGTCACCTGATCTTCCTGCCCGTTCGAGGTCGCCGCGTAGTGGCGGAGTTGGTGCGGGCCCACCTTGCGAGGCAGGCAACCCGCGACTGGCTGAAACGCTTGTGGGGACTGCGATGGTGGGCCCTGGTGGACTCGAACCACCGACCTCGCCCTTATCAGGGGCGTGCTCTCACGATTGGCGGGGGATTGAAGCAATTACGAAGGGCCACAACAGAAGGAGGGCAGGCGATGACTCCTGCCCTCAACGACTGAGTGTCGGAGACTTGCTCAACGTAAACACAAATACATCCTGGTGAGCCTCGCCTATTTCGCCATAAGAAGTTCAAGCCCGTCGGCGCATGCTCGGCTGACAGTGTAGCTCGCCTTGTCTTCCCCGGGCATTTTGTCCCAGCCACCCTTCTCAATGAAGGTAGCTCTCTCATAGGAACTTATGGCCTTCAATTCTTTGAGTTTCTCTTGAGCGTTCGGTTGCTTCATAAACTGGGCGACACAGACTGCCGCCCGAGTCGCCAAGACCGCCTCTTCGGCCATCCCTCGGGAAGTACCCCTGGTTGCCCAACCACCCCACGCAAAGCCGACGATTATTGCGATGACTGCGCCGAAAATCGCGCCCCAAATTCCATGCTTCATCATCCCCGCAGTTTCTGGTTTCATTGACAATACCTCCCTGATAGCATCTCCTTACCGGTCCGTAACGATCCGTGCTAGTAAGCTCGGAACAGAGCCGACCACCTCGACCATAGGCCGACTCCCCGACCACGCTCGGCAGACCGATACTCAATTGGCTGGGAGGGGAACCAAGAACGGAGAAATCAGACGAAGCACAGCCGCTTCGCCTAAGACCATTGTACCACTCCCGATAGCGAAGCCTGACGTGAGCGCGAAGTTTAGGAGGGCGAGCCCGCTGGACAATCTAAGGGCGGGGCGTTGACTCACGGCGGGGCATGCAGGGTTAGCCCTTCGAGACAATCAGGCGAATGAGTCAGAGGTGGAAACCCGCGTCGTTCCTGCGATGGTGGGCCCTGGTGGACTCGAACCACCGACCTCGCCCTTATCAGGGGCGCGCTCTCACCACCTGAGCTAAGGGCCCACGAAACCGATCAGAGTATACCCGGACCGCGCCTAGGACTCAATGAGCCCGAGCAGGCGCGCGGTGTTGCCGCCCAGGATCGCCGCCCGATCGGCGGCCGCGTTGGGGAGCGCGCGGATGCTGCTCAGCATCGAGGGGATGCTGCCGATCTGGTGGGGATAGTCGCTCCCGGCGAGCAGATGATCGGCCCCCGCGAACGCGATGGCGAGTTGCAGCGCGTGTGCGTCGAAGTTGACCGTGTCGTAGTAGAATTGGGTCTTCAAGTATTCACTCGGCGGCTTGCGGATGTGCTCGCGGCACTCGCGAAACGCCTGGTAGCCTCGGTCCAGACGCTCGGCCAGGTAGGGAATCGCGCCCCCCAAATGCCCGAGGACCCACGTGATGCGGGGGAACTGCTCCACGACGCCGGAGAACACCAACTTGGCGGCCGCCAGCGTCGTGTCGAACAAGAAGCCGACCAACGGCATCAGCCAGTACTCGGTCATCGCCTCGACGCCGACCGGGTGCGTCGGATGGATGTACAGGATCGCGCGGTGAGCTTCGGCCACTTCGTAGATCGGCCAGAACCGCCGGTCGGCCAACGCCGCGCCGCCGACGTTACTGAACACCATCGCCCCGCGGAGCTTTAGCGACGTGATGCAGCGCTCGAGTTCGGCGGCCGACGCGGCCGGGTCGTTCAAGGGCAATGTCGCCAGGGCGCTGTAGCGGCCGGCCGACACCGCCACGGCCGTCGCAAACGCATCGTTGACGAGCTTGGCGAGCTCGGCCGCGCGCCGAGGGGTCTCGACGTGGGTGCCGGGCGTCGTGAGGGTCAGCACCTGCCGGTCGACGCCGTGCTCGGCAAGCACCTGCGCCCGGTACGCGATATCGCGATGCCCGCGCACCACGATGTTATAGTCACCCGGATAGTGCAGCAGCGGATTGCCCTGCGCATCGTGGGTGACCCGGACGTTGCTCGGGCCGCGCTCGAGCGCCTCGAGATAGTCAGGCGGGTAGTAGTGGCTGTGAACATCGACCACAGGCATCGAAGACGGGTTCGCCTCAGGACGCCGCGGCGGCCGGAGCCTCCTCGAAGTCGCGCCGCACGCGCGCCATGAGCTCAGGCTGCGAGAGTAAATCGTAGCCGGTCAGGGCCATCGCCTTGGCCGCGGCGAGCATCGCCGTGAAGCCTTTCTCGGACAGCGCGGCCTCGCGGAACTCTATCGTGTGCCCGCCGAGCGCCTTCGGCCCGATCGAGACGTAGGGATGAATGGACGGGAGGGCCTGGCTGATATCGCCCATGTCGGTCGATCCCATCCGCGGCCGTTCAGGGACGGTGTCGAGCGGAAACCCGAGCGTCGCCAGGTGGCCTGAGAACGTCGCGGCCAACGTGTGGTTGGGTTTGATGGCATTGTAGCCCTTGCGGACCGCGTACTCGAGCTTGGCGCCGGTGGCGGTCGACGCGCCCTCGGCGCACGCGATGACGCGATCGAGCACCTTCTTGGCAGACCCGGCGTCCGCGGCGCGGCACGTGAAGAGTGCTTCCGCGCGGTCGGGGATGATGTTCGGCGCGGCGCCGCCGTAGGTGATGATGCCGTGGACGCGGGCGTCGTCGCGCAGCTGCTGCCGCAACAGACCGATCGCGGAAAAAGTCTGGATCATCGCATCGAGGGCGTTGATCCCCTCATCGGGTTTTGCCGCCGCGTGCGCAGCTTTGCCGAGAAATTTCAGCGAGAGCCGGTACGACGCCAGCGACGGGCGCTCGGAGAGCGTGTAGCCCGCCGGGTGGAACATCATGGCGGCGTCGACGCCCGCAAAGGCGCCGCGTTCGAGCATGATGACCTTGCCGCCGCCCCCCTCCTCCGCCGGCGTCCCCAAGACCAGCACCCGGCCCGGCAATTGGTCGCGGAGCGCGGCCAGTCCGATGCCGGCTCCCAACGCGGCGGTGCAGATCAGGTTGTGACCGCAGGCGTGACCGATTTCGGGCAGCGCGTCATACTCCGCCAGGATCGCCACGGTGGGCCCGCGGCCGTTGCCGCCGGTCTCGGCCCGAAACGCGGTTTCCAGATCGGCGATGCCGCGCTGCGTGCGAAAACCGTGACGCTCGAGGGTCTCGGCGAGCCAGGCACTCGCCTGGCGCTCCTGAAACGCGATCTCGGGTGTGGCGTGGATCTTGCGGGCAAGAGCGGTCAGTTCGCCGGCCGCGGCATCAATGGCGGCTACGATCTTCTGCTGCATGGGTTGGTGGCTCCCTCCGCCTGGCTTATGTGGACACTGTGGGCGTTTCGGCGGGAGGAAAGTTCGGTCCTCCTAGCTGCGCAGGCCAGCGCTCGGTGGCCGCGGGCGAACTAGGAGATTCGGACCCTGGCGAAGCGGCGCCGACCGACGCGCGCGATCAGCCCGTCGTGGACGGCCACCTCGGCATCGATGTCGTGCAGCCGTGTGCCGTCGATCGCGACGCCCCCCTGACTGATCAACCGGCGGGCGTCGCGCGTACTCTCGGCCAGCCCCGTGACCAACAGCAGCTTCACCAGGCGAATGCGGCCCCCCGGTGCATCGTCCGCCGAGACCGGGGCCTCGGGAATATTGCCGGGCAGATCGCCTTCCACAAATACCTGCGCGAAGGCCGCTTCGGCGGCTTCGGCCGCCTTCGCACCGTGCCACATTTCCACGATCGCCCGCGCCAGGCGCCGTTTGGCATCCCTGGGGTGCACCGTGCCCGCCGCCAGCCCGTCGCGGATCGCCGTGACGTCATTCATCGGCAGATCGGTCGCACACTCGAAGTACGCCGCCATCAGGGTATCGGGGATCGACATCGCCTTTCCAAACATGTCGTTAGGAGAGTCCGTGATCCCGATCGCATTGCCCAGCGACTTGCTCATCTTCTCGACGCCGTCGAGCCCCGGCAGCAACGGGGTCAACACCACGACCTGCGGACCCTGACCCATCTCGCGCTGCAATTCGCGGCCCATCAGATTGTTGAACTTCTGGTCGGTGCCGCCGAGCTCGACATCGGCCTGGATCGCGACCGAATCATAAGCCTGGCACAGCGGGTACAGCAACTCGTGCAGATGAATGGCGATCCCGCCGCGCAGCCGCGTCGTGAAGTCATCGCGCTCGAGGATGCGCGCCACTGTGGCCCGCGCGGCCAGGCGGATGACGTCGGCAAACGACATCGCGCCGAGCCATTGACTGTTGAAGACCACTCGCGTGCGGTTCGGATCCAGGATGAGGTTGTATTGTTCCCGGTAGGTCGCGGCGTTGCGCTCGATTTCCTCCGGTGTCAGCATCGGGCGCGCGGCCTTCTTCCCGGTGGGATCGCCGATCATGGCCGTAAAGTCGCCAATCACGAGGATGACTTCATGACCCAGATCCTGAAACTGACGCATCTTGCGCAGCACGATCGCGTGACCGATGTGCAGGTCTGGTGACGAGGGATCGACGCCCAGCTTGACCCGCAGCGACCGCCCCTCGCGCAGCTTGGCCAGCAGGTCCTCTTCGGAGATGATCTCGACCGTCCCGCGGCGCAGGCGACCGAGCTGCTCATCGGGTGGGAGAAACGGCATCCGGCTAGACCTCCAGAGTGACCACGGTGGCGCCCGCGTCGCCTTCGCCGCGCTCGCCCAGGCGGAAGTGCTTCACGTGAGGATGCCCGCGCAGGAAGTCGTGGATCGCCTTGCGCAGCCGGCCCGTGCCCTTGCCGTGGATCACGGTGACCTGGGGCAGGTGCGCCCGGACGGCCTCGTCGAGATACCGATCGACGACCAGCAGCGCTTCGTCCACGGTCTCTCCCCTGACGCTGAGCGACAGCGACACCGCGGGTGCGTCTGGGACCACGGCGTCGCGCCCCGCGGCGGCCGGCTGCGCCGCGACCGCCGCTCGCAGCGCGCTGCGGGGCACGCGCGTGCGCAGGGATCCCACGTCCACCTCGACCTCGTCACGCACGTCGGGGCCGGCGCGGACGACGCCGACGCGCCCCAGTGGCGCGACAAAGACCGTTTGCCCGGCGGATACGGCCTCGACGGGCTCGCCCGGCGGTGGCGGCGCCGGCTCGGCGGCCGGTAGTGATTCCAAGATGTCGCGCAGCTGCGCGCGCGCATCACGGGCCGCCTGCTCGGTGCGGGCCCCGCGGGCCTCCGCGAGCACCGCCTCGAGCCTCCGGCGCGTGTCGTCGACCAGGGCTTCGCCGGCGGTGCGGGCCTCGGCCATCACTCGGCGCCGCTCGGCGCGCTGGCGGTCGGCCTCCGCGGTCCAACGCGCGGCCGCGGCCTCCGCGGCTTCGCGGGCCTGCGCGGCTTCCGCGCGGTCCCGCTCGGCCGCCTGCCGCTCGCGGGTCAGATCCTCGAGCACCTGCTCGATGGCCACCTGCGCCGGTGACAGGTGGGCGCGCGCGTCATCGACGATGGCACGATCGAGCCCCAGCCGTTCGGCGATCACCATCGCGTGGCTGCGCCCGGGCAGCCCGATCCGCAACCGATACGTGGGCTGCAACGTCTCGGCGTCAAACTCGACGGAACCGTTCTGGATGCCGGGGACGCTCGAAGCCAGCATCTTCAACTCGTTGTAGTGCGTCGTCGCGATCGTGTGCACGCCCTGCCGGTGCAGCGCCTGGATAATCGCCCGGGCCAGCGCCACGCCTTCGGTCGGATCGGTGCCGGCGCCCACCTCGTCGAGCAACACGAGGGCCGGGGGCGCGACGCGCTCGAAGATCTCGACAATCGCGCGCATGTGTGACGAAAACGTCGACAGATTCTGCTCGATCGACTGCTCGTCGCCGATATCCGCGTGCACCTGCGCAAACACCGGCACCCGGCTGCCCGACTCGGCCGGGATGTGGAGCCCGGCCTGCGTCATCAGGACCAGCAGCCCAACGGTCTTGAGCGCCACCGTCTTGCCGCCGGTGTTGGGTCCGGTGATCACGAGCGTCCTGAAGGTGCCGCCGAGATCCAGATCAATCGGCACGACCTCCGCGTCCCCGCGTCCCAGGATCAACAGCGGGTGCCGCGCGCCGCGAAGATCCAGCAGGTCGTCCGCGCGGATCTCGGGCGCGTGGCAGCGCAGACGCGCCGCCAGCGCGGCCTTGGCCGATGCCAGATCGATCTCCCCCAGCCATCTTCCGTTGGCCCGTAGCACGTGTGCGTGCTCACCGATGAGCGCCGAGAGCTCCCGGAGAATCCGCAAGATCTCCTCCCGCTCCCTCGCCTCCAGCTCACGCCGCCGGTTGCCCAGCGGTACCAGCGCCAGCGGTTCCATAAACAGCGTAGCGCCGCTGGCGCTGGCGTCGTGGACGACACCCTGCACCTGCGCCCGGTACTCGGCCTTGACCGGCACCACGAAGCGGTCCCCCCGGGTCGTGACAATAGAGTCTTGCAGATACCGGCTGTGCGCGGAATCGTGGATGAACGCGTCGAGCGCCGAACGCAATCGGCGCTCGACGGACTGTATCTCAGTGCGGATCTGATGCAGCGCCGGGGAGGCGTCGTCTTTGATGCGGCCCTGGTCGTCGAACGCCCTGGCGATGGCGGCCTCGACCGGCGGCAGCGCGGTCAGCAACGCGGCGATCTCGGCGAGACGCGGCGCGCGATCCCGTTTGGACAGCAGGAAGACCCGCACCTCCCGCGCCACCGCGAGCGTCTGCGCGATCTGCAAGAAGTCGGGCGGATCGATGACGCCGCCCGCGACCGTGCGTGCTACGAGCGGCTCGAGGTCCCGCGCGCCCCGCACGGGGATATCGGCCTCGGCGGTCATGATGACCGCTTCGGAGGTCACCGCCATTGCCGCGCGCACGTCGTCCTCATCCACCGCAGGCCGCACGGCCAGGGCACGCTCGCGACCCATCGCGGTGACCGTGCCTTCGGCCAGCACCGCGACGACTTTGGGGAACTCCAGCACCCGCAGCGTCCGCTCGCCGGCCGGCGCGCGCGGCTCGGTCATGCGCCGCCCCCTTCGGCCCCACCGCCGGCGGCCGTGTCGGGGCGCGCCGCCTGATCCGCCCCGCCGCCCGTCACCACCGCGAGGACGGCGTGCGCCACGTCGGTGATCGCGGTCACCGAACGAAACGCCTCCCGCCCCGGACCGATCGCCAGCGTGGGCACCGGGTTGGTCGTGTGGCCTGTGGTGCGATCGTCTTCGATGTTGCCGTGGTCGCTGGTGATCAACACGGTCATCCCGTCAGGTCGCTCGAGGACCCCGGCCAGCAGCTCATCGACCATCGCCACGACGGCGTCGGACGTCAGCGGGATACGGCCGTGCCCGGCCAGGTCGGTGAGGAAGAACTCGAAGAATGTCAGGTCCTCCTCCGCGGCGATCGCAGCCAGACGGCGGCCGGACGCACGCGGCGTCACCTCGGGCAGATCGTGCCCCCACTGTCTGAGCCGTCCGTTGGTCAGATCGTGGAACACGGCCCGCTCGCTGATGAGATCGTCGAGCGTGCGCAGCCGGACGCCGGCGGCCTGCGCCGCGTAGCTGACGGCGGCCATGCGCAGCCGGCGCGACGCGATGGCCGCAAAGTACTCGGGGCTGTAGGCGTTGGCGAGCGCCACGCGCGCGCCCGCCGCACGGGCGCGCGCGAAGAAGCTCTGGCGTGCGAGCAGGTCGCGCAACTCTTGGGTCGGAAAGGCGGTCACGTGGCGTCCCGCGATGGCCGGGGCATTCACGCCGCACAGCAGGGCGGTTTGGCCGGTTGCGCTCTGCGGCAGGCCGGGGACCCCGAGGGTCGCATCCGTCGGGACGAGGAGGACACCGGGCCGATCGACGACGCCCCGCAACACGAGCGGACCGCCCAGCAGACCGTGCAGCGTGGGCGTCGGCGTGCGCACGAGGGGATTCGTGGCGGGATCGGCGGCTCCCAGCCCGACCCCGTCGAGAAACACGATGAGCAACGGCATGCCCCCATTATAGCCGCGCGGTCCGTCGCGACCGCGCAAACGGCCGCGAGAGCGATGGGTGACGCTCGACCCCAAACCGCCACGGCCTGCGCGTGGCTACCGAGATCCCGACGCGGGGACCGCTGACGATTCGCCCGCGTGTCATCCGGCGCCGCGCGGCACCGCCGTCGGCGATGTAGAGGGGCGGCCTGGTGAGATCCAATCCATTGTGCCGCCGATCGATGCCCATCGCGCGGGTGAGCCGGCCGGGTCCCGCCGCGACGCGCGCGGGCGGCACGCGGCCGGCCGGTTCGAGCCCTTCGACGGGCTCGAGGGCCCGCAGCAGCACCGCTCCGGCTCGGCTCCGGGTCTCGGTGACGACGTTGACGCAGAAGTGCATCCCGTAGGTGAAGTACACGTACGCGAGACCGGGTTGCCCGTACATGATGCGGCTGCGGGGGGTCGGGCGATACGCGTGGCTGGCCGGATCTCGCGGGCCGCGATAGGCTTCGACTTCGACGATCCGGCCGATGCGGCGCCCCCTGGGCCCCTGGTGCACCAGCAGGTGCCCCAGCAGCGCGCGCGCGACCGTCAGGGTGTCGCGGGCAAAAAAGCGCCGCGGCAGCGGGCGGGTGGTCGCCGCCGTCACGCCGCGGTCACGATCGGCGGCGCGACCCGCCGGTGGCCCCCTTGAGCAATCCCAACAGGTCTCGCAACGGCAGCGTGTTGATCACGTCCTTCGCCTGCGCCCATCCACGCCGGGCCACCCCCACCCCAAGCGGCATGTGGTACAAATGGTCGCCGGTATGGGCGTCGGTGCCGATCGCCAGCCGCGCCCCGCGCTCTGTGGCCAGCCGCGCGTGCGTGTCGCTGAGGTCGAGCCGCTCGGGCGACCCGTTGATCTCCAGCGCGGTGCCGGTCGCGACCGCCGTGTCGACGACGGCTTCCATGTCGACCTCGTAGGGATCGCGCTGGGTGAGCATCCGGCCCGTCGGGTGCCCCAGGATGTCGACATGGCCGCTCTGCATCGCTCGGGTGATGCGTCTGGTCATCGCCTCGCGGCTCATCTTGAAGCGCGTGTGCACCGAGGCGATCACGACGTCGAGGTCGGCGAGCAGATCGTCAGGGTAGTCGAGCGATCCGTCGGCGGCGATGTCGCACTCCGTCCCAATCAGGACGGTGATGCCCGCCGTGTCCGAGAGCGTGCGGACGTGCCTGACGTGCTCGCGCAGTTCGTCGATCGTCACGCCGCCGGCCATCTTCAGCGACTGTGAGTGATCGGTGATGCACAGGTACTCGTAGCCGAGCGTCTTGGCGACCGCCGCCATCGCCTCGGCGGTCTCGGATCCGTCGCTCCACCGCGTGTGGACGTGGAGATCGCCGCGGATATCGGCCACCTCGATCAGGTCGGGCAGGCGCCCCTCGACCGCCGCATCGATCTCGCCGAGATCCTCTCGCAGTTCGGGCGGGATCCAGGGCACGCCGACTGCCTTGTAGACATCTTCTTCGGTCTTGCCGGCCACGCGCTTCCCGCCGTCGACCTTCCACACGCCGTATTCGTTGAGCTTCAACCCCTTCTTGATGGCGCGCTCGCGCAGTTTGACGTTGTGTTCCTTACTCCCGGTGAAGTACTGGAGGGCCGCGCCGTAGGCCGCCGGCTCGACCACGCGCACGTCGGCCTGCAGCCCCACGTCGAGCACCACGCTCGAGCGGGTCGTGCCGTGCGACAGCACCTGCGTGACCGCCGGGGCCCCCACGAAGGCGTCCATGACGACCTCGGGTTTCTTGCTGGTGACCAAGATGTCGATGTCGCCGATCGTCTCTTTCATGCGCCGAAGACTGCCGGCCACGCTGATCTGCTGCACCCCGGGCACCGCCCGCAGCCTCTCGACCAGCTCGTTGGCGACCGGCCACACCACGCCGAGTGGCCGGCGGGCGCCGCTGCGGCGGAGCATGGCGATGCCTTTCAGGATGTTCTCCTCGGTCTTGGCGCCCATGCGCGGGAGATCGCGGAGCCGGCCGGATTTGGCCGCGGCTTCGAGCTCATCGATTGAGGTGACGCGGAGCTTGTCGTAGAGCAGCATGGCGGTCTTGGGACCGACCTCGGGTACCTGTATCAACGACGTCAGCCCGGGTGGCAGCGAGGCGGCCAGCTCATCGTAGTATTTCATCGTGCCGGTGCGGAGGAATTCCTCGATCTTCTCGGCGGTGCCGCCGCCGATGCCGGGAAGCTCCGTCAGACCGCTGCGTTCGGCAACCGCCGCCACATCCTCGGTCAGGGCTTCGATCGAGCGGGCCGCGCGGCGGTACGCGTTGATGCGGAAGATCGATTCGCCCTTCGCTTCCAGCATGTCGGCGATCTGGGCAAATCGCTGGGCGATGGCCCGGTTCTGCATCCGCGGGGCTGCGTCAGAACTTCTGGTCGGGTCCGTAGGCCGGGAACGCGAAGGGGCTCGCCCGGCGCAATGTCTGGATGCCTTCCCGCTGGAAGGCCGCCACGTGTGTGGCGACGACGGATCGCGAGACGTCCTCCGCGACGCCCTTCGATAGCGGGGAGGCCAGCAGGATCCCGACCAGCGCCATCGAGGCGACCAGCGCCTTGACCAGACCCATCCCGACACCCAGGAGTTGTCCTGACATTTCGGGCCGCTTGGCGCCCGGCAGGAGGCTGATCAACAGCGAGAGCAGCGCGTAGAGGATGACGTAGGTCACCACAAACCCCACCGTGCGCGCCCAGTCTTCAGTAAACTCCGCTGAGACGATGAGTGAATCGATCCACCTCGCAATCGGCAGTCCTGCGACCGGCATGGCGATCGCCGAGATGACGTAGGCGGCGATCACCGCACACGCCCCCAGCAGCGGCACGACCACT
>JBGQGY010000088.1:0-16363 GCA_041497675.1 bacterium | reverse complement strand
GGCAGAAGCTGCCGGACAGGAATTTGAGGCCGTCGTGCAGCGACTGCAGGGGTTTGCCGAACGAGTCGGTGATCCCCGCCTCGAACCAGCACAGCGCGCCGGCACTGATCCCGGAAAGTATGATCCCTCGCTCCCACGCCTGGCGGAGGATGACGTCGAGACCATGCAGGCGCCACACGGCGAGCAAACTGGCCGTGGCGCCGCCGCCGACGTAGATCACGTCCTGATTGAGGAGGAAGCCTCGCAAATCCTGGACTTTTCGGCTGAACAATCGAAGGTGCGACGGTTGGGAGCGCTCAACAGTGAATGCATCGTAGAAGCGCACGATGTAGTCGTCCGAATCGCCGCTGGCGGTCGGCACGAAGCAGACTTTCGGGTGGGCCTTCCCGGACAACGAGAGGATGTACTCGTCGAGCTTGGGGTTGGTGGGTTCCGTGCTGAACCCGCCGCCCCCGAGCGCGATAATGCACGGATCGGGCATGCCGGTGCCTCCTCGGTCTAGTTCCACCCCCGCCTGGGCAAGAAATATCTACCAAAAGGAGGTGGCATCGATGACGCATATCGTCAGACCAATTGCTTCTGTTGCCGGCGTCCTGGCGCTCATCCTGCTGATGATGCAGACATCCCTGCCGGGCGCATCCGCTTTCACCGTCAACTCCTGCCCGAATCCTGGACCGATCGGGCAGTGTGTCCGCATCCGCTCAGACGCGAACTGGAAACCGTGGAGTTCCGGCATCCCGACACTCCGACTGGTGACGCGGCCGGTCTCCAGTCCACCCTGGGGGGCCGTGATCCCCGGGACGGATGCCTCCTGGGTCTACGCGGGCGACTTCAACACCGGCCGCGTGCGTGACCCGAATGAATGGACGGTCATCCGCTTCGAACGGCACCTGGGCCCCGGCACTCCGCGCTACAATGTCGAGCGCGCGATCATCCGGATCACGGCCGACAACGGATACATCCTGTATGTGAATGGCAAGAAAGTTGGGCGGACATTCGATGACGTCTACAAACGGTTTCTGCCGACGGCCGACTGGCGGACGTTCCAGACGTATGATGTGACCGACGCCATCGTCACGCACAGCTCGAACGTCATCATGGTCGACGTCTACGATTTCGGCGGCGCCGCGGGCTTCCTGCTCGACGGCGAGATCTGGTGCCGGTCCGGCATCACCTGTCAGGCCAACTAGAACACTCACGGAACTCGAATACTCACGGGAGGTTCGCCCCGCTCAGAGCGGCGGGGTGAACCTCCCGTCGATCGCCGTCCACCCGCCGTCCACGAATAAAACCGCCCCCGTGACAAAGCTGCTCGCGTCGGATGCCAGGAAGACGACCGGGCCGGCCATTTCGGCCGCGGTCGCCCAGCGTCCCAACGCCGACTTCGCGGCGTAGGCCTGGTACCATTCGGCGTGGTTCTTGATCGGTTGCGTCAGTGGCGTATCGACGACACCGGGCGCGATCGCGTTGACGCGCACACCCTGGGGGCCGAGCTCGGCGGCCAAGGCCCGCGCCATCTGCACGACGGCGGCTTTGGTGGCCGCGTAGATGCCCTGCCCGGGCTCGACGACCTGCGCGCGGATGGACGAGAGCACGATGATGCTGCCGCGGCCCTGCTTGGCCATGATCTCACCGGCGCCACGCAACAGCCGGAACGGCCCCTTCATGTTCAGCCCGACGACCCGATCGAACTCTTCATCCAGATATTTGACGATAGGTTTGCGCACGTTGATGCTGGGGGTGGACACCACCACGTCCAGGCGCCCGCGCTGACCCATGATGGTCTGCAACAGGTCGGTGACGCTCGTCGGGTTGGTCAGGTCGACCTGCAGGGCCTCGGCGGACCCGCCTCCGCGTACGATCGCTTCAGCCGTGGCCCGCGCGCCGTCGAGGCGGACGTCGGCGCAGACCACGTGCGCGCCGTGCGCCGCCAAACCGGCCGCCGATGCGGCGCCGATGCCGGACGCCCCGCCTACCACCAGTGCCACCCGTCCATCGAGTCGGAACAGCTGCGCGTAGTCCACGTTACGAGCCTCCTATGATTCGCCCAGGAAGTACACGATGGCCGCCGCGTACACTCGCGCGGCTTCCGTCAGTTCGTCAATTGCGACATACTCGTCGGCTTGGTGGGGGATGTCTCGTTTGCCGGGGCCGATTGTGACAATGGGGATCCCGGCCGCCGCGTGCAGGAACGTGCCGTCGGTCGACCCCGGGACGCCGCCGTAGCGCGGGTCGCGCCCGCCGACCGTGCGTGTCGCGCGCTCCACGGCGCCGACAATGGGCGCCGTCGCCGGTGTTTCCGTCCACGGCCGGTCCTCGATCAATTCCAGCGTGATCTCGACCCGCGGGTCCGCGGCCCGGACGCGGCCGGCGGCGGCGTCGAGCGCGGCGCGCAGGTCGGCATGATCCTGACCGGGGATCGTGCGGATGTCGATGGTCACCTGAGCTTCTCCGGCCATCACGTTGAACTGCGGTTCGCCGTGCACGGGGGCGCGGATCGTCGTCGCAGTGATCCACGGCAGGCCAAGGTAACGGTGGCTTCCATGACGTTGCTGCGCGCGCTGTTCTTCCTGACCGAGTTCGAGGATAAAGCGCGCCGCTTGCGGGATCGGGTTCACACCGGCGTAGGGCATGGCGCCGTGCGACATGTGGCCTTTGAAGGTGGCCAGGATTCGCATTGCCCCCTTCTGGTGAAGACAGATCTCGTTCTCCTCAGGCTCGCAGATGAGCGCGGCGTCGAAGCCGCGCGCGTGCCCGCCCGCAATGAACGCTTTGATCCCCGTCATCATGCCTTCTTCGTCGACCACCGCGGCGATCCGCACGCGGCCCGGCAGGTCGGGGGCCGCGCGCCGCACGGCCTCGAGCGCCACGATGGCGGCCGAGAGCCCGCCTTTCATGTCGGCCGCGCCGCGCCCGTAGATGCGGCCCGCGTCGACGATCGCGTCGAACGGCGCGTGCGTCCACGCGCCCCGGTCGCCCTCAATGACGACGTCGGTGTGGCCTTCAAGAATCACACCACGACCGGGCCGGCCGGAGTCCCAGTCTGCGATCACGTTGGGCCGGCCGGGGGCGGCCTCGTGCATCGAGACCCGCAGGCCGCGTGCGCGTGAATAATCCGCGAGAAATTCGGCAGCGACCGCCTCGGTGCCGGCCGGGTCACCCGGCCGGTAGACGCTTGGGATGCGCACGAGTGCGCGCGTCAACCGCACGAGCTCGTCGGCGTCGACCGCGGCGGCGGCGCGCCGTGCCAAGGCGTCCAGGGATGCGCTATCGAGGCGCGGGGCCACCGTCGGTCCCGTACGGCAAATGCATCATCGGGGTGTTCCGCCCACCGATGCTGCCTTCCTCTGCGCAGGGAAACTGGCCGCACGCCGCCAACAGTGGCTGCGCAGCGGCACGAGACACACACGGCTGCACCTGGACAGGGGGATACTCATGGCGATAGCTTGGATGGCCTCACGGACGATCCGCCCGGGGAAGATGGCCGCGCTCCGGAAAGCCTGGCAATTCAAGCGGAAGCCGAGAGGGCTCATCCGCCTGTACTTCCTGCGTGGAGGGCGAGACGAGATGATCGGGATCAGCGTCTTTGAATCTCGCGCGGCGCTGGCCCGGTATCGCCGGACCGCGGCCGAGCGCGAACTGCTCGCGGCGATGAAGCGGCTGGTCAAGCGTGTCAACTGGGCCGGCGTCTACAACGCCGAGGACGTGCGGCTCTAGTCCGTCAGCGCGTACTCGACCGCCTGCGCCGCCGTCATCTTCCGCCCTTCGTCCCACGCCGCTGTGAGGCTGCTGCGGTCGAGTGCCGCGCGGACCGCGGCCTCAATCCGATCAGAGTCGGGTCGATCCGCCGGCGCCGCCGCAACCCCGATGGTCTGGCGCAGCGACTGCGCCGCGCCCAGCAGCCGGGCGGCGTGGTCGGGTTTCCCGGAACCGGCGAGCGCGCCCGCGAGCCGTTCGAGGGATCTGGCAATGCCGGGTTTGTCGCCGAGCTCCTGATAGCGCCGAAGACTGTCACGCTGCAACGCTTCCGCCTGCGTTAGTTCGCCCCGGTGCTGGACCACGAGCCCAAAGTCGCTGAGGGTCGTGGCGGTGCACGACTTGTCTCCGAGTTCCTGGAACATCGCCAGGCATTCTTGGTGCAGGCTTGACGCCCTATCCGTCTGCCCCTGATACCAGGCCACCGTGCCGATGAGATGAAGGGAGTGGGCCGCCGTGTAGCGGTCCTCCAGTTCGCGCGCGAGCGCGAGACTCTCCTCGCCCAGCGCGGTCGCCCGGCCAAAGTCGCGCTGGGCACGCGCCGCCAGTCCCAGGAAGTACAGGGACTGCGCCATCCCCTGGCGGTCGCCGACGGCTCTGAAGAGGTCGAGCCCTTCGGTGAGCAGCGGGACGGCGCGCGCGTAGTCTCGCTGGAACCGCGCCAGTCCACCCAGACCATACATCGACCAGGCGATTCCCCAGCGATCACCGGCGTCACGGTACAGCCCCAGACTCTCTTCGAGCAGGACGCGGGACCGATCGTACTCGCCCTTCTTGCGGGCCATCACCGCCAGGATGTGCAGCACGAAGGCCATACCCTGCCGGTCACCCAACGTCTTGTACAGCGCGAGCGCCTCATTGGACAGCGTCGTCGCCCGATCGAAATCGAACTGCGTCTCGGTCAGGTACGCATTCTCAGCCAGCGCCCTGGCCAGCGTCACCGGTGACGCCTCCCCGGACATGGCCAGCGTTTCGTCCAGCCACTGGCGTCCTTCAACGACGTGGCCGTGCCGGTCCCAGAACGCCCCCAGGGCTCCCGCCAGCCGCAGGGCCGTCTCGCGATCGCTCGAGGCTAACGTCCAGCGCAGCGCCGCGCGCAGGTTGTCGTGCTCGGCCTCGAGGCGTGGGAGCCACACCGCCTGGTCTCGGGCGCGCAGTTCGGGCGCCGCCCGCTCCGCCAGGCGCAGGTACCAGTCCCGATGCACCCTCAAGACCTGCTCAGCCTCATCGTGCTCGAGCAGCTTCGTCCGCGCATATTGCCGCACGGTTTCGAGCAGTTGATAGCGCGCTTCACCCGCTGCCTCGCCGGGCACCACGAGTGACTTGTCCACTAGGTGAGTGACCAGGTCGAGGATCTCTGTCTCGGCGACCGCGCCGCCACTGCAGACGTCTTCGACCGCCTCCAGCGTGAACCCACCGGCGAAGACAGACAAACGGTTCAGCATGGCGCGTTCTTTGGCCGACAGCAGCTGATAGCCCCAATCCATCGTGGCCTGGAGCGTCTGATGCCGCGCCACCCCAGTCCGGCTCCCGCCAGTTAGAATCCGGAAGCGGTCGTCCAACCGCGCCGCGAGTTGCTCGACCGGGAGGGCCCGCACGCGGGCGGCGGCCAGTTCTATCGCCAGCGGGATGCCGTCCAGTCGCTGGCAGATCCGGACGATTGCACCACTGTTCTGCTCGGTGAGCCTGAAGGACGGCAGCACCGCCGTGGCACGATCAACAAAGAGGCGGATCGCTTCGGACTGTTTCGCGCGGTCCGGCGTCGTGGTCTTCTGCGGGGCCGGCAGGGTGAGTGGGGCCACGGGGTACAGGGCTTCACCGGCCGTTCCCAACCCTTCGCGGCTTGTCGTGAGGAGCTGCGTCTTCGGTGACTGTCGCAACACGTGATCGGCAAAGTGCGCGCACGCCGAGACGAGGTGCTCGCAGTTGTCCAACACGAGCAGGATGCTTCGAAACCGCAGAAAGCCGGTGAGGCTCTCGAGCAGGGGCAGGTCCGGCTGTTCGCGCACGCCGACACTCGCGGCCACCGCGTGAGGGACCAGCGTTGGATCGGTCAGCGGCGCGAGATCCACCCACCAGGCGCCGTCGGGATAGACGTCCAGGACGTCGCCCGCGACGCGGAGCGCCAGACGCGATTTTCCACTGCCACCAGCACCGGTGAGCGTGACCAGCCGGCTCCTGCGCAAAAGATCTTTCGTTTCTCCGATCTCGCGCTCGCGTCCGATGAACGACGTCAATTGCGCGGGCAGGTTATTGGGCAGCGCCTCAACGGATTTGAGTGGAGGAAAGTCCGCCTGCAGGCCGGGTACGATGACCTGAACGATGCGTTGCGCGTGTGGCAGATCCTTGAGACGGTGCTCGCCGAGATCCTTCAGGCTCGTCTCGCGGGGCAGGTCGTCGCCGAGCAATGCGCGCGTCGCATCGGAGAGCAGGATCTGCTGCCCGTGACCGGCCGCCGCGATGCGCGCCGCCCGGTGGACGTCGATCCCGACGTACCCCGTCTCCGTGACGAGGGGCTCGCCGGTGTGGAGTCCCATGCGCACGCGCACGAGGACGCCCGCCGGCCACTGGAATGCGGACAGTGCGCGTTGCGCATCGATCGCGGCCGCCACCGCGTCTTTCGCGCGCGCAAACGCGACGAAGAACGCGTCACCCTGGGTCTCGACCTCGTGCCCGCCCCGCGGCTGGAGTGCCGCCCGCAAGAGCCGGTGATGGTCTGCCAGCACAGCGGCATAGCGGTCGCCGAGCTCGTGGAGTAGACGCGTGCTCCCTTCGATGTCGGTGAAGAGGAAGGTGACCGTCCCGGTCGGGAGTGCCACGGAAGATTCGCTCAGGTCGTGTTGCGTGTCAACCGCGGGTCGAGCCGATCGCGAATGCCGTCGCCCGTCAGGTTCAGCCCCAGCACCGCGGTCGCGATCGCCAGTCCAGGCCAGATGGCCATCCACGGCGCGACGAAGAGCACGTCCCGCGCCTCCTGCAGCATGCCGCCCCACGACGGGGTGGGCGGCTGCGTCCCCAACCCAAGATACGAGAGCGACGCTTCTGCCAGCACCGCGCCGGAGAACGTCACGGTCATCTGGATCAGCAGCGGGCCGGCGACGTTGGGCAGCATGTGCCGGCGGACGATGCTCAGATCACGCGCCCCCATCGCCCCGGCGGCGAGCACGTACTCCTGGGTGCGGACGACGAGGGCCTGCGCCCGCGCCAGCCTGGCAAACGCCGGGATGAGGACGACCCCGATCGCCAACATGGCTTGAATGTGTCCGGGGCCGAGCGCCGCAATCACCATGATCGCCAGCAGCAGCGCCGGAAACGCGAGCAGGCCGTCCATGACGCGCATCAACGACGCATCCAGCCGGCCTCCCTTGTAGCCCGCGGCGAGCCCGATGGGGATGCCGGCGCCGGCGCCGATCAGCACGGCGACCGCGCCTACCGCAAGCGCGACGCGGCCGCCATAGAGCACCCGGCTGAACACGTCGCGGCCGAGCCGGTCGGTCCCCAGAGGATGCGCTCCGCCCGGAGGCGCGAGCCGGCCCGGCGGATCGAACGCGGCGGGGTCGAATCGCGCCAGCGCCGGGGCCAGGATCGACAGCAACACGATGATGCTGGTGAGCGCGCAGCCCAGGATCAGCGGCAGGTTTCGCCGCCGCCGGCGCGCGGGGCGCTCGGGCACCGTCCGCATATGTGCGGCAGGCATCGGATGGAGGGGGCGACGATCGGTGACTGCCATCACTGGTACGTGATGCGCGGGTCAACGGCGGCGTAGAGCAGATCGACGATCAGGTTCAGCAGCGCGAAGGCAATCGCGATCGTGATCACCGCGCCCTGCACGACGACCAGATCACGAGCGTAGATCCCCTGCAGCATCAGACGCCCCAACCCCGGCAGCCCGAAGACCTGTTCGAGCACGATCGTGCCGCCCAGCAGAAACCCAATTTGCAGACCGGCGACCGTCAGCACCGGGATGAACGCGTTGCGCAGCACGTGCCGGCGCACGATCGTCCCACCCGCGAGCCCCTTGCCGCGCGCCGTCCGTACGTAGTCACGGTTCAACTCATCGAGGACCGATGCGCGCACCAGCCGTGACAGCGCCGCGGCGCGCTCGATGCCGAGTGCGATGGCCGGCAGCGCCAGATGGCGCAGCCATTCGAGCGGGCTGCTCGTCAGCGCCACGTAGCCTTGCAGCGGGAAGATCGGGCGCGCGGCGGCAAAGCCGAGCAGGAGCAAGATCCCCATCCAGAAGGTCGGCACCGCCAGCCCCATCTGCGAGCCGGCGAGCACCGCGAGGTCGAGCGCCGACCAGGCCCGCCGCGCCGCGGCGATGCCGAGCGGCAGCGCGATCGCCAGCGCGACCAGCATGGCCGTGAACGCCACCGAGACCGTGACGGGCAGGCGTTGCCGGATCAGGTGCGCGACGGGCTCCTGGTAGCTGATCGACGTGCCGAGATCGCCACGCGCCAGGTTGGCGATCCATTCGAGGTAGCGCACCACGAGAGGGCGGTCCAACCCGAACTCACGGCGCAGCCGCGCGACGTCTTCGGGCCGCGCGTCGGTGCCGAGCATGATCTGGGCGATGTCCCCCGGGATGACCTGCAGCGCGATAAACGTCACGGTGGCGACCACGAGGACCGTAGGCGCCACCGTGAACAGCCGCCGCAGGACGAACGGCATTTACTTCGTGGTCGTGCGAAAGTCGTACGTGTCGATCGCGTAGAGCTGCCGGAAGTCGCGAACGCTCTTTTGCGTCGCGGCGTAGAGCACCGGCGTGCCCAGCGGGACCAACATCACCTCATCGGTCATCAGCTTCAACACTTCGGTGTAGATGCGCTTGCGGAGATCAGGGTTGGTCGTGATCCGACCGGCCAGCACCAGATCTTCGACCTTCTGGTTCGCGTACTTCACATAGTTCCTAGCCGGATCGCCGTACCCCGCGAGGCGCCCGTCCGGGTCGAGCTTACCCGTATGACCGATGATCGTGAGGTCGTACTCGCCGCCGCCGTAGACGCGCGACAGCCAGAAGCCCCACTCCACGACGCGCGGCCGCGCCGTGATGCCGGCCTTCGCCAGCATCCCCTGCACCAGCTGGCCCGCGTCGATGTGCGCCTGATACGGTTGCGGCAGCGCCAGGTCGAGGGTCAGACCCGACGCGTACCCGGCCTCGGCGAGCAGCTTCTTCGCCTGCTCGGGGTTGTAGGGATACGGATCGGCGATGTCGGCGTAGAAGGGGCTGACGACGTCCATGAACACGTTGGTCACGATCGACTCGTCACCGTAGGAGGTCTTCAAGACCTGTTTGCGGTCGATCGCGTACCAGAGGGCCCGGCGCACCCGCACGTCGCGCAGCGCCGGCCGGCTGTTGTTGAGGGCCACCACGTTGACCAAACTGGTGACCTGTCTAATGATTTTCACGTTGGCGTTGGCGCGCACGCGGGGCAGGTCGAGCGGGTCGACGCCGTCGACCGCGTCGAACTCGGCGGACAGCAGTCCCGCGACTTTGACCGCCCGTTCGGTGACGAACCGGATCAGGACCTCGCGCAGTTTCGGCTCGCCCTTCCGCCAGTATCCGTCAAAGCGCTGCAGGCGGATGAACGAGTCGCGCTGCCACTCGGCCACGGTGAACGGACCGGTGCCCACCGGCTGCGTCGCGAAGTTCTGCCGGCGCGCGATCAGGTCGGCCGGCAGGATCGCGCCCCATCCCTGGCCCAGCGTCGCCAGGAACGGCGCGAACCGCTCGCCCAACACGATGCGCACCGTCAGCGGGTCCACGGCCTCGACCGAGCGGACGGCGCCGAAGTCGTTGCGCTTCGGTGACCGCGTCGCCGGGTCGAGGATACGCTCAAAAGTGGCTTTCACGTCGCCGGCGTCAAGGGTCTTGCCGTGGTGGAACTTGACGCCGGAGCGCAGCTTGAACGTCCAGGTGAGCCCATCCGCCGACACCGCCCACGACTCGGCGAGCGCAGGCACAAGCTTTCCATCATCGTCGGGTTCGACGAGCGTATCGTAGAGGCTCTTATTCACCTGGAACGCGAGCGTGGCGGCCGTAGCCTGTGGGTCGAGCGTGTCGGGTCCGCCGGAGAGCGCGAAGACCAACCGGTCCCGCGGCGTTTGCGCCCCCGCGGGCGCTGCAACGGCCATCATCGCCGCCAGAAGCACGAGGACCGCGACCTGCAACCACCGAGTCATACGCGTTGCCCCCTTTGCGCAAGGTCCGGCGAGACGCGCGCCAGTGATGCCGCACACGCCTCGAGGCTGCCGTGCTCGAACACGACTGTCTTCACAGATGGTGGGAGGTCGCGTGTGAGGTCCACGACCTTGGCGATCTCGCCGTCGCCCCACGCGAGGTGATCGTCACGCCGGCCCCGGTTGTCGTTCACGTGGACGTGCACGACATCGCGGTCGCGCAGCAGCGCCCGCAGCTCGTCCATCCCCGCCAGGTAGCCGTGGCCCAGGTCCAGACACAGCCGCAGCGACGGATGGCCGACACTCTCAAAGATCTGCCGGAGCTCCTCATACCGCACACCGTAGGCAAACCCCATCGGCCGCATGCCTTCGGCGAGCGAAACCGCCGGCATGTTTTCGAGATAGATCTCGACGCCGGCGGCCTGGGCGTCCTCTGCACATCGGCGGAGCGACTCGATGGCAAACGGCAGGCCACGGTCACGTGGCATGACTTCTTGATACGGAGGGATCCCCGGATGGACGACGACGCCGGCGGCACCGAGCCGTGCGGCCTCGCGGATCGTCGCCAATATCTGCATCACCGATTCCTTGCGGATGCCGGGGTTCGTACTGGCGATGTTGATGCCCAGGATCGGGGCATGCAGCGATCGCACGTGGCCGTTTGCCCACGGGACCGGCGCCGGCCAGGCGTGCGGCGGCTCGCACATGATCTCGACGTCGAGCCCAAACTTCAGCAGATCGCCTTCGACATCCCGGAGCGACTGCGTCACCGCCGCAAAACTGGACACCGCGAGTCTCATATGTTCCATCATACCCCGCCGAAGAGGTCAACATAGCCTGGAATCCCACCCATGCCACGGGCGGCGCGCACGGATCGCCTGGCGGCCACCGCCACCGACTGCGCGGCGGCTTCGCCAACGCTTGTTGGGTCTGAAGGACCGTGCGTGCCGGTCGCGAGCACGAACACCGTGTCGCCGTCGAAGACCGTATGAGAGGGCATGATGGCCCGGCTCAACCCGGCGTGCCCCTGCACCGCCAGCCGCCAGGCCTGCGCCTTCGTCAGGGTCGCGCTGGTGGCGATGACGGCGAGCGTGGTGTTTGTGGCAAAGGCGACGTTGGGCGCCCGGGTGATCAGGGCTTCGGCCGATCGGATGAACTTGCGCTGGCCGTCGAGACCACCAGCGATGATCTCACCGTGCTCGTCGATCACATCACCCAGAGCGTTGGTGACGACGAGCGCGCCGACGACGGCGCCGTCATGGAGCCGCAGGCTCCACGAACCCACGCCGCCTTTCATCGCGCCGCGGGGGCCCACGACCTTCCCGACAGTCGCGCCAGTGCCCACGCCGACGCTTCCTTCTTCAACCGGGCCCGGTGTGGCCCGGCCGCAGGCGTCGTATCCCATCGCGCTGTCGGGCCGCGCCCGCGCGTCACCGATGCCCAGATCGAAGATGACCGCTCCCACGACGATCGGGACGCGTGCGACGCGCGCATCGAGCCCACGGCCGCGCTCATCTAAGTAGCGCATGACCCCGTCGACCGCCGCCAGCCCGAAGGCGCTGCCGCCGGTCAGCATCACGCCATGGATCTCTTGGACGAGATTGGAAGGATGCAAGAGGGAGGTGCCCAGCGTCCCCGGTGCGCCGCCGCGCGCTTCACCGCTGGCGATCGCCCCCGCCTCACACAGGACGACGGTGCAGCCGGTGATGCCCACGGTATCGGTGGCGTGTCCGACGGTGATCCCGGGGACGTCCGTGATCGACGGCATGCTTCTTAGGTTACCATAGCGAATGTGAAAAGATCCTTGCTCGCGTTCGACGCCCCCGGCTTCTCGTGGCTGTGGCTGCATTCCCTGTTCAACTCCGTCGCGTGGACCCTTGAGACGCTCACCAACGGCTGGCTGGTGCTGCAGCTGACGAACTCCCCGTTCTGGGTCGGCGCGGTGGCGGCGTCCCGAGGGATCGGACTGTTCGTGTTCAGCGTGCCGGCGGGCGCCATCGCCGACCGCGCGGATCGCCGCTGGCTGCTCGGGCTCACCCAGCTGGCGCCTGCCGCGGGACTGGCCGTGCTTGCGCCGCTGGTGCTGCACGGCGCCGTGCGCGTCTGGCACGTGGCGATCTTCTCCGTCATCACAGGACTGGCCGCCGCCATCGAGCGGCCGGCATCCAGCGGCCTGATGTACGACTTGGTCGGCGAAGCGCGGCTGCTCAACGCCAGCGTGTTCCGCTTCATGGCCGGCAGTTTGGTGCGGATGGTTGGCGCCGTCGCAGGAGGGTACGTGATCGATCGCCTCGGCATCGGCCAGAACTATTGGGTGGCGGCGGTTGCGCACCTGGTCAGTGCCGGCTGCATCCTGGGCCTGCGCGCGCCCGCGACGGTCAAGACGATCACCCAGCCCCTGCTGCGCGCCGTGAAGGACGGCTTCCGCTACGCCGTGCAGACGCCCCAGGTGCGCCAGTTCCTCTGGCTGAGCCTAATGACCGAGGGATTTGGCTTTTCGTACAATTCGATGCTCCCCGTGATGGCCCGCGACGTGCTCCGGGTCGGAGCCCTGGGGCTCGGTTACCTGACCGCCGCCAGCGGCATCGGACAGCTGGTCGCGACACTCGGTCTGGCATCCCGCGGTGACCTGGCGAACAAAGACCGCTTCACGGTCACGACGGCCATGGGCTTTGGGCTGGCGATCGCACTCTTTGGCCTCTCGCCCTGGTATCCGGCGTCGCTGGTGCTCGTGGGCTTGGTGGGCGTCATGGGGAGTCTGTATGACGCGGGCATGGGCACGACGCTGCTCCTTGCCGCCTCCGATGCGATGCGGGCGCGCGTCCAGGGATTCTATTCGTCCACGATTGGCTTCAATCAGGTGACCGGGTTCGGCGTAGGATTGCTGGCGACGTTCCTGGGCGTGCCGGCGGCCCTGGCGATCAGCGGATCGATCGCGGCCGCGAGCGCGCTGGCCCTGTTGCCTCGCATCGGCCGTCGTGCCTCGCCATCCTGACTTGACCTCAATGGAGCCATAAGGTAGAATGATATAAGGCTAAGGTAGAAAGGTAGATAACTGTGAGCTTCAACATCAAGAACGCGGAGGCACACCGCCTCGCGAAGAAACTGGCCGACCTCACCGGACAGAGCATGACGGCAGCGGTCACCCAGGCCATTCGCGAACGGCTGGAGCGAGTGCGGCAAGCAAAGGACGGCAGTCTCGCCGACCGGCTGCTGGTAATTGGCAAGAGGACTGCCCGGCACCTGAAGGAACCATTTCGATCCGCCGATCACGGCGATCTGCTGTACGACGAGCGCGGGCTGCCGCGATGATCATCGACACGTCGGCGCTCCTGGCCATCCTCCGCGACGAGCCCGAGGCGGCCTCCTACGCGGAGGCGATTCAGCAAGCGAATAGTCGACGGTTGTCGGCGGTCAGTTTCGTGGAGACGGCGGTCGTCGTCGATGGCGGCCGCGATCCTGTCGCCAGCCGCGGCTTCGATGACTTACTGCAGGCGGCGCAAATTGCCATTGACCCGGTCACCGAGGCGCAGGCTCGCGTCGCCCGTGACGCCTACCGTGATTTCGGCCGGGGCAGCGGGCACCCGGCAAAGCTCAATTTCGGGGACTGCTTCGCCTACGCGCTCGCAAAGATCACCGGAGAACCCTTACTGTTCAAAGGCAAGGATTTCGTGCATACGGATGTGGACCAAGCGCTTTAGAGGCGGCGGACGATCCGCAGTCCACCGGCGCCTAAAGAGTAGAGGGCGGATTCTGGGCAAGTCGCTGGCCGAGCAGGTTCGGGAAGCAGGCGATCGCTATCTGGCCAGCGAGGACGTCAATAAAGCCCTGACCAAAAGATGACCCCGCGATAGCCGATCGGCCTAACCGGTGTAGCCTCTTCCGTGGTATGATATTTCATCATACCAATAAGGAGCGGCAGAAATGCCCTCGGCGAAGATTGCGATCACCCTGGACAGGCTGCTCCTTGCGGAGGTCGACCGACTCGTGGCTGCAGGCCGTTTCCCGAACCGGAGTCAGGCCATCCAGGCGGCGGTGCGAGACCGCCTCGATCGCATGCGACGCACGCGACTGGCGGAAGAGGCGGCCAAACTCGATCCGAAAGAAGAGCGCGCGATCGCCGATGAGGGCCTTGCCGGAGACCTGGACGCGTGGCCCGCATACTGAGGGGCGAGATCTACTGGGCCGAACTCGGCGCTACGCGAGGACGCGAGCGGGCCGGAGCCCGTCCGGTGCTGGTCATCAGCCACGACGTGTTCAACGCGAGGTCTGGCACGGCGATCGTGCTTGCGCTGACCAGCCAACCCCAGCGGGCCGGTTATCCACTCACCCTGCCTGTTGCGAGTGTCCATCTCCCGAAGCCGTCCTGGGTGAAGATCAGTCAGATCCGGACGCTCTCTACTGAGCGACTTGGGAAGCGCGCGGGCGCGGTCTCACCCGAGGAACTGAACAGGTTGGTCGAGGGACTCTTCGAACTCGTGGGGTGAGGTGACGGCGCCTGTGCGCTGCGCCTGCAGAAGGCCTTTGGCCGGCGTCGATGAAGTCGTACCGGGAGCATCACATGTCTCCATTGCTGTTCATGCTGGAAGTCGGCGTCCTCGGGGTCGCGGCGGGAATCGCCGGGGCGCTCTTTGGGCTTGGCGGCGGGATGTTTCTGGTTCCCGCACTCACACTGCTGTTCCACGTCAACATCAAATACGCAATCGGCGCCAGCATCGTATCCGTGATCGCGACGAGTAGCGGCGCCGCGGCCGCCTATGTGCGCGACCGTGTGACGAACGTGCGGATCGGTACTATGCTCGCCATTCCCACCACGACCGGGGCGCTGTCTGGAGCGTTTCTGGCGGGGCTCCTGTCGCCTCGCTGGCTGTATCTCATTTTCGGCCTGCTGTTGCTCTACTCGGTCGTGCCCATGCTGGTGCGTCTCGGCGCGCCGCTGGCGGACGCCGGCCCACCGGATCCGCTCGCCGAGCGGCTTGGTCTGACCGGAAGTTACTACGACACGGCCGCGGGGCAGCACGTAGCGTACACGGCGAGGCGGATAGGCGTTGGCAGCGGCTTGATGTACTTCGCGGGCCTCGTGTCGGGTCTGTTGGGGATCGGGAGCGGCATCTTCAAGGTGCTGGCGATGGACGTCGCGATGCGGCTCCCGCTGAAGGTGTCCACCGCGACCAGCAACTTCATGATCGGCGTGACGGCGGCGGCCAGCGCCAGCGTCTACTTTGCTCGCGGCGAAGTGAATCCGTTGGTCGCCGCGCCGGTGGCGCTCGGTGTTCTCGTCGGCGCCGGAATCGGGACGCGGCTCATGATGCGTCTTGGCACGGGGACGCTACGGTTGCTTTTTGTACCCCTCATCGCTTACGTCGGCGTGGCTATGGTGCTGCGGGGGCTGCGGCCGTGACGACCCGGCAGCCCCTCGCCCTCGAGGATCTAATCGGCCTCGTGCTCCTGATCGGCGTTCTGCTCTCTGCCGCCATCATCGCCGTTGGTGTGATCCTGCTCATCCCGCCGGGTAACGACAAACTGCTGCTGCTCTCGCAACTGTTCTCAGAGCATGACGTGCTCATCGCGGGGCTTCCGAGGACGTTCGGCGGGATCGTCCAGGGTGCGCTCAAGGGTCAGCCGGTCGCCGTGATCGATGTCGGGGTCTTGTTGCTGATCTTCACGCCCGTCTTGCGCGTCGCGCTCTCCGCAGTCTTCTTCGCGGTCCGCAGAGACCGTCTCTACGCCATCGTCTCCACAGTGGTCCTCGCGCTGCTTCTGCTGGGGTTTGCTCTCAGGAAGATTACCTGACATTCGATAGGTCGGTATCGGCCACCTCGTGGCTGAGGGTGTGAAGCAGGGCGGCCGACGCCTGCGCTTTCTCCGCCCAGTATCCGGCGATCGCGGGGCTCAGGTCGCGCACTGTCTGATGGCGCGCAGCCCAGCCGTCGGCCTCCCGGGCAAGCCAGTCCAACGTGGTCTCCGCATCCTGACCAAGAAATGTTCTAATCAGGAAGCGTCTGTCTCCAACGCGCACCGCGAGTCCGATCGTCCTACCGCCACGCACGAGATCGGCCCGTGTCAGCAGCACGCCGCTGCGCGCCATGGCCAGCAGACCGTTAAGAAACGCATCGACCCCGTCGGTGCGCGGGTCGGGCAGCGGCGCCGCGTCGCGGAGGTGGAGCGGCAGGCGGTCGGGCGGACCGACGTCGCCCGCCGCATCGATCAGCGCCGTCCGCAAGACGCGCGCCCAGGCTTGATAAAAGGGTGGCGCGATCTCTTCCATCTTTGTGAGATAGGCGAAGACCCAGCAGCCGATGTGCTCCCAGAGCAGCGCGTTCCGGGTGTGTCGCAGCAACGCGCGGCGCGCGGCATCAGGTTCGGTGGATTCTTGATCGCCGAGTGCGGCGTAGAGCGCCAGCAGCGTCGCCAGGTGATCAGGCTC
>JBGQGY010000087.1:0-16631 GCA_041497675.1 bacterium | reverse complement strand
GCGCTGGCCGGCAGCGCCACGGCGGCGACCAGCACCAGTACCGCGGCCACGCGGAGATACCTTGTCATGGGGCGTACGCCTCCTTCACGTGATCTCGCGGTGTGCAGGTCTATTCAAACTGGATCACGAGCGCACTATGGGCCATGCATTCGCCTGGGACAACTACCCCGAGATGTTTCGATTGACGACAGTCGAGGATAACTGACAACCGGCGGTAGCGAGCCGCCCACCACTTGTATTGGTAGCACACCCGGCATGCCGTTGCAAGTAGTCTACATCCGCTCCGGCGCCGCTACCCCCAGCAGCCCCAACACACGGCGGAGCACGATCTGGGTCGCTTCGACCAGCGCCAGCCGGGCCGCGCTCAGTTCGCTGTCGTCGCTCAATACCCGGCAGTGCGTATAGAACAGGTGGAACGCTTCGGCGACCTCACGCGCGTACGCACACAGGCGCTGGGGCTCACGGCGCAGACCCGCCGCGGCGATCACTTCGGGGAGTTCGGCAAGTGTATGGATCAAGGCCGCTTCGCGCTCGTCGGCCAGACGATCCAGCGACGGGGCGTGCGGCAGGCCGGGGCTCGCCGCCGCGCCGGTTCCCCGAGCGCTGGAGGGCACCGATGCCGGTTCCTTGACCACCCCGGCTTCCCGCAGGATCCCGGCGATCCGAGCGTGCGCGTACTGTACATAGTAGACCGGGTTGTCCTGCGAGTGCTTCAGCGCCAGCCCGACGTCGAAGTCCATCGGCACCGTGTACGACGTCATGGCGTAAAAATAACGTGCCGCATCGGAGCCGACGGCATCAATCAACTCGCGCAGGGTCACGAACTCCCCGCTGCGCTTGGACATCCGTAACGCCTCGCCCTCGTTCTTGAGACGCACATGTTGGTGGATCAAGATCTCGATCTTGTCGGGCGCGACTCCCAGCGCCTGTAGGCCGCCTCTGACGCGGGCCACGTCGCCGATATGGTCGATCCCCCACACGTCGATCAGTAGGTCGAATCCGCGGCTGAGTTTGTTGAGGTGGTAGGCAATGTCGGTGGCAAAATACGTCCACCCGGCGCCCGGGCGGTACATGACGCGATCCTGGTCGTCGCCGAACTCCGTGGCGCGGAACCAGATCTTGCCGTCGGCCTCATAGACATATCCCCGCGCGCGCAGGTCGGTGGGCACACGGTCCACTGCCCCGGACTGCACGAGCGTCCGCTCGCTGAACCAGGTGTCGAAGCGCACTCCAAAGCGCTCGAGCACGTCGCGGATGTCCGCCACGACCGCGGCAAGGCTGAAATCGCGGAAGTGGTCGAGCCGTTGCGCGTCAGCGGCGCGAAGCCACCGGTCGCCGTCGGTCTCCGCGATCTTGCGGGCGAGATCCACGACGTAACTGCCGTGATAGCCGTCTTCGGGGAACGGCTTTGGCCTGCCGAAGTGCTCGAAGTAGTGCGCCTCGACGGATCGTGTCAGGCTCTGGACCTGCTGGCCGGCGTCGTTGATGTAGTATTCGCGTGCGACGTCGAAGCCGAGCGCGGTCAGCAGGTTGGCGAGGACATCGCCTACGACGGCATTGCGCCCGGTGCCCACGTGCAGGGGGCCGGTCGGGTTCGCACTGACGAACTCGACGTTGACGCGGGTGCCGCGGCCCACGCTCTGCAGGCCGTAGCCGTCCCCTAGTCGCGAGATCGTCGAGACCAGTTCGCGCTTCCAGGGCCAGGCCAGCGTGATGTTGATGAATCCCGGCCCGGCGATCTCGAGCCGCGCGATGCGCTCCGGCGCCGGCGCCAGACACTCGATGAGGCGGGCGGCGACGTCGCGGGGTTTCGCGCCTGCCTGCTTGGCGAGCACCAGCGCGGCATTTGACGCGTAGTCGCCGTGCCGCCGATCGCGGGGAACGTCGACGTCGATCGCCGGGATCTCGCCGTGCGGAATCGCGCCGGTCTGCATAGCCCGGGCGACCGCCTGACGGATCTCAGCGCGAAGGACATCGCGAAACATTACTTCACTATATCCGATCTCCGGCCGCGCCGGGAGGGCGCCGTGGTCACGGTATGCGTATCCTTATGATCGCGCCACCCCCGTGCCGGTCCGGGGCGCCGGCACAAACTTCCCGAGCACCCGCGGGCCCCTGGCGCCCGTTGCGCTTGGGACGTTCGTCGGCAATCCCGCCACCGCATCCGACGCCATGAGCGCAAACGCCATCGCTTCCTTCAACTTGCCGTTGACGCCGACGTCCTCACTGGTCATCACGGGGATCCCCAGCCCCTCGGTGATGCGCCGCCGCAGGAACCCGTTGTACGAACCCCCGCCACAGAGCACGGCCTCGTCGAGCCCGGCGCGCGGGATGAGAAAGTCGCGATACGCCCGCACGATCGAGTCGGCCGTGAGCGCCGACACCGTCGCGACGGTGTCTTCCGGCGACAGACCGCGCCGCCGCGCCTGCTCAAGCAGCCGCGCGGCAAACGGTCTCCCATAGACCTCTCGCCCCGTGGACTTCGGCGGCGCCACAGCGAAAAAGGGGTCGGCCATCAACTCAGTGAGCCACCCCTGATTGACGCGCCCGCGCGTCGCGATCGCGCCGTCGCGATCGAACGTCTCACGGCCCGCCGTGAGTGCCTCAACCGCGCCGTCGATCACCATGTTGCCTGGTCCCGTGTCGAACGCGATCACCATCTGCGCCCCCTTCGTGTCAGGCCCGCACCCCGCCGGCAGGTATGTCACGTTCCCGATGCCGCCGATGTTCTGCACCGCCCGAGACTTTGATGCCTCCCGGTACGCGACGAGATCGAAGTACGGCACCAGCGGCGCGCCGTGCCCGCCCGCGGCGATGTCGGCGACGCGAAAGTCCGCGACCACCGGCAGCCCCGTGCGTTCGGCGATGACCGCGGGCTCAGCGATCTGCAACGTGGCCCCGTTGGGAGCCGGAATGTGCCAGACGGTCTGCCCGGCCGAGCCGATGAGATCGACCTGCGCGGGGGTGAGCCCGGCATGGCTGATGACGGCCATCGCGGCGTCGGCGAAGCACTCACCCAGACGGAAGTTGAATCGGCAGATGCGGTCGACCGTCGCGATGGGTGGATCGAAGATCTGGAAGAGTTCGTCGCGATCCGGTGCAGCAATCGGCAGCGTCAGCCCCGCGAGGAGCCGCAGGCGGGCCGTGAGCCCCGCGCCGGAAACCTCTACGAGCGCCGCGTCGATGCCGTCGGCCGAGGTGCCGGAGATCAGACCGACGACCAGCTTTGGATTCTTACGCGCGAGCTCATCGATGTCGTGCACGTCGTCTCCCCGCATCGGTAGATTTGACCTTCCGGATGGCCTGTCGGACGTGACCCTCGGCCTCATCCAGTGACCGCGCCGCCGCGGCCGCCGGGACGCCGGTCAATCCCAGCATGATGGCCACCTTCACAGACCCGCCGGCCTCGTCGAGCAGACGCGACGCCGTCTCGGCGTCGACACCGGCGGCGTCCATCACGATCCGGTGGGCGCGGGCCGCGAGCTTCCGGTTGGTCGCCTGCATGTCCACCATCAGGTTGGTGTATGTCTTGCCCAGGCGAACCATGGCCGTCGTGCTGATCATGTTCAGGACGAGTTTCTGCGAGGTGCCGGCTTTCATCCGCGTCGACCCGGTCAGCACCTCGGGGCCGACGTCGGGGACGATCGCGACATCGGCGGCGCGCGCCAGCGGCGAGCCTCGGACATTGGTGAGTCCCACGATCGTGCACCCGCGGCGCCGGGCCTCGTCGACGGCCCCCAGGACAAACGGGGTGACGCCGCTCGCGGCGATGCCGATCACGACATCCTTCGGGCCGGCGAAGGCCGAGGCCATCTGGGCCCCCCCGCCGTCCCGGTCATCCTCGGCGGGCGCGGCGGAGCCGATCGTGGCCTGCGCGCCGCCGGCGAGGATCACCTTGACCAGATCGGGGCTGACGCCGAACGTCGGCGGCCACTCGAGCGCATCCAGCAAGCCGACGCGGCCACTGGTCCCGGCTCCCACGTACAACACCCGGCCGCCGGCGCGGATGGCGCGAACCACCGCCTCGACGGCCCGCGCGATCCGGGGGATCTCGCGGCCGACGGCGACCGGCACGCGGCGGTCTTCGGCGTTGATCACACGCAGGATCGCCGGCGTCGACATGCGGTCGAGGTTCATCGAGCGGGGATTCCGCCGCTCGGTCCCCAGGGCGCTGTAGTTGATGGTTCCGGTCTTGGTTCTCATGCCCTCACCTCACCCCCGCGCGCGGCAGGCGCGCGATCAGCGTAGCGGTGGGGAGCCCGGCCGCCCGCGCGCCCAACAGCGCGGCGCCGATCTCCGGGGGAAAGATCGACACGGCCACCGCAGCCGGGCAGCCCAGGGTCTCGAGCGCGGTGAGCATCGGGACGCGCAGCGCATCGCCGGCATCGAACATGCCCCCGGCAGTGACGAGCGGGAACGGCGCGGTCTGCCACCCCAAGGCGCGCGCGACGGCCCAGACCATGGCCGCCAAACCCTCACCCGCCCGGCGCAAGATCCCCGCGGCCACCGCGTCGCCCTCGCGCACTGCGGCCACGGCGAGGGGCGCCACCGCGGCGATGTCGTCGATGCCGATGCCCCGCACGGCGACCTTGAGCGCGCGAAGCGTGTCCAGCCCGAACCGCCGGCGGACCGCGTCGGCGAGCGCCGTCGCCTCGCCCCGCCCGTCGTGGGCCCGCATCGCGGCGCGGAGCACCGCGCGGCCAACGGCGTAGCCACTCCCCTCATCGTCCAGCAGCGGTCCCCATCCGCCCGCACGGACGCGGCGACCTGAGGCATCGACTCCAAACGCGACCGAGCCGGTTCCCGAGATGATCACGGCGCCGGGCGCGAGCGCTCCGCCACCGGCCAGTGCGGCCGCTGCGTCATGATCGATGGTGACGCTACGCGCAACGTGTGCCGCCGTAAGCGCTTTTTGAAGCCGCTCATGGATCGACGCATCGTCGGCGCCGGCGAGCCCTGCCCCAAGCGCCGCGACGGGTGGCGCCACGCCCGCGTGGGCGAGCGCTTCGCGGGTCGCGTCGAGCACGACGCCGGCGGCTTCCTCGGGCTCGCGGTGGTAGGCGCTGGCGGAGCGCACGACCGACGTCGCCAGCACGACGCCGTCACCGGTGAGGACCACTGCCCGCGTCTTCGAGGCTCCGCCGTCGACCCCGACCACCACCACGCGCTCAACCATCGAATGCGTCGATGACCGCTTCGTAGAATGCCGGCCTGAATTCGAGCAGGCCAGCGCCCTGCGCGCTCGGGTGCACGCGGTTCGTGAACAGTACCACGATCAGGTCGCGCTCGGGATCGACCAGGAGCGACGTGCCCGTGAAGCCGGTGTGGCCAAAGGCCTGAGGCGAGGCTCGCGTGCCGGCAAAGGTCCAGCCGCTCAGCGCCCACCCCAGGCCGCGACGGCCCGGATTCAGACCCGGCGTCTGGTCACGGATCGCCTCGGCGACGCTCTGCCGCTTCAAGACGCGGCGGCCGTCAAGCGCGCCGCCGCGCAGCATGGCCTGCGAGAATCGTAAGACGTCGGCGACCGTGCTGAACAGGCCGGCGTGCCCAGCCACACCGCGCCCCAGATACCAGGCGTTCCCGTCGTGCACCTGGCCGCGCAGCACATTCTTCCGCCACGCAAACCACCGCCCCAGCCCTTGTTCCACCGCCTTCACCCGTTCGTACGCGTTGCCGTCTTCGGTCGCCGCGCAGCGTGGCCACCACGCATGCGGAGGCGTATAGCGCGTGTGCGCCATCGAGAGCGGGCCAAAGATGAACCTTCGAGTGTACGCGGGCAGCGATGTCCCAGCCAGGCGTTCGACCACATGCCCCAAGACGATGAAGCCCAGATCGCTATAGATCACCTGGCGTCCCGGCGTCCCGGTCACGCGCATCGCGCAAATGCGGGTCACGGCGTCGGCGATCGACCGGCAGGGGTGGGCCCCGGCCCGGCCGCCCTCGGCGCGGCCCGGTAGGTAGAGCAGCTCCCAGGCGGGCAGACCCGACGTGTGCCTCAGGAGGTCGCGGATGGTCACGCGCTCTTTGCCGCCGGCCGCAAACGCCGGCAGGTACGTGGCCACTCGCTCGTCGAGATCGAGGAGTCCGCGTTCGCATAGTTGCAGGACGGCCGTGGTGGTGGCTATCGGTTTCGTCAGGCTGGCCATATCGAACATGGTGGCCGGCGTCATCGGCCGCCGCCACGGGACGATCTGCGCGTGACCAAACGCCTCAAAGACGAGACGCTCACGACCGCGGAGCCCGGCGATCACCGCACCGGGAAAGACGCCGCGCGCGATGCCCTCGGCGGCCAGTGCCTGCACGACCGCGCGCACGCGCCGGGCCGGACCACTCTTGCGGGACGAGCGGGCGGCCGAGCCGGCTGCGGACACGCCTGTAAAAAGCATCATCGGAGTCTCGGATCCAGCAGGTCGCGAAGCCCGTCGCCGAGCAGGTTGAACCCCAGGACCACGAGCATGATCGCGAGCCCTGGGAACACCGCGTTCCACGGTGCGAGCTCGAGGAACTGGCGGCCCTCGCTCAGCATGTTACCCCACGACGGCGTGGGGGGTTGGGTTCCCAGTCCTAGGAAGCTCAGCGCCGATTCCGACAGAATCGCCAACGACAGGCTCAGCGACACCTGCACGATGATGGGGGCCAGCACGTTCGGAATCACGTGACGGTGGATGATGCGGAGATTACCCAACCCCAGAGCCCGTGCCGCGTCGACGAACTCGAGCGATCGTATCGACAGGGCGGCGGCGCGCGCCACACGCGCAAACTGGGGCGTGTAGACGATGCCGATGGCGATCACCAGATTCAACAGGCTGGTCCCGAGCACAGCCATGATCGCGATCGCCAGGAGGATGGTGGGGAACGCAAAGACGATGTCCATGGCGCGCATCGAGACCCCGTCCCACCAGCCGCCGTAGAATCCCGCCATCAGCCCCAGCGTCGTCCCAAGCCCCAGCGCGGCCGCGACCGACAGGATGGCGACGAGGAGCGAGACCCGTGAGCCCATCAGCACGCGGCTAAACACGTCGCGGCCAAACTCGTCGGTACCGAACAGATACTTCCCCCCGGGCGCCACCAGCGTATCCTGCGGGTTCATCCGGCGGATGTCGTGCGGCGCAATCACGGGTGCCAGGATGGCAATGAGGATGCTGGCGACGATGATCACCAGCCCGATCGGCGCGACGCGATTCCGGACGAACCGGCGCGCCCACCAGCGCCAGCCCGTGGCCGCCCGCGGCGCTTCTGCGACGGGCGCGCCGCGCTTAAGCGTAGCGGATGCGGGGGTCGATCCAGGCATAGAGCAGGTCCACCACCAGGTTTGTCATGACAAACAAGAGCGCGATCACCAGCACGACGCCCTGCACGACGGGATAGTCGCGCTGAAAGATCGCCTGTAGCACCAGACGGCCCATCCCGGGCAGCGCAAAAATCTCCTCGATGATGACCGTGCCGCCCAACAAGTAGCCCATCTGAAACCCGAGGACAGTAATCACGGGGATCAACGCGTTCGGCAGCGCGTGGCGCAGCATGACGACGGCGCTCTGGAGCCCCTTCCCGCGGGCGGTGCGGATGTACTCCTGCCCGAGCACTTCGAGCAGCGACGATCGGACGTAGCGCATCAGGATCGCGGCAATCGCCGCGCCCAGCGCGATCGCCGGTAGGTACAGGCTCTGCAGCGTGCCGAGCGGGTTCTGCGTGACCGGCACGTACTGGTTCAGCGAGATGTGCAGGTACCGTGAGAACACGAGGATGAGCATCGCGCCGAGCCAGAAGTTTGGCATCGAGAGTCCCAGCAGGCCGCCGATGCGCGCGGCCACGTCGAACGCCGAGTTCCGCCGCACCGCTGAAGCGATACCAAGCGGGATCGCAATCAGCGTCGCAATGACCAGCGCAAAGGACGCCAGCTGGAACGACAGCGGCAGCCGCTGCATGATGTCCGGCAGCACGGGACGCGACGTACGCAGCGAGACGCCGAAGTCGCCGCGCAGGATGCGGCCGAGATAGTCGATGAACTGCGCGTGGATGGGTTTGTCGACCCCAAAGAAGCGCCGCAGTTCCGCCATCTGCGCGGGCGTCATCTCGACCTGCGTGCCGAGGAACAGTTGCACGGCGTCGCCCGGGATCAAGCGGATCAGCAAGAAGACGACAGCCAGGATGCCGAGCAGCACCGGGATAAACGCCAGCAGGCGCGCCGCAAGGTAACGTTGCATGTGTCAGGGCAGAGGGGCGCCGGGGGCGGGCGGATGCCCAGCCCCGGCGCCCGAAGATCCTACCGCTCGAGTGTCGCCTCTTCCAGGAAGTACAGTGCGCCGTTGCCGATGATCTTGAAGCCCCGCACGTAGCCCTGCAGGACCTGCGTTTCCATCGGCGTGTACAGGAACAGCGCCGGCGCGGCCTCGATCAGCGTCTTCTGCAGCTCTTCGTAGATGGCCTTGCGCCGGTCGGCGTCGACGTTGACGCGCCCGCGCTCGAGCAGCCGGTCGATCGCGCTATCCTTGAACAGGAAGTTGTTCACGCCGCCCGTGCTGTGGAAGGTGCGGTAGAGGAAGCGGTCCGGGTCGGGGTCGCCGCCGCGCAGCTCGATCATCGTGTCAAAATCGCGCGCGACCCACCGGTTGATGTATGTGCCCCACTCGATGTTCTCCAGAGTGGCGTTGACGCCGATCGCCCGCAACTGCTCTTGGATCACCTGGGCGACGGCAATCCCGCCCTCATAGGTCGGCGAGGTCACGATGCGGGTTGTGAAACCGTTGGGAAAACCCGCCTCGGCGAGCAGACGCCGCGCGCGGGCCACGTCCTGCTTGTAGGACGGGAACTGCGAGATCGGGAGCGCCCACGGGGTCGAGGCCGGAACCGGGCCGGAGATCGTCGCATACCCGAACTCGGCCGTGCTGACGATCGCCGCTCGATCGATCGCCCATGAGAACGCGTAGCGCACACGCGGATCGTCGTAGGGCCGCCGGCTCGCATTAAAGGAGAAGATGCGCAGGTTGATCCCGGCCTTCTGCATCACGACGACGCCGCTCTCGCGCTTGGCCGACGTGATGACCGCCCCCTGGTTGACGGTCGCGAAGTCCAGCGCGCGGGTGCGCACGCCGGCCAGCAGCGACGCCTGGTCGGGGATGACGCGGATGATCAGCGTGTCCACTTTGGGCATGCCACGGCGGAAGTAGTCGGGGTTCTTCACCAAACGCATGAAGTTGTCCGGAACCCATTCGGCCAGCATGAACGGCCCGGTGCCCGCCTCGGTCCGCTGCAGGTTGCCCGCCTTCTGCACGGCGGCCTTCTCGACGATCGAGAGGTTGGCCGACGACAGACCCGAGAGCAGCGAGGCCAGCGGCAGGTTGAGCGTGATCCGCACGGTGTATTTGTCCGGCGTGTCGATTTGCTTGATCTGATCGATGAACGACCGGCCGGGCGACCGCGTGGCCGGATCAAGCACCCGGTCGAGGGTAAACTTGACGTCTTCAGACGTCATCTCGGCGCCGCTGTGGAACTTCACGCTGCGGCGCAGCCTGAAGGTCACCGTGCGTGAGTCCGCCCACTCCCACGACTCGGCGAGATCCGGTTCGATCTCCAGTTTTTCGTTGTACCTGACCAGCTTGTTGTAGAGAAAGTCCACACGCCGGAAAGATGAGAATGACGTCACGAGGTTAGGATCGAGGCCGACGACCTCCTGATCCACCCCCATCGTGAGCGTCGTACCTGCCGGCGCCGCACGACCTGGCATCGCCGGCAGCACCAGCGTTGCCAACACCACCATGATCAACCAGCGAAGTTTCACTCGGGTCGCCTCCTTCGAGATGCCGTGCTGTCGATCGCTCCCTGTGTCTTCCTATAGAGATACTCGGTGACGCCCGGCACGACGTAGTCGGCAAGCGTCCCAACCCGCGTGTAGCCGAGCCTGTGATAGAATGCCTGCGCCTTCGTGTTGAAATCCGACACGGTTAGAAGAACGTTGGGCCCCGCCCGAAAAATCCGGTCTTCCGCGTGTCGCATCAGACGCTCCCCGACGCCGTGGCTGCGGGAGGCGGGCGCCACGGCGATCCAGCGGACGTACCCGCTGTGATGAAACGTCCCCTCGACCCTGAACCAGACGAACCCGACGACCCGGCGGCCCTCACGTGCCACCGCAATCTCGCCGGTCGTGCGGGCGGCCGACGGGCTCCGGCGCGCTCCGGCCAGCGCCCTTCGGAACGACCGCCGGGCACCTGGAAGCGTCACGCCGTAGCGTTGCCAGAGGGGGTCGCCGGCAACGATCCGTGCGCACGTCTCCACGTCTTCAGCCCGCATGCGCCGAACCCTCACCATCGCTGCTCCCGGGCCCCCTGAAGGGGTTCCGCGTCGAACAGGACCTCCCTCCTCTCCCATCGAAGGTCGAAGACTTACAGCCACACGTGTGGGGGTGTTGACAGATGACCAGGTGGATCGTGCTCGCAGTCACGGCGGTCGTGATCCTGGCGCTGATCGGCCCGGCCGCGACGGCGCCTGCTCCCGGCCTGTTGCGTATCGGGATGGAGTCTTCACCGACCACGATGGACCCTGGTCTGTCCACCGACCTGTACTCGCAGCAGGTCTACTCGCACGTCCTTGAAGGCCTGCTCATGTTAGATACCGACGGTGTGCCGCGACCGGCGCTGGCGGAATCCTGGACGCCGTCCGCCGACGGCAAGGTCTGGACGTTCAAACTCCGCCAGAACGTCAAATGGCACGACGGCACGGAGTTCACCGGGGATGACGTGAAGTACACGGTCGACCGCATCCTCAACCCCGACACACGGTCGCCACAGCGTGGGTTGCTGTCGCAGATCGCCTCGGTCGACGTCACCGACAAGTCGACCGTGCGGATCACCACGCGCGCCGCGTTCACGCCAATCCTGACGAACCTGGCGACGGCCGCCTACATCGTGCCCAGGGCGTACCATACCAGAGTCGGCCGTGACTTTGCGCGGCGACCCGTCGGGACCGGGCCGTACAAATGGGTCGAATGGGTGCCCGACGAGCGCATCGTCCTCGAGGCCAACCCCGACTACTACGCGGGGCGTCCATCGATCGACCGCGTGCAGTTTCGCTTCATCCCGGAGGGGAGCGTCCGGTTGGCCGAACTCGAGTCGGGCGGCGCGGACGTGATCGCCGGCATCCCCGCGCAGGATCTGCGCCGTCTGCGGGTGAGCCTGGTGGTCGACCTGCACGAGGTCATCGGCACCAACTACCGGCTCATCGCGTTCAACACCTCGGTCAAACCCTACGACGACGTGCGCGTCCGGCAGGCCATTGCGCAGGCGATCGACAAACGGAAGATCATCGACGTCATCTGGAAGGAACGCGCCGTGCTGGCCGAGGGTCCCATCCCCCCGACGTCTTGGGCCTTTGACGAACGCTTCAAGGGGCTCGGGTACAACCTGAGTCGGGCCAAGCAATTGATGGCCGAGGCAGGACACGCCAACGGTTTCGAGATGAACTATCTCATGGTCGACAGTGAGGAGAACCGCGCCGAGGCCCCGCTCTTGATCGACATGCTGAAGCAGATCAACGTCACCGTGAAGGTGCTCTCGGTCGACTTTCCGACTCTGCTCGACCGCCTGCTCAAGGCGAACTACGACGTCCTGCGGGTCGGCTGGACGGTCAACCCCGAACCCGACGCCCTGCTGTACAGCCCGTTCCACACGTCGGCGATCGGTGGGTTCAACTTCGCCAAGTATCGCAACCCAAAGATCGATGAGTTGCTCGACCGCGGCCGGACCGTCACCAACGTCAATGACCGGATTAGGATCTACCGTGAGGCCCAGCGGACGATCGTCCAGGATGCGCCGATGGTGTTCCTGTTCCACGAGAAGCGGACGTATGCGACCCGCAAGAACGTGACCGGCTTCAAGCCTCACGTCAGCGGCTGGATCGTGCTGAAGACGCCCTACGGCGCGGACGTGAAACTGGGCCCGGGTCGCTGACAGCGGGTCTGTAGGCCGCCGTGGGGCGCTTCATCGCCCGGCGCCTCCTGGGGATGATCCCGCTGTTGTTCGGGGTCTCCCTGGTCATCTTTGTGATCCTCCGCTTGATCCCCGGCGATCCCGTGGTCATCATGATCGGCGCCGAGAACGCGTCGCCGGAGGAAGTCGCGCGGCTCCGTCACGTGTTGGGTCTGGATCAGGCCCTCCCTGTGCAGTACGTCAAGTTTCTAGGCCGGGTCGTCCGGGGCGACCTGGGGATGTCGATCTCGTCGGACGAACCGGTCACCCGGTTGATCCTTGAGCGGCTGCCCGCGACGATCGAGCTGACCTTCGCCGCGATGACCGTGGCGCTGGCGATCGCCATCCCCGCCGGCGTGATCTCGGCCATCCGAAAGTACTCGGCGGTCGACACCGCGGGGACCGTCGCGGCCCTGTTGGGCGTCTCGATGCCCAACTTCTGGCTGGGCGTGATGTTGATCTTCCTGTTTGCGCTCCGGCTGGGCTGGCTGCCGGCGTCCGGCCGCGGCGATCCGGTGGTCGCGGGTGTCTGGACGCTGATGGCGACGGGGAGCCCCGCCGCGCTGGGCGGGGCGGTGACGCACCTCATCCTGCCGGCGGTGACGCTGGGGGCGGCGTTGGCGGCGGTCACCACACGGCTGACGCGCAGCAGCATGCTGGAAATCATCGCCCAGGACTTCGTGCGGACCGCGCGCGCCAAGGGGCTGCCCGGCTGGCGGATCGTGTTTCACCACGCGCTCCGGAATGCGCTGATCCCCGTCGTCACCGTGATCGGGTTGGAGTTCGGCGCGTTGCTGGGCGGGGCTGTGATCACCGAGACGATCTTTGCCTGGCCCGGCATCGGGCGCCTGGCGATCCGGTCGATCGTGCAGCGCGACTTCCCGGTCGTGCAGGGCGTCGTGTTGATGATCGCCGTCGTGCGGATCTGCGCCAATTTAGCGGTGGACGTCGTTTATGCGGTCATCGATCCGCGCATCCGTTACGCATAGCCTGACCGAGCCGGCGCGCGCCGGTGCGGCGCACGATGGCTATTGGGCCGCCGCGTGGCGGCGGCTGCGGCGTCACCGCTTGGCCATGCTTGGCCTCCTGATCATCAGCGGGATCATCGTGCTGGCCATCTTCGCCCCCTTCGTGTCACCGGCGGATCCCCTCGCGATCGACTACAGCCACCCGGCCGCGCCGCCCGGGACGCCTGGGCATCTCCTCGGCACGGACGTCGTCGGCCGCGACATTGTGGCCCGGTTGATCTTCGGCACGCGGATCTCGCTGCAGGTCGGCGTCGTGGCGGTCGGCATCGCGGCCACCATCGGGACGACGGTGGGCTTGATCGCCGGTTATCGTGGGGGGCTCGTCGACAACGTGCTGATGCGGACGGTTGACGTGTTTCTGGCGTTCCCCGTCATCGTGCTGGCCATCGCCATCATCGCCGTGCTTGGGCCCAGTCTGGTCAACGTGATCATCGCGCTCGGCCTGGTGGCGTGGACGACGTACGCGCGGGTCGTCCGCGGTCAGGTGTTGGTGCTGCGCGAACAGGACTTCGTCCAGGCGGCGAGGGCGATGGGCACCAGTGATGCCCGTATCATCATCCGGCACATCCTGCCGAACACGCTGGCGCCGGTCATCGTGCTGGCCACCGTGGGCATGGCCGCCGCGATCATCGCGGAAGCGGCGCTGTCGTTCCTCGGTCTGGGGGTGCAGCCGCCGACGCCGTCCTGGGGGACGATGCTGAACGAGGGCCGCGGGTTTCTGCGCACGGCGCCCCACATCTCGACCCTTCCGGGGTTGGCGATCATGTTGACGGTGCTGGGCTTCAATTTCTTAGGTGATGGGTTGCGTGATGCGTTCGATCCACGACTCTGACGGGGAGGAACTGTGTCATATGCACCGACCTGCGATTACGCTCGATGATGTCCTGGCAATCACCTTTACGTCGGCGCACGCCTGGGCGCCGGATGCACGCCGCGTCGGGTTCATCCACGACGACGGGGGACGGTTTTCTCTGCGCGTCGTCGACGTGCTGAGCGGGGTGACCACCGAGGTCTCCGAGGGCGACGATGCCGTGACGGCGTTCTCGTGGGCGCCGGACGGCCGGCTGGCGTATGTCCAAGGGAGCAAGATCGTCGTCACGAGCCGCGCCGGGGGATCGCGCCAGGTCGCCTACGAAAGCGCGCAGCGACTCACGGCGGTGGAATGGTCGCCGACGGGGCGCGCACTCGCCTTCGTGGCCGGGGGCCGCCTCTGGACACTGGAGTTTGATCCGCCCTCGCTACGCGAATCGCAGATCCCGGGGCGTATCATTGCAGTCGACCACGATGCGCCGGTGGCCTGGTCGCCCGACGGCACACTGATTGCCGCGACGTTCGAGGAGAATAGCCAATGGGATCTGGCGGTCGCCGAGCCGGCCGGTCGGCTCGTCTGGCGATCGCGCACCGACAACCTCGAGGGACCGTTCACCTGGCTGCGCTCGGATTGTCTTATCTTCGCGCGGCCGTCGGTGCTCTACACGGCGCGTGAGTGGTACGCGCTCGACCTCCCCAAGGGGACGCTGCGCCTGCTGCATCGGGAGGACGAACCCGACGGGTTGGGCGCGGCCTTCGCGGCGCAGGCCCACCCCGACGGGCGGCGCGCGGTGCTCGTCCTGCGCCACGAGGGGTGGTGGCATCTCTACCTGCTCGACACGGACAGCGGCGAACTCCGCGCGCTGACGGGTGGCACCGGCGAAGATGTCGGTCACGCCTACGATCACCCACGCATCAGCCCCGACGGCCGTGAGGTTGTCTTCTCGACGAACCGTCACAACCTCGGGATGCGCCATTTGATGGGAGTGGATCTCGCGACAGGCGCATCGCGCCCCGTCGTGATGGCGCCCGGGACGAGCGTCGAGGCCGAGTGGTCGCCCGACGGCGCGTCGATTGCCCTCAAACACAGCACCGTGCATCATTCGCCCGAGATCTGGGTCGTGGGTCGTGACGGCCAGGGGCTGCGGCGCCTGACGCGCTCGATGCCGGAGACCATCGACGCCGGTCGTCTGGCGCTCCCGCAGTTCGTCAAGACACCCGGCGCCAACGGTTGGGAGATCCCCGGGTATTTGCTGACGCCGCGCGACCTCGAACCCGGCCGGCGGTATCCTGCGCTGGTGTATGTGCACGGCGGCGGGATGCGGCAGATGCGCGAAGGGTTTCCGCCGCTCGAAGCCTACGCGTTCTTCTACGCGGTCTCACTGTGGCTCGCGGAGCGTGGTGTCGTTTCGTATCTGGTGAACTACCGCGGCGGCATCGGATACGGCAAGACCTTCGAACAGGGCAACTCGGGCGGTCTGGCCACCGTCGAGTGCGAGGACTGCGTGCGCGCCGGCGAATGGCTGAAGTCGCAGCCGTTCGTGGACCCCCAGCGCGTGGGCGTCTGGGGGCTGAGCTACGGCGGGTGGTTGACCCTGGCCTCGCTGTGCCGGTCACCCAGCACGTTTGCCCTGGGGATCAACATCGCGGGCATCTGGGACTTCGACCAGTGGATGACCTGGGCCAGACGCGAGTATCGCCCTGCTTGGGACTACTTCCTGGGACGCGCGCGGGGCCCGCGGGAGCAACACCCCGAGGTCTGGGACGATGCCTCCCCGCGGCGGCGGGTGGCGGACATGCGGGTACCCTTGGTCAATCTGCACGGCACGAAAGATGCAGCGGTGCCTTTTGAGCAACTCAATCTGATCGTCAAGGATTGTCTGGCGCACGGGAAGGCGTTCGAGACCCACTATTACCCGGACGAGAGCCATATGTTCACACACCGCGCGACCTGGCGCGACGCGCTGCTGAAAGTCGAAACGGCGTTGCGGCGCACCATGGGCTGCGCCTTCGACGACGACGGCCTTACCGAGATCCGGTTGGCCCTCTCGAGCCGGGAGGTGCAGGTTCGGTCCGCAACGACCGAGCAGTTCGAGCCCTAGATCCCCTGGGCCAGCCTGATGAGCATGCGCGTGTACGGGTGCTGCGGGTTGGCAAAGATCTCCGTCGTGGGTCCGTGTTCGACGATCTCGCCGCGCCGGATCACGTACACCGACTCGGTGCGCTGCGCGACGAGTCCGAGGTTGTGCGTGATCAGCAGGAGCGACATCTTCAATTCCTGCTGCACACGGTAGATGAGATCGAGGATCTGGGCCTGCACCGTCACGTCGAGACCGGACGTGGGCTCATCCGCGATCAGCAGCGCCGGGCCCGGCGCGATCGCTGAGGCGATAAGGACGCGCTGGCGTTGTCCGCCGGAGAGCATGTGCGGGTAGCGGCCAAAGAACGACTGATCGAGACCGACTTGTTTCATCGCCTCGAGGGCGCGTTCGCGCGCGCCGCGCCTGCCGTGATGGATCTCAATACCTTCCATCACCTGTTGGCCGACAGTGAGTACGGGGTTGAGCGCGGATGACGGCTCTTGAAAGACGATGGCGATGCGCCCGCCACGGTACCGGGTGAGCTGCTCTTCAGAGAGTTGCACGAGATCCACATCGCCAAACAGGATCCGCCCGCCGGCGATCACTGCGGCATCGGTCGGAAACAGGCGGATGATCGCGAACGCGGTCATGGATTTACCCGCGCCCGATTCGCCGACCAGCGCGACGGATCGGCCGGCCGGAACCTCGAGCGACACGTCTTTGAGGACGGTCGAACCCGCGGGACCGCCGAT
>JBGQGY010000086.1:0-16682 GCA_041497675.1 bacterium | reverse complement strand
GCGGCGCGCCGCGTACTCTTTGTCGAGCAGCCGGTCGATCGGATTCCGCACGAACTTTGGATCGCCGATGTAGGCCACCCGGTCGGCGTAGGCGAGTTTCTTGGCCTCGACCCCCTGGTGCACCCAGTCCGGCGAGCCCCATGGGGCCGCAGCAAGACCTTCCAGCACGTTGAGCATCTCCAAGAGCAGAAATCCATGAGACGGCGGTGGAGTCGTGCACACGGTGATGCCGCGATAGGTCGTCGTCAAGGGATCGTGAATCTCCGCGGCATAGCCGGCGAAGTCGTCTGCCGACAGCAACCCGCCATGGCTGTGGCTGTATCGGCCGATGACTTCGCTAATGGGTCCGCGATAGAACGCGTCGGCGCCGCCCGAAGCGATCGCCCGCAACGTTTTCGACAGATCGCGCTGGACCAGTAGTTCACCCTCGGCGAGCGACCGGCCTTTCGGAAGGAAGATCGCCGCCGATGACGGGTACTTGGCCAGCGCGGGCGCGGCCTCTTGCATCCAGTACGCGATCTTACGCGCCACCGGCACACCCTCTTCGGCGTACCTGATCGCGGGCCCAAGCAGCCGATCGAGGCTGAACGTTCCGGTGCCCCACCGCTGCAACGCCATCTCCATCGACGCCACGGCGCCGGGCACCGACGGCGCGAGCATCCCGCGCAGCGGCATCTTGGTGTGCCCGCGGTCGATGAAGAAGTCGCGCGTCGCGCCGGCAGGCGCGGGGCCGCTGCCGTTGAGCGCCCAGACCCGGCCCTCGCGCTTGCGATAGACGACGATGAACGTATCGCCGCCGACCCCACTCATCATCGGCTGCGCGACGCCAAGGACGCCGGCAGTGGCGACTGCGGCATCGATCGCGTTGCCGCCCGCCGCGAGCACCTCGAGACCGGCGGCGGTCGCCAGCGGATGGCCTGAAGCGATCATGCCCCGACGTGCCAGGACGGCGGACCGGCTCGTGCGCATTGCGTGCATCACCCCGTCGTCATCAATTCCTTCGCAATCCATTTCCGTACACGCGCGGGAGAGTCCTTCGGATCGCTTGACCAGGCGGTCGTCCAAAGCGTAGCATGAAGATGTTCCACAGTGATGAAAGGGGGCGTGCCGATGGCGAAGATGTACTGCCAGTGGGTTGGCATTATCCTGATCGTCTTAGGAGTCATAGGTCTTCTCGGCTCGGGTGAGTTGCTCGGTGCCAACGTAAAGGGACTCCACAGCATCATCCACCTGGTCAGCGGCATCATTCTCGTCTATCTGGGTTTCACCGGGACCGCAGTCAAGACCGGGGCCCAGGTCTTCGGAGTGGTCTACCTTCTCGTGGCCGTCCTTGGATTCGTTGGGCAGGGCAACATGGTACCCGTTCTTGGCATCAACACCAGCGCGCTCTACAACATCGTGCACCTGGTAGTCGGCGCGCTGGGGCTGTATGTGGGATTCACGGGCGGCGCGGAAATGGCAAAGACCTAGTGCCGACGCGCGTATCTGCGACGGGCTCCGGCGACGCCGGGGCCCGTCGTCTTTTCCAGGGCTCCGTGCAGTGACCGCGGCCGCCCGACGCCGCGCATTCGTTCGCCGGCTGCTGCGCTGGTATCGCGCGCACAAACGCGACCTGCCATGGCGGCGGACCAGCGATCCATACCGCATCCTGGTCTCCGAGATCATGCTGCAGCAAACACAGGTCGACCGGGTGGTTCCCAAGTATCACGAGTTCCTGCGACGCTACCCGTCGATCTCCACACTCGCGCGCGCATCGGTCGGCAGCGTGCGTGAGACTTGGTATCCGCTGGGCTACAACATCCGTCCGGTACGGCTCCACGCGATCGCGCGCGAAGTCGTGGCGAGTCACGACGGGCAGATCCCCGATGACCGCGACGAGCTGCTGCGGCTCAAAGGCATCGGCCCGTACACGGCTGGGGCGATCCTGTCGTTCGCGTACCGAAAAAATGTTCCGATCGTCGACACTAACGTCAGACGCGTCCTCCAGCGCGTGTTCTACGGTCGCGCGAAGCCTCGGGACGCAGTGCTATGGCGCCTTGCGGAGAGCATGCTGCCGAACGAAACAGTTTATGACTTCAACCAGGGGTTGATGGACCTCGGCGCAACCGTGTGCGTCGCCCGGACGCCGCGCTGCGCGATTTGCCCTGTGCGCGCCGTGTGCCGCGCCGCTCCTCACTTCGCGCGGGAGCGGGCGCGCCGCGCGGCGCGCGGCGCGGCCGCATCCAAGGCGGGCTCCCGCCGAACTTCGCGGAAGGACACAGCCGGTTGAGCGGGCAGATCGGACACTGCGGCGCCTTCGCCGAGCAAATCTCCCTGCCGAAATAGATCACCCGCAACGAGAAGTCCGACCATTCGGACGGATTGAGCAGCCGCTGAAGGTCCCGCTCGATCTTCACGGGATCGTCCTGCGTCGTCAGACCCCATCGCCGGCTGATGCGCCGGACGTGCGTGTCGACTACCATGCCCGGCTGGCCGAAGACCCCGCCCAGGATCACGTTGGCAGTCTTGCGTCCGACGCCGTGGAGCTGCAGCAGCTCCTCCATAGTCTGCGGGACGACACCGCCAAACTGTTCATCCAACGTACGAGCCATCTGCGAGATGGCGCGCGCCTTCTGATGATAGAATCCGGTGGACTTGATGTAGGATTCCAGCTCAGTCATCTCGGCCATCGCGAAATCGGCGGCCGTCGCATAGCGGGTAAAGAGCGCCGGCGTCACTTTGTTGACCTGCGCGTCCGTGCATTGGGCGGAGAGGATCGTCGCGACGAGCAACTGGAGCGGGTTCCGATGCTTGAGCGGCAGCCGGGTGACCGGATAGCGTCGGCCGAGCGCCTCCGCGATCTTCGCGGCGCGACGGCGGGCCTGCTCCAACGTGTCTCCGGTGGGAAATCGTCCGTCGCGCGCCGCGCGACGGACGATGTCTGACGGCATGGGAATGACCGTTTCGTGGGTACTCGTATCGTTCCCTCTGCGGCGCAGGCCGCCCATGTTAGAATGGCTGAAGAATCTCGCAACATCAACAGGAGTGTGCGCATGTCCCACACCGACCGGATCGCCCGCACGCGCGCCCAGATGAAGACCGCCGGAGTCGACCTGCTCAGCCTGCCCCCAGGCGATGACCTATTCTACCTGGTCGGTTTCAGCACGCACGCCGACGAGCGGCCGTGCTATCTCTTCCTCACCCAGTCCGACAGTGTCTTCGTCGTCCCGGAACTGAACGCGGGACAGGCGCGCGGCCACGTCGATGCGCCGTTCCTGGTCTATTCGGACGCCGATGGACCGGCGGCGCCGCTCAAGCAGGCGCACGACCGGCTGGGTCGCGCGGATCGCATCAGCGTGGGCGACACCATGCGGGCCGACTTCATGCTGCTCCTGCAAGAGCGTTGGGCGAAGTCGGCGTTCGTCGCGGGCGCGCAGGTCATGGCGCCTGTGCGGATGATCAAGACAGCCGACGAGATCGACGCCATGCGGCGGTCGGCGGCGACCGCCGATGTCGCGGTGGACGCGGCCTTCGCGGCCGCCAAACCCGGCGTTACCGAAGTGACGTCCGCCCGGGCCGCGGGAGACTCGCTCACCGCGCAGGGCGCGTCGCGCGGAGGACTGGCCATCGTCGGTGGTGGACCCAACTCCGCGTTCCCCCACCATGCTTCGAGTGACAGGCCGCTTCGCTCCGGCGAGCCGATGCTCGTTGATTTGGGCGGTCAACTGGGCGGATACGCGTCGGACATCACGCGCATGGCCTTTCTGGGTCAACCCTCTGCCCGGTATCGTCAGGTGCACGACGTCGTCGAGCGGGCCGTGCGCGCGGGCATGGATGCCATCAAACTCGGCGCGCCGTTGTCGGCGGTCGACCGCGCCGCGCGCGCCGTTATCGAGGCCGCGGGGTTCGGCAAGCAGTTTACGCACCGGGTCGGCCATGGCATCGGCATCACGGGCCACGAGCCACCGTCGGTAACGCACTTGAACGAGATGCCGATCCAGATCGGCATGGCCTTCAGCGTCGAGCCGGGCATTTATCTCGAGGGCGAGTTCGGCGTCCGCCTCGAAGAAATCGTGGTGGTCACCGCGAAAGGCGCCGAGCGGCTGAGCAAGTTGCCGCGGGAAGTGCGTGTGCTCCCGGGGTAGACGTAGGCCGTTTCAAAGCGGCGGCCGCGTTCCCAGGTGTTTCGCCGCGAACGCGATCTCGAGTTCCACCTGGCGAATCATCTCTTCGATCACGAGCGAACCATGCCCGGCGTCATACCGGTATATCTGGTGTGGTGCGTTCAGATCGCGCAGCCGCGCCAGGTAGTTGTCGATCTGCCGAATAGGACATCGCGGATCGTTCTCGCCGGCAATGATCAGCACCGGCACGCGGACCCGGTCCACGTATGTGATCGGTGACCGCTCACGGTACACCTCGGGGATCTCCTCGGGCGACCCCCTGAAGATCGCCCGGTCGAACGCCTTGAGCGGCTCCATCTCGTCCTCGTACGCGGCCACGTAGTCGGCGACGGGCACCCCGGCGATGCCCAGCGACCACCGCTCAGGTTGGACCCCGAGCCCCAGCAGCGTCAGATACCCTCCCCACGAGCGCCCCGACAAGATGACGCGGCGTGGGTCGCCGATCGCGGATCCGACCACCCAGTCGCGGACCTTCGCGATGTCCTCGAGTTCGGTGAAACCCGGGTTGCCTTCCAGCGCGTCGCGCCAGGCGCGGCCGTACCCGGTGCTGCCTCGGTAGTTCACCATGACGACCGCGAAACCGTGATCCACCCACGCCTGCACTATCGCGGAGAACGCGTCCCGGTCGTGTGCCGAAGGACCTCCGTGGATGAAAAAAATCAGCGGGTGCGGCCGCGGGGCGGACGGCTCGGCGAGAAAGATGTGGATCCCGTCGACGACGTGGTCGCTGTATGCGACGCCGGCCGGCGCGGGGTCGCCGGGCGGCGTCAACAGCGCGCCCCCGTTGGCGCGAATCTCCGGCGGCGCCGACGACCGTGTCCACGCGTACCAAATCTCACCGTCGGGCCGCACCCGCGCCTGCGAGACGGTCCCAGCCTCGACCTCGATGCGCCGGAGTGCGCGTGATGCGAGGTCAAACCGGTAGATCTCGGTCCGGCCTCGGTGATCGTGGATGAGCAGCAGCGACGCGGCGTCCGGGTACCACACCGCATCGACTTCGCCCGGGAGCCCGGTGTCGACCTCCGACACGTCGCCCGTCGCAACGTCCCAGGTGAGCAGCGCCGGCATCTCGTGGCGCTCGTGCTCGACGAGCAGCCTTGAATCGCCCGCCACCGGTGCCCAGGCGGTGCCTAGTAGCCCACGGCCGGGGCCGTCCCACAGCTCGCGGATCGGCCGGCCGCCGAGATCGAGGATGCGCACCGCCGGATGGCGGCTGTCACCGTGCTCGGAGTGGCCGATCGCGATCAATGTCTCGTCCCGCGACAGCGCGCTCACCCACGCGCTCTCGCGGTGCGCGTAGAGCGGCCGCGACGCCTCCCCCGCCCGCACGAGATAGATCCCGGTACCCTCGTGTGTCGAGGTTCCCACGACGGCACACGAGCGGCCGATCGCCAGACCCGCGCCATAGGCCGCCGGCACGTCGGGGACGGCCCTCTGCGGCATGCCGCCCGTAAACGGCTCGACGACCCAGCGCCCGAATTCATTGCCGCGATCATCGTCAAACCACCAGATCTGTTGGCCTGCGGGATCGAGTTGCCCGCGCATCGTTCCTTCGGGGCGAGCCGTGACCTGGCGGTGGGCGTGGATCTTGCGGTCCCACGTGTAGAGCTCCCACTTGCCGCTCGCGTTCGATGAATACAGCAGCCGATCGGGCTCGTCGCGAGCCCACGCCGGCAGCGAGACGCGCGGGGCGCGGAACCGCCGGCGCCAGGCGGTGTCAGCCACCGGTCTTCATCCCAACGTGCAGCACGGCGATTCCCCCGCTCAGCAGGTGATAGTGAACGTCTGAAAATCCGGCCTGACGAATTTGAACGGTCAAACTGTCCGGGTCGGCCCATTGACGGATCGAGTCGTGCAGGTAGCGATACGCATCCGGCCGGCCGGAAAGCCATCCCCCCAGCCGTGGGATGATCGTACGCGAGTAGAGGTCGTAGACGGCCCGCAACACCCGCCCGCGTGGTTGGCCAAACTCGAGGATCACCAGTCGCCCTCCGGGACGCAGCACGCGATGCGCCTCGCGCAACGCGTGGTCGGGTCTTGGGACGTTGCGCAGACCAAACGCAAAGGTCGCCGCATCGAGACTCGCGCCGCGCAGGGGCAGGGCCTCAGCATCGCCGCAGACGAGCGCTGCCGCAGGTGTGGATTTCAATAGCCGTCTCGCGGCAAGGACCAGCATGCCCGGGGCGAAATCAACACCAACGGCCCGCCCACCCGCCCCGACGATGCGCGCCATCCTGACCAGCATGTCCGCCGTGCCGCAACAGACATCGACCGCGGTATCGCCCGGTCTCAGCCCGGCCGCCCGCACGGCGGTCCGCTTCCAGAGCACATGCACACCGCCGCTGAGCAGGTGGTTGAGCAGGTCGTAGCGGCCCGCGATGGTGTGAAACGCGTCGCGCACCCACCGCCGCCGCGACGCCGGCGGGGCGGCCAGGATGGGCGACGGATTCTCCGGCGAGGTCATCCGGCCCACCGCTCTTCGGCCCACCGGCGCAGGACGCTGCGCAGCACCTTGCCGCCCGCGCGCGGCACATCGTCCACGAACCAGATTCGTCGCGGGACTTTGAAGCGAGCGATCTGTCGTGCGCAAAAATCTCTCAGGTCATCTTCGCTGTCGGCCGACCCGGGCAACAACTTTACCGCCGCCATCACGACCTGCCCCCACCGGTCATTGGGCAGCCCGACAACGCCAGCGTCCAGGACCGCCGGATGCAGGAGCAACGTTCGCTCAACCTCAGATGGGTACACGTTCTCCCCGCCGGAGACGATCAAATCCTCGCGGCGATCGACGACGTACAGGTACCCGCCCTCGTCCACGTGCCCCAGATCGCCCGTGTGGAGCCACCCATCCCGCAGGGCGCGCGCGGTCTCCTCCGGCCGATCGGCGTACCCGGCCATCACCGTGGGCCCGCGGACGAGGATTTCGCCGATCTCGTCGCCAGAGGCGTCGATCCGGATATCTGTTGGAAACAGGCTGTTGCCGGACGATCCGGGTTTCGACGGGACCTCGTCCGGCAGCAGCGTGGCCACCTGAGAGGCCGCCTCGGTGAGACCGTACGTCGGCGCAACCGGCACCCCGAGACGCACGCAGCGCTCGAGCAGGCCCCCAGACGCCGGGCCGCCGCCCAGCAGCGCGCAGCGCAAGGTGGGCGCGTACGGACAGTCGCCCTGAGCGTCCAGCATCTGCTGCAGCATCGTATCGACGACAGAGATCAATGTCACCTGACCGCGCTCGATCTCACGGTTTGCGGCCCCGGCATCGAAGCGCTCGTGGATGACCACGGCCATGCCGTAGATGACGCTTCGCCAGAGGATGGCCATCCCGCCGACGTGATACAGGGGCAGGGCGGCGAGCCAGCAATCGTCGAGGTTCAGACCCAGGTTCAGCGCCGAACCCACGGCGCTCCACCAGTGATTGCCGTAGGTCAGCATGACGCCCTTGGGCCGGCCCGACGTTGCAGACGTATAGATGATCCCCTGAACCGTGGAGAGATCGATCCGGTCGCCAGGCGCCGCTGCGGCGCCCGGCGCCGGCGCGGCGTCGTCGGTGATCCGGGACGGTCGCCCGCCATCACCGGCGGCGCCGTCGATGCTGCCCGCCTCCAGACGCGTGAGGTGCGACGCGCCCGATGACGCCGCGCCGGCGGGTCCGGCCAACCCGGTGTCGTGCAGCAACACGGTGGCGCGACAATCTTGCAGCTGCCAGGCCAGTTCGGGCGCGGCCAGCCGCGCGTTGAGAGGAACGGCCACGGCGCGCAGCCTAGCGAGGGCGTGGACCAACACCGCGAACGGGATCCCGTTGCCCAACGAGAGCGCGACCCGGGTGCCCTCGCCCACGCCGTCCCGGTTCAGCGCTGCCGCGGCGAGATCGACCCGACGGTCGAGATCACTGAATAACAACTGCTCTGGACCGGCGCGCAGCGCCGGTCGATTGGGGGTGAGCCGGGCCCGCCGGCGCAGCCAGTCGGGCATGAGGCCGGTCATAGCAGGCTCGTCGCCAGTAGCAGCGCGAAGATCAGGTGCAGCCTGGCCGTTCCTCTGAGCGCGCGGTTCAACGCCGCGGCGTCGGCGCCCGGGCGCACCGTACGGGCGAGGGCCACCATCATCGGCAGCGTCAGCCACGGCAGCCAAAAGTACCCCCCCACGTGTCCCGCCGCGCGCAGCATCGCCGGTGAAACGGCGGCCGCGGCCAGACACGCGAGATACAGTGCCCGGGTGCTCCCGGGGCCGAGCAGCACTGCCAGTGTGCGTTTGCCCGCGGCGCGGTCTGTCTCGATGTCGCGCAGGTTGTTGACGACGAGGATCGCGGTGCAGAGCAGACCGACAGGCACGGCCGCACCGAGGGCGAGCGGGGTGAGGCGGCCGGTCTGCACAAACGCGGTCCCCGCGACCGCCACGAGCCCAAAGAAGACGAACACGAAGAGCTCACCGAGCGCGTGATAGGCGATCGGCCACGGACCGCCCGTGTACGCCAGACCCGATGCGATGGACAGCAGGCCGGCAATGAGGATCGGCCAGCCAAACCGCGTCACGTAGTACACGCCGACCACGGCGGCCAGACCGAAACAGACATACGCCCCGTTCAGCACGGCTCGCGCCGTCAACAAACCCGCCTGCGTGACCCTGGGGGGCCCAAGACGGCGCGCTGTATCTGCGCCGCGCAAGAAATCGAACGCATCGTTGGAGAAGTTCGTGCCGATCTGGATCGCCAGCGAGACGATCAGCGCGCCCGCGGCGCCGATCCACTCGAACCGGCCGTCGTGCACCGCGGCGGCCGACCCGACGATCACGGGCGCCACGGCCGCGGGGAGCGTCGGCACCCGCGCGGCGAGCGCCCAGGCCCGGCGGCGGTTCATTGCGTCTACGGATACCGCGGAAACTTCGAGAAGTCGGGCTTGCGTTTTTCCAGAAACGCGTTGCGTCCTTCCTGGGCCTCCTCGGACAGGTAGTACAACAGCGTGGCGTCGCCGCCCAGCTGCTGAATGCCCGCCAGCCCGTCGGTGTCGGCGTTGAACGCCGCCTTGAGCAGCCGGATGGCCAGAGGGCTCTTGGCCAAAATCTCCTGCGCCCAGCGAATCCCCTCGGCCTCGAGTTGATCCAGCGGGACCACGGTGTTGATCAGTCCCATGTCCAACGCCTGCTGCGCATTATACTGGCGGCACAGAAACCAGATCTCGCGCGCCTTCTTGTGGCCGACGATCCTCGCCAGATACGTCGACCCATAGCCTGCATCGAAGCTGCCGACCTTCGGACCCGTCTGACCGAAGACGGCGTTGTCCGCGGCAATGGTGAGGTCGCATACCACGTGCAGCACGTGCCCGCCGCCGATCGCGTATCCGGCCACCAGCGCGATGACGGGTTTGGGGGTGATGCGGATCAGCCGTTGGAGGTCCAGCACGTTGAGTCGCGGGAGCCCCTCATCGTCGACGTAGCCCGCGTCACCACGCACGCGCTGATCGCCGCCCGAGCAAAACGCCTGCCCGCCCGCGCCGGTGAACAGGATCACCCCCACGCGCGTATCCTCCCGCGCGCGCGAAAAGGCGTCGATCAACTCGACGACGGTCCTGGGCCGGAACGCGTTGCGGACCTCAGGCCGGTTGATCGTGATCTTCGCCATGCCGTCGGCATGTTCGTAGATGATGTCGGTGTAGTCGCGATTCTTCTCCCACGTCACGGGCATGAACTCGTCACCTCACCTGTACCAAAGGCTGCAGCGCCTCGTCTACCGCCGTCCACACCTGGCGGTGCAGGTCGACGTTGCGGGCCCGATCCGTGCGCATCTCCACGATGTCCAGACCGTGTGAGGCGACACCGCGCCGGATGGCGTCGTCAAACACCTCCCAGCCGTCCACCCGCGCGAACGACGCGCCGTACATCTCGGCCGCGTGATGAAAGTCCAGACCAGTGGGCGTGCCGAAGAGTTGCTCGAAATACTCGGGATGCTGCGCCTGAGGGAGGAAAGAAAAGATGCCCCCACCGTCGTTGTTGACAACGACGATCGTCGCCGCGAGCCGGTGCAGCTTCGCAGCCAGTAACCCGTTCATATCATGATAGAATGCCAGGTCACCCAGCACGAGGACGACCGGCCCTGCGGCGGCGGCGAATCCAAGCGCGCTCGAGATCACGCCGTCGATGCCGCTGGCGCCGCGATTGCCCACGAATCGGATGCGGCGGGGCGTGCCGGCGAAAAACGAATCCACATCCCGCACCGGCATGCTGTTGCCGACGTAGACGGTCGCGCCGTCGGGCAGCGTCTCGCCCAACTGCGCGAAGATCTTGCCCTCAAAGGGCTCGGGGAGCGTCGCGAGCCGGTCGCGCACTGCCCGTCTCGCCCGTGCGCCGAGGCGCTGCCAGCGCGAAGCCCACTCGCCGCCCGTCGCACCTCCGGCAGGCGCAGCGGCGAGCAGCGTCTCACAGGCCAGGCGCGGGTCGGCCTGCACGACCTCGGTAGCCAGACGCAGCGGATCGGTCCATACCGGGTTCTCGTCGACGACGATCTGCCGTGCGCCCGATTGACGGGTCAGGTAGTCGGCCAGCGGTCGCGACGCCGGCGTCGACCCGAACCTCACGATGACGTCGGGCGTCAACTCCTCCGCGATCGCCCGAACACGCAGCATCGCGTCATACGCGTCGATCACAAGCGTGCGGTCGTGGGGGCCACAGCGTACCTGTGATAGCGGGTCCGCGAGGATCGGAAACTGCAACGCGGCCGCCAGTTTCGCGACGGCGCCTGGAAATGCGGGATCGTCCTGCGGCCCGCAGACCACGATCCCACAGCGCGCGGACCGTAGATCGCGGGCCAGCGCCCGTGCCGTCTCGGGAGACGGTGCGCGAAGTGACCGGCTGGCCGCGGTGTAGGGGCGGCCCGCGTCGCGCCCTTCCCAGACTTCGCGAGACCGCTCGCCCGCCGGCGGCAACTCGGCCGGTCGGGGCGTGGGGACCAGCGGCTCGCGCAATGGGATGTTGAGGTGGACCGGACCCGCCGGACCGTCCTGCGCCGTGGCGACGGCCTGCCCCGCGATCGAGCGCACGGCTCGCAGCGCGGCATCGTTGGCCTCCGGCAAGGGCATGTCCACGAACCACTTGACGTGCCCGCCGTACAGACGGATCTGATCGATCGTCTGGTTGGCACCGGTGTCCCGCAGCTCGTGCGGGCGGTCGGCCGTCAGCACGACGAGCGGTGTGCGGCCGTAACGCGCCTCGATCACAGCCGGGAAAAAGTTGGCGGCGGCGGACCCGGACGTCGAGAGGATGGCGACCGGTGCGCGCGTCGCCTTCGCCAGACCCAACCCGAAGAACGCCGCCGATCGTTCGTCGATCAGCGTCCACACACGCAGGCCGGGGTGCCGCGCCGCAGAGATGGCAATCGGCGTTGACCGTGAGCCCGGACAGAGACACAGGTGCCTGACGCCCGACCGCGCGAGCTCGTCGATGAGCACGCCGACGTACGCGTACGTGGCGTTCTCGGGCGCGGCCACTCAGACGTCCACCAGATCCGGCACCGAGCCGCCCCCGAGCGCGGACAACATCGATCGAAGCTTCAATTGCGACTCCTTGTACTCCATATCGGGGTCGGAATCCGCCATGATCCCACACCCCGCGAACAGCAGCGCCTCTCGGCCCCGCAGGAGCGCCGACCGGATCGCCACCGAAAACTCACCTTCACCATCATGACCGATCCAGCCGATGGGTCCCGCGTACCAGCCCCGGTCAAAGCCTTCGTGCCGGCTCACCCACGCCAGCGCCGCTTCGCGCGGCAAACCGCCGACCGCCGGCGACGGATGCAGGCGCTCGACCAGATCGAGGATGCACAGATGATTCTGCAAGCGGCCGGTGATAGGCGTGAACAGATGCTGGACGTTGGCAACACGCAGCAAGGTCGGTGGGCTCGCCACCGAGACCTCCGTACACACCTGGTCGATCGTCTGCCGCAGGTCCTCCACGACGACCGCGTGCTCCAAACGATCCTTGGTGCTGGCGAGCAGCGCATTTCCGAAGCGGCGGTCCTCATCCTCTGTGGCGCCCCGCGGCGCGGACCCCGCGAGGGCGCCCGTCATGACCGTGCCGCCCTCCACGCGAACCAGCAGTTCGGGCGTCGCACCGAGGAAACAGCGATCTCCGCGCGCAACGGCGAAGACGGCGCATCCCGGATACTCCTCACGCAACCGGTCGATTACCTCGGTCTCCGCCGCCCCGACGCCCTCCACCTTGACCTGTCGCGCGAGCACGACTTTCCGCAGTGCGCCGCTGCGAACGGCACGGGCCGCGTCGGCCACCTCCGCCTTCCATCGCGTCGCATCGGGACGGGCGTCTGCGATGCGCAGCGCTTCGCGACCCGGCGTCGTGTCGCGCTCGATGACTCCACCGCCATCGCCGTTCCGGGCCATCGCGTCCGCCGCGATCCTCAGCCACGTCAGGACCAACTCGCCCTGTCCAGACACGGCTGCCCGCGGACTGACGACCGACGCGAGGGTAAGGATTGCTCCGGCGCGGGTCTGCCGCACCGTGAGGGCCGGCAGGGTGAGCACCCCGCTTGGAAAGCCCTCCCACTCAGAGCCGAGCGTTCGGTGTGGCGCGAACGCGAAACCAGCCATGGCTACGGGGGCGCTGAGGTCGAACTCTCCGACGGCGGCTCGGTTCAGGGCCCGCCACGCGCGACCCGCGTCTCGGAATCGGGCAGGGCCGTCACTCACGTGCGCCCAGACCGAGCCAATGGCCAGGATTGAGAATCCGGCGTCGGGTCGCATCCAGAGTGTGCGGGGCTGCGCCAGCGCGGCGGCCCGCGCAAACAGATCGAGGACCTCGATCTCGGGCATCCGCGTCGACGACCATGCCAGCACCGGCCCGTTCAGGTCCGAGGCCTTGGCCGCGGCTGTCTCGATCGCGCGTCGTAGCCCGGCCGCAGCCTCTTCGGCCGCCCGTCTCAAATTGGTCGTCTTGCCGATGCTAGTGATTCCGGTCATCGCCGATCGTCGCTCCGATGCTCCGCAGCAGGAGCATCTTCAAAGATGCCACACCGACAAGCAGATCGCTGCCTGACGCCAGCCCCTGTGTGATGACCTCGTTGATCGCGCCGATCCACGCGGCCGAGGCCAGGGCGGTATCCTGAGGCGGGATGTCGCCGTCGGCGACCGCGCGATCGAGGTGGCGCTGGATCAGCGTCGCAAACCGGCGATGGATACCGACCCGGCTCTGTTCGAACTCAGGCCCGAGCGCGGCCGCTTCGATGAGCAAGATCCTCGCGAGATCCCGGCGCTCCGACGTCACCTCGAGCACGACGCGCAACGCGGCCTCGACCTTTCCCAACGCCCCCTGCTGACGCTCGATGGCTGTCTCGACCCCGGACTCGATCAGATCGGCGAGCTGCTCGAGCAGTCTGAGGAAGACTCCCTGTTTACTTGGGAAGTAGTGATAGAAGGCCCCCTTCGAGGTCTCCGACGCCGCCACGATATCGTCGACGGTGGCCCCGTGATACCCGCGGTCGGCAAAGACATCCATGGCCGCCTGAAGCAGGCGGCCCTTCGTGGCCGATTCGAGCGTCGCGCGTCTTGCCACACTCATCCTCCGGCCCAAGAAGTTCTATTCTTAGACCGACGCGTCGGTCTAAGAATAGAGTACATGGAGAGTCACAAGAGATCAACGGCAGGCATCAGGCACCCCGACAGCCAACTCAGGTTGAGGAGAAGCCAACCTTCGGGGGGAGGCAACAGTTGAGCGAGGGGTATGCGTCAGAGGTCCGCGCCTTTCACCGGTTCTTTGCGGCGTTGTTGCTCGGGCTGGCCGCCTTTCACCTCCTCGTCGTGGCTCCCTACCTCCGGATGCGGGCCGGCCTCCCCGTGATCTCCGACAAACTGGCCGCGGCGCGGGCGCAGATCAAGTCCGGCGAAGACGTCCAACGAGCCGCCGAGGCTGCAGCGACCTCCCTCTCGCCCTTCAGACAGGCGCTGGCCGCCGGACCGGAGCGGCTGCGCAAGTCCATCGCCGAGTTTGTTGCGCGCGGTCGCGCGGTCGTCGGGGCCACCGGCGATCCCTTCAGGGCCGGCGTCAAGGTGCCAAAGGAGGGCGCGCAGCCCGCCCCCGAGGAAGAGACGATTACCGTCGATGAGGCGATCAGACGGCAGATCGGCAAGGAGATCGAATCCCTCGCCACGGCATTCGACCAGGCCCTCGAATCGGCGCGCTCGATCAAGGATATCCCGCACGACGTCGAGAGCATGCTTCGCGAGACGCGGGGGGCCGTAGGACGGGACGTCATCTCGCTCAACGAGATCCTGCGTCAGGCCTTCGACGCCGACCCCTATTTCTGGAAGCGCTGGGAGCGCCCGGGCGCCACGTTTGGAGCCGCATCGCCAAAGGCCGACGAGGCCATGCGCCGTATCGAGTCGGGTCTCCGCGGATTGTTGAAGACGCTGGCAACCGCATCGGCGCAGGCGAAGACCCAACAGCAGGAGATCGCGGCCAGCGTCGAGGCGGTGCGCGCGAGTGAGGTCGAGCTGAGGGAGCGGATGGCGAAGGCCCGCGAGGTGTTTGGGCGGTTTCCACTCGGTATGGATGAGGCGGCGCGGATCTACCCGCTCGTGGCGGCTGCGCTGGCCCTGACCGCGTTTGTGCGGCTGCGCCGCCTGCTGGTGCTCCGGCAGACGCTGGGTATCGCCGACGCCGACGCGGCCGCGCCGTCGTGGGCGATCGCATCGCCGGTGTCCCCTGGGCGCTGGTGGTCATTGGTGCTCGTCGCCGCGCCCCTCCTCGCTGCGGTTCACTCGGCCGCGGCGGCCGCCGCCGACCCGGGGCTGTTCACAACAGCACTCGGCGATCAGAGCCGGGGGATGCACGTCGAATTCATGGTTGGGTACGCCGTTCTGGGGGTTCTGGGCGCGCTACAATTCGCGATGGCCGCGCGCGTCCTGCTCGCGGGTGCGGCGGGAGCTACGCCCGGCGGCTGACCCGTTCCAACAGCATGGTGTGCAGGGGACCGTTGGTCGCCAGGATATCGCCGCCCGGCGGGCTCATCGGCCGCCCCTTGAAGTCCGACACACGGCCGCCGGCTTCTTCCACCAGCAAGATTCCCGCGGCCACATCCCACGGATTGAGACCCGGTTCCCAAAACGCGTCCAGCCGCCCCGCGGCCACGTAGGCCAGGTGCGCGGCCGCGGTGCCCATGATGCGCACCTCTTGCGCGTCGCGCATGAACGACGGAATGGTGGCGACATGCGCGGAGCGCACCGGCTCGCCGGGAAGTCCCGTGGCAATCAGCGCCTCGCTCAACTCAGCGACGCGAGAGGTGGCGAGCCGCTGCGGTTCCGCGGACCCCACGATCAGGAACGCCCCCAGCCCGCGCTCGGCCACAAAGAACTCGCCCAACGGCGGGACCACGACGACGCCGCTGCGCAACGTCCCGCGCTCCTCGTACCCGATCGACACCGCGAACATGGGCACGCCGTGCGCGAAGTTCGTCGTCCCATCGATCGGGTCGACGATCCAGCGCGCATCGCCGCTCACGGCGGTGCCCTCTTCGGCCAGAATGCCGTGATCCGGAAATCGAGTCCGGATACGCGCCGTGATCAGCCGTTCGGCTTCATGATCCGCGCGGGTGACCAGATCCCTGGGTCCCTTGTGCCGGACGTTCTTCGACGTCATGCCTTCAGGAAGGATGCGCATGACGAGATCGGCGGCTTCACGGGCTACCGATAGTGCGAACGCGGTCGTTTCAGTAAACTCCATGTCTAGCCGGCCCCTTGACTAGATGTAATGGTATCTCGCCTGCAAGAAGTCGATCCGGTCACTCCTGACGAGGTAGACGACCCGATGTTCCTGTGTGAGCCGCCGGGACCACACGCCGGAGGCGAGGTACTTCAGGGGCTCGGGCTTGCCGATGCCCTCGTACGGATCACGCGCGATCGCCTCGATCAGATCGAATGCCCGAAGGGCGATCTTCCGATCTGTCTCCACCCAGTAACGCAAATCCTCGATGAACTCGGGCTGAAAGACTGTCTCGCGCTTCCGGCTAACTCCCCTTGCCAAGCCCAATCTCTCGGCGAACGGCACTGAGCGACTTCACGGACCCTTTCCGCCGGAGCGCGCGCCCCAACGCCCTGACAAGCCGTTCCGCGTTCCTAGGGGCCCTCAGCAGGTGAGCCGTCTCCAGCAGACTGGTAAGTTCATCGGCGGCGATCAGCGCCACGCGCGGGGCGCCTCGCCGGGTGATAATAACCGTTTCGCGGTTCGCGGCCGCGAGATCGCACAGCCGGGCGAGATTTGCCCGTGCTTTTGTGTAAGATGTCTGGATTGCCATAAGAACCCCCTCCGACGAGATGTACAGGATCATTGTACAGCAGGGGTTGCCACTAAGCCAAGAAGGGGACCCGCTCGAAGTCCGAGCCCAGGATCTTGGACGGGTCGGCACCCAGCCACTTGTCGAGCAGGGTCGCATACACCGACCGGAAGTCGATGTTGTGCTTCAGATCGCCGTCCTGGAGATCGGCGAGGCTGGGCTGCCGGCCGTGGAGACCCGGCTTGATC
>JBGQGY010000085.1:0-16925 GCA_041497675.1 bacterium | reverse complement strand
TGCCCGCGCGAATGGGGAGTCCTGCCTCACGCGTCGGCGCGACGACAACGCAGTCGGCCCCAGTGGCACGAAGTCTTGCGCTCATGAACTACCATAGACACTATCCGGTCCGAGCGTCTCTGCGTGTTAGGTCTGCGTTGGATGCCGTTAGGCCGTCGTTAGACGGTGTGGCGCCCGGAGAAGAGATACCCGTGGCGCGGCACCGTCTTCAGGTAGACCGGCCGGTCGGGATCGGCTTCAATCTTGTGCCGCAGGTTCATCATGTGCCACCGGACCAGACCGTAGTCGCGTGACTCGGGAGCGTGGCCCCACACCGCCTGCAGGAGTTCCTGCGACGAGAAGAGTTCCCCAGGATGCGCCATCAGGTGGTAGAGCAGGTCGAACTCCAACGGCGTCAACTGGACGTGCCTTCCACGAGCGAGGACCTGGCGCACCGCCGGATCCAGGCGTACGTCGCCGACCGCCAGTTCCTTTGAGCGTGGCTGCGCGCTGGCATGCGTCCGGCGCAGCAGCGCGGTGACCCTGGCCCGGAGCTCGCGGATGTCGAACGGCTTGATCAGATAGTCGTCGCCCCCGTCCTCCAAGCCTCGGAGACGGTCTTCGACGCTGCGTCTGGCGGTGAGGAAGAGGATCGGGACATCGCTCAGCACGGGGTCACCCCGCAGCCGCCGGCAGACCTCCAGCCCGTCCGGTTGGGGGATCATGATGTCCAATATCACCAGATCGGGCCGGTGACGGCGGGCCAGGCTGAGCGCCTCGCTACCGGTCCGGGCTGTCAGGATCTCATATCCCGCGGTGCCCAGACTCCGCGAGAGCGCCCAGAGAAGATCCTGTTCGTCGTCGACGACCAAGACGCGTGCCACGCCGTTACCTCCCCAACCTGTCCGCGCGCAGTCTGGCGGCGGACCGACCCGTGTCAACACCCGGCAGCCGTACGACGAACGTCGCGCCGTGCTCGTCATTGTTGAACGCATCGATCGTGCCCCGGTGCTGTTCGACAATGCGATAGCTGATCGCCAGACCCAGCCCGGTGCCCTGTCCGGGCGGGCGCGTCGTGAAGAACGGATCGAAGATCCGGGGCAGGTCCTCGGGCCTGATCCCGGGCCCGGTGTCCGCGACGCGCACGGTGACGTCACTCCCCTGCGATTCGGTCGCCACCGTCAGTATGCCGCCCTGGTCCATCGCCTGGCACGCGTTGAGGATCAGGTTCGTCAAGACCTGTTCAAGGGCGCTCGCGTTGGCGCGGACCGGGCGCAGGCCGTCGGCGAGACGTGTCTGGAGGTCGATGCCGCGCTGGGTGATTTCGTGCTCGACTAGGGCGAGCGTTTCCTTGATGAGATCGTTCACGTCCGCCGGCTGCATCTCACCAGACATCGGTCCGGCAAATTTCAAGAGATTTTCGACGATGCCGGTGGCGCGCTGGATGCCGGTCTGAATCTTTTGCAGGCCCTCGGCGCGCAGCCGCTCGTCGTCTGGCTGTTCCAGCAGCAGTTGCGCCGCGGCCGACGCGATCGCCAGCGGGTTGCGCACTTCGTGGGCAATGCCGCCCGCCATGATCCCCAGCGAGCCCATCTTGGCCGACTGCACGAGCTCGGCTTCGAGCCGTGCCCGTTCGGCCGTCTCGCGCCGGAGCTGCTCTTCGGCACGCTTCCGCTCGGTGATGTCGCGCGCCACGGCGAGGACCTCGGTGGGGTTCCCGTCGCGGTGGAGCGACTTCGTGCTCACCTCGATCGGGATGCGCCGGCCGTCTTTCGCGATCACGACAGATTCGTAGAGCATCGAGTCACCGCCGGCGCTTTTGGCGGCCAGACGCCGGAGGGCGGCGTCGTGGTTTTCCGGGGCCGCCAACTGCAGAAAGCTCTTGCCGAGCAGCTCCTCGCGCGTGTATCCGAGCAGTTGTTCGCCGGTGCGGTTGATCGAGGTCAGAATCCCCTGCATGTCCATGGTGAAGACTATGTCGTTGGCGCTCTCAAAGAGATCTCTGTAGCGCGCCTCGCCCTCGCGCAGGCTTTCCGTCCGTTCCTGCACGCGCTGCTCGAGATGACTGGAGAGAGCCCGCAGGTCCTTGTTGGCGCGTTCGACCTCTCCTTGACGCGACTGGACGGTCGCCGCCATCTTGTTGAAGGCCGCGGCGAGCAGGCTCAGTTCACCCTGTCCCGGCGGGGCGGCGACCCTCACCGAGGTGTCACCTTCGCGAATGCGCGCAGCGGCCCGCGCCAGATCCTCGATCTGCCGCCCGAGCAGGAAGCCCCCGCCCCACCAGGCGACCGCCAGTGCCAGGGTTGCGGCGACTCCGACGCCGAGGAGATTGAACAGCAGAAGCCGGTTGGCCGTCGAGAAGGCCTCGCGCGTCGAGAGCCCGACAGCGACATAGACACTGTTCGATGGATCTTCATACAACGGGGTGAAGGCACACAGGCGCATGACGCCGTCGACGCCTAGGACCTCACGTACCCCGCCGGTCGGGGTCTGACGGATGGCCTGCGTGATCGGCGCGTCGGGCATGACGCGGCTGGCCCACTTCTCGGGCTCGGGGCTGCGAACGAGAATCATGCCGTGGACATCGAAGATGACGACCTCGGCGCCCGGCGGAATGCTGACGCCACTCACCAGGTCGGCAAGCCACGAGGCCTTGAGACCCGCAAACAGCACGGCCAGGAGCCGTCCGTTCGCGTCCAACACCGGGTGCGCCACCGCCAGCGTTCGGGCTCCCGTCCCTGGGTCATCGAATGCGGCACCGACCGCAAACTTGCGGGTCTCGACCGCCCGGGTGAAGTGTGTGTCCCGCGCAATGCTCTGGGGTGTCGCAAGTGGCCGCGTGCCGCAGAAGACGGTGCCATCGGGTCGTGCAGCGCCCAGGTTCACATACTCTGGATAGGAAGGCAGCACCGCAAACAGGATCGCGCTGCACATATCGCCGCTCGCGCCGCGGATTTCCGGCACGAGCGAGAGAGCCACCAGCAGATGGCGCGTCCCCTCGATCACTCGTTCTTCGCGCGACGCCACGAGCCGGGCGAGCCGCAGGGCGTCCTCGCGGGCGTCCTCGCGGGCCAGTTGCCGCGCCTGGACCCCCGCCCCAAGCGTCAGGCCGAGGGCGGGGATGATGGCCAGCAGGATCAACAGGACAAGAGTGGACCGGACGCTCCAGGAATGGAAGCGCCGGAAGGGTAACGCGCCGTCACCAGTGGTTCGCCGCATCGCAGACCCGCAGGAACAGTAGTATTGGCGGTTCGCCGCCCCGGCCCTTCACCGGGCACCGGATGCAGCGCCCGGCAGGGGTGAGGGGAGCCGCCGCGAAATCGCCCGATGACCATGTGGACACCAAGCCTTTGGGCCAGCTCGAAGCCCTTCGGGATCGGGGAGCAACGTCCCAACAACTATCTGGAGATCTTCAAGGCCGCGTGGGACAACCGGGACCAGTGGCAGTTCGCGCGCCGCATCCTGACCCACGGCGTTTGCGATGGGTGCGCGCTTGGGACCGCGGGTCTTCGCGACTGGACGCTCGATGGTGTCCATCTCTGCAATATCCGGCTGCGCCTGCTCCGGTTGAACACCATGCCGGCGCTCGATGGGCGACGGCTGGAGCGTGTCGAGGATCTTCGAGGCAAGCGGGGCGAGGAGCTCAGGAGCCTCGGCCGCCTCGCCCACCCGATGATCCGGCGGCGCGGCGAGCCCGGCTTTACGCGCGTGTCGTGGGAGCAGGCGCTGGACCTGGTGGCGTCCGGTATCCGCGCGGCGGGCCCGGACCGCATCGGGTTTTACCTGACCAGCCGGGGGATGTCCAACGAATCCTACTATGCCGCGCAGAAGGCCGTCCGCGCGATGGGCACCAGCTCCATCGACAACGCGGCGCGCGTCTGCCACGCGCCGAGCACGTTTGGATTGAAGCAGGCGCTCGGCGTTGCCGCCACGACCTGTTCTTACACCGACTGGATCGGCGCCGACGTGATCGTGTTCATCGGGTCGAACGTCGCCAACAATCAGCCTGTGGCGATGAAGTATCTGTACCACGCACGAAAGGCCGGGACGAAGGTGGTGTGCATCAACAGCTACCGCGAGCCCGGCATGGAGCGGTACTGGGTGCCCTCCGTGCTCGAAAGCGCGCTGTTTGGTACGAAGATGACCGATCGCTTCTTTCTTGTGAACGTCGGCGGGGACATCGCGTTCCTCAACGGTGCAATCAGGTCGATGATCGACCACGAGTGGGTCGATCGTGATTTTGTCGATCACCACACCGCGGGGTTTGAGGAGCTGCGGGCCGCGCTGGACGTACACTCCTGGGACGATCTCGAGCGCCAGAGCGGCGCGTCGCGTCAGGACATGCTCGAGTTTGCGCAGATGGTCGGTCAGGCGAAGACGGCCGTGCTTGTCTGGTCGATGGGGGTGACGCAGCACGAGTTCGGTGAGGACAACGTTCGGGCGATCATCAACTTGGGTCTCTTGCGCGGTTTTGTCGGCCGGGAGCGGTGCGGGCTGATGCCGATTCGTGGCCACTCGGGCGTTCAGGGCGGCGCCGAGATGGGCGCGTATGCCACCGTGCTGCCCGGCGGGCTGCCGTTTGCGGCGGACCACGTGCGACGGTTCTCGGACTTGTGGGGGTTTCCGGTGCCCGATCACCGCGGGATGACCGCGCCCGAGATGATCGATGCGGCGTCCGAGGGACGTCTCGACGTGCTCTTCTCGGTGGGCGGGAACTTCATGGAGGTGCTGCCCGATCCCGCGCACGCGCGCGCGGCATTGGGACGCGTGCCGGTGCGCGCGCATATGGACATCGTCCTGTCGACGCAGATGCTGCTCGATCCTGCCGACGTGGTTGTGCTGCTGCCTGCGGCGACGCGCTACGAGACACCGGGTGGTGTGACCGAGACGAGCACGGAACGCCGCGTGATTTTCAGCCCCGAGATTCCGGGGCGCCGCATCGGCGAGGCGAGGCCCGAATGGGACGTGTTCATGGATCTGGCGCGCCGCGTCCGGCCCGATCTGGCCGATAGGCTGCGGTTTCAGGGGACGCCGGCCATTCGGGAGGAGATCGCGCGCGCGATCCCCTTCTATGATGGCGTCCAACGGTTGTCCAGGGCCGGCGACTCGTTCCAGTACGGCGGACCGCACCTCTGCGCCGGCTGGCAGTTTCCAACCCCCGACGGGAAGGCCCATTTCACGGTGGTACCGCTGCCGGCCCGACACGTGCCTGAGGGCGCATTCGTCGTTGCAACGAGGCGAGGCAAGCAGTTCAACAGTATGGTGCAGGAGCGACACGATGCCCTCACCGGCGCGACGCGCGAGGCCGTCCTGATGAGTCGCGAGGATGCCGATCGATTGGGGCTGAAGGGCGCCGACGCGATTGTGCTGCGCAGCGGGGCCGGCGAGTTCCGCGGCCACGTGTGCATTGCCCCGATGAGACCAGGGAATCTGGAAGTGCACTGGCCCGAAGGGAATGTGCTGATCGACCGCCGGCGGCGCTCGCCCGAGGCCGACATCCCCGATTACAACGCGGTCGTCTGGGTGGAGAGGATCGATGGCCAGGTCCGGTAGCAAGAGTCCCATGGATCTGTGGAGCGTGGCGGGCGCCCGCGTGCACAAACGGTCCGACCAGGTGGCGACCGAGGAGCCGATGGAGATCCGGCTGCTCGCGGGGTCGCAGCGGCGCACGGTGGCGGTGACGATGCGCACCCCCGGGCACGACTTCGAGCTGGCCGCCGGTTTCTTGTTTGCCGAGGGCGTGCTGGGGTCACGCGATCAGGTCCACCGCCTCACCTACTGCACCGATCCCGACGTCGACGCCGACCAGCACTACAACATCGTCCAGGTAGCGTTGCGGGGGCGCGAGCTTCCGGATCTGGCCGTCCTCGAACGGCACTTCTACACGACGAGCGCGTGCGGCGTCTGCGGGAAGGCGAGTCTCGAGGCCCTGCACCTTCGCGGGTACCCGCGGCTGTTGCCGGGTCCGCAGATCACGCCGGAGCTCCTCGCGGGTTTGGCCGAAAAGCTCGCGGCGGCGCAGGGGGTGTTTCGCACGACCGGCGGGTTGCACGCCGCCGCGTTGTTCGACCGCGACGGGGCGCTCGTCGCCGTGCGTGAGGATGTTGGGCGGCACAACGCCCTGGACAAGCTGGTCGGGTGGGCGTTCCTGGAGGACCGGCTGCCGCTCGCCGATCACCTCGTCATGGTCAGCGGCCGGGCGTCGTTTGAGCTCGTGCAGAAGAGCCTGGTGGCGGGCGTCCCGGTGCTCTGCGCGGTCTCGGCGCCGAGCAGTCTGGCGGTGGATCTCGCGCGAGAGTTTGGCATGACGCTTGTGGGATTCCTCAGGGGTGAGCGGTTCAATATCTACGCCGGACGCGAGCGCATCCGGCTCGAATCCCAGGTGTCCGGCGCTTAAGCGTTCTCCAGCATCTCACGCGCCAGTTGGAGATCCTCAGGTGTGTTGACGTTGAGAAACGACCGCAGATCCGCATCCCAGGCGCGGAGCCGCTCGTCCTTCACGTAGAGGACGCGCAGACCCGGCGCGTCGAGGATCTCCCGCAGCGACCTCCCGCCGGCGTCAAAGACCGCCTCGGCCACCCCAATCGCTGCGCGGGCGTAGATGGCGCAATGCGGCTGCGGGAGCCCGCTGATCTCTGGGACAACCGCGTCCCACCCCTCGCGTAGCGTGAGGAGACCCGACAGCAACGCCGGTTCGACAAACGGCAGGTCGGCGGCGACCATCGCGGCGAACGGTGCGGCGACCGTCCCGAGCCCGGTGATGAGCCCGCCGAGCGGTCCGCTGCCCGGCCAGCGGTCGGCGATGACCGTGGCGCCGCAGTCCGGATACTCATCTGCGGCGCGCGCCACGACGAGCACCGGTTCGCACACGAATGCCACGCGACCGATGACGTGGGCGAGCAGCGTGCGGTCGCCCAAGACGAGCCCGGCCTTGTCCTCACCCATGCGGCGGCTCGATCCACCGGCAAGGATGATCCCGGCGGCCCGCGAAGTCATCGACGTCTGAACCCCACCGTGAAACCGCTGCGCGGGCACATGCCCCTCCTGGTCCTGCTCTCGTCCGGACGGTTTGTCGCCTTTGTGGCCCGGCTGAACATCGTGCCGTTCTATCCCGAACTGATGACGCGCTTCGGCACCAGCTACACGGGCGCCGGCACCCTCTTCTCAGCGTTCTTCCTCGGATACTCCGCGTCCTTGATCCCCGCGGGGTCCGCCGCCGACTACGCCAACCCGCGCCGACAGTTCACGATCGGTCTGATCCTGATGGGACTCACCGGCGTCGTGGTGGCGCTTACGCAATCCTATGCGGTCGCGCTGGCGGCGCGAGTCCTGGCCGGTGCCGCTGTGGCCATGACATTCACCGCGTCGCTCAAGCTCGTGGCCGTGCGCTTCACCCGCGACATCCGTGGCAAAGCCGTCGGTGTGATGGACACGGCCACCGGTCTCGGCACGCTCACGGCGCTCAGCCTCCTGCCGGTGCTCAGTCAGTGGGTCAATTATCAATACTTGCTGCTGAGCCTGCCGCTGCTGTGCGCCGGGGCGTTGGCGCTCTTACCGTCGGCCGGGATCGATCGGGCGGCGGCCGGCGAGCCATCCGGCCGGCCTCGCACTCCGCTGCGTGGGCTGCTTGACCGCAACCTTGCGTTGATCACGGTGACGGCGCTGCTGGGACTGTTCACCGCTAATGGGGCGCTCGGGTGGCTGCCTACGCACCTGACTCAGGTGCTCCACTACACGAAGGTGCAGGGCGGGTACATCATGGGCATTGTGCTGGTCGGGCAAATGGCCGGCGTGTATCCCGCGGGGATCCTCTCCGACCGCATAGGCCGACGCCTGCCGCTCGTCTACTTCGGCACCGCCACCCTGCTGGTCTCGTTCCTCGGTTTGACGGTGGTCGGCAGGGGCGCTTTGCTGTACGCACTCGTCTTCGTGCTGGGCACGGGCATATCGGTCGCCGTGACCCCCCTGACCGTCCTGGCGATCGAGAGCGTCGGGCCCGATCGGGCGGGGGTCATCTCGTCGATCACCGTCGCCGCGGCGCAGGCGGGTTCGGGTCTGGCAGGCGTGATCTTCGGCTGGGTGCTGGATCGTACGGGCAGTTTCACGACGATCTGGCTGGCGGCCGCCGCGATCTCCGCCGCGCGGCTGGTCCTGGCTTCGCGGATTCGGGAGCATGACGCGTGAGCGCGCTGGCATTGAAACGCGTGACGGTCTTTTGCGGATCGAACATCGGTGCCAGACCGGAGTATGTCTACGCGGCCCGCGGGCTCGGCCGCCTGCTGGCGGACCGGAAGATCGGTCTCGTATACGGCGGGTCGGGCATCGGCACCATGCGCGAGCTGGCGTCGTCGGCGCTTGAAGCCGGCGGCGAAGTGGTGGGGGTGATCCCGCGGCTGCTCGTGCAGCGCGAGGTCGCCTACAAGGAGCTGCCGGATCTGCGCGTCGTCGACTCGATGCACGAACGCAAGGCGCTGATGGCCGATCTGGGCGATGCGTTCATTGCGATGCCGGGTGGTCTCGGCACGCTGGACGAGTTCTTCGAGATCGTGTCGTGGGCGCAACTCCGCGTCCATGAGAAGCCCTGCGGTCTCCTCAACGTGTGCGGGTACTATGACCGCCTGATCGGTTTCCTCGACCACGCGGTCGAGCAGCAGTTCATCAAACCGGAAAATCGGCGCATGATCGAGATTGACGAGACCGCGGAAGGACTCTTGGACCGGCTGGGCAGGGACCGGACTCGCTAAGCGGTCGCCGGCGAGGCCTGCACCACGCGGCGGCGCGACTGGTCGAGCGTGAACACGACCCTGCGCGCTTCTTCCACCGACGTGACCCCAGAGACCACTCTGCTGAGGGCATCCTGCGACAGTGTCCTCATGCCTGCGGCCACCGCGGCCTCGCGGATCTGGTCGGCGGTGCCATTGCGGGTGATCAGGTCCTTGATGCGGTCGTCCATCGGCATGACCTCAAAGAGGCCGACCCGGCCCTTATACCCCGACTGGCTGCAGTGCGGGCAGCCCGTGGCCTTGTAGAACGTCGGCGCCGGGTTCGCCGGGATCCCGAGGCGCGCCAGCAGATCATCGGGCGGCGTGTACGGCTCCTTGCAGTGCTCGCAGAGTACTTTGATGAGCCGCTGCGCGATGAGACCCACGACCGATGAGGCCACCAGAAACGGCTCCAACCCGATGCCGGTGAGACGGGCGACCGCGCCCGCCGCATCGTTGGTGTGCAGCGTGCTCAACACCAAATGCCCGGTCAGCGCGGCGTGAATCGCGATGCGGGCCGTTTCTTCGTCGCGGATCTCGCCGACCATGATGATGTCCGGGTCCTGCCGCAAGAAGGAGCGTAGGCCGGTGGCGAAGGTGACCCCGGCTCGTGGATTCACCTGGACCTGCGAGATCCCCGGGAGTTGATACTCGACCGGGTCCTCGATCGTCGTGATGTTGACCTCGGTCTTGTTCAACCGGTTCAGCATCGCGTACAAGCTCGTCGTCTTGCCCGACCCGGTCGGGCCCGTGATCAGGATGATCCCGTGTGGTCTGGAGATGATTCGCTCGAAGCGCGTCAGATCATCGGGCGCCATGCCCAGCCTGTCGATCCCGACGAAGGCGGCGCGCTTGTCGAGGATCCGCATGACGATCTTCTCGCCCCATGTGGTCGGGATCGAGGACACGCGAAGGTCGATATCGTGATCGTCGACCTTGAGCTGGATGCGGCCGTCCTGCGGGAGCCGCCGCTCGGCGATGTTCATCGTGGCCATGATCTTCAGGCGCGAGATCAGCGCGGCTTGGACGCGCGCGGGGGGTGTCATGGCGCTGTACAGCGTGCCGTCGACGCGATAGCGGACCCGCATCAGGGTCTCCATCGGTTCGACGTGGATGTCGCTGGCCGCCTGGCGGACGGCCTGGATGATGATGAGGTTGGCCAAGCGCACGACCGGCGCCTCATCCGCTAGCTCTTTCAGCCGGTCGGGCTCCTCTTCCGCAAACCGCTCATCGAAGGGCATGATCGCCTGGATCGCGTCATCGACGGCGGTATCCGACGTCGGATACACGCTCAGCGCGCGCTGGAAGTCATCGGCCGTGATGACCGCGGGCTCGATCTCGAGACCCGTCACGCGCCGGACCTCATCGATCGCAAGGATGTCGACCGGGTCGATCATACCGAGCGTGAGGGTGCGATCCGCCTGGCTGAGAGGGATCACCTGATGGCGCCGTGCCAGATACTCCGGCACGCGCAGCAAGAGCGCTTCATCGGGTCTTGTTTCGCTCAGGCGGACGAACGAAATATGCAACTGCTGGGCGATCGCGGCCGCGACCCCCTCCTGGGAGCCGAGACCCATACCAAGGATGATCTGACCGAGACGCTCACCCGTCTCTTGCTGACGTTCCAGCGCCTGCTGGAGCTGCGCCTGAGTGACGAGACCCGCTTCGATCAGGATCTGTCCAAGCCGGATGCGCTGGCGGGGCCGGCCCGGCCTGCGAACGTCGACCGGCCCCGGCTGGCTCGGCTTGGCGACCTCGATCGTGAACGTCCGGTGGGCAGCCTGCCCAAAGCGATCCCGGACGGTAATGCGAAGTTCAAGCATCTAGGCGGCGCGCCAGATGAACACGTTCGGTTGATCTGTCGGCTCGATGACGCCCTCGCTCGCATGGACTTCGTAGGTCAACGCTTCGTCTTCCGGATCGTGTGCGCGGATCGTCAGCCGTGTGGAACCACCGGACGGGACCATGGGCGGATCGAAGACGACTTCATGGATCACCGGGGGCTCATCGACGAGCCCGGCCGTGTCGTACACGGTGACGTTGCCCATCGCATCACGGACCTTGACATGCAGGTGAATCCTCTTTGCCATTCGGCTCACTCCTTCGCGTCGCGGTGGCGGGAAAGCCTCCGGCGGGGATGGGATGCACCATGTATATGCCGAATTGGGGCAGAGTTTAGTCCTGTTCTAGAGAAGGTTTCAGGGCATTGTAATGTGGTTGCTCGATGGGCGTTTACGGAAGTACCGGAGGGCGAACCGGTCGCACGCCGTCTCGGCCGAGCCCTTCTTCCCGAGCACCTCGTGGAGGTAGTAATGATAGAACTCGTGACAATACAGGAAGCGAATGACTTCGGTCTTGGTGCGGAACACGATGTCGCGGTAAAACCACCGAAACGCAAACCGGTCACCGCGCGCCGCGCGTGACTTGATGCGTTGGGCCCGGTAGGGGATGCGCTGTCTGAAGGGCCGGAACGGTTCGGGAACTTGTACGGTGAGAGCGCGCGCTTCATAGTCGCACAGGGCCTGAAGGTGCGGGCCGCTGCGGTACCGCAGGGGCTTGACGTCCAGGCGATAGCCCTTGGCAGGCGGGAGATCGGCCAGTATCCTTCGGAGGCGTGCAGGCGAGAAGTCTGCCAGGCGTGACTGGATGGGCATGCGCCCGGTCGGCTTGCCCTTCACGACGCGCCTCAATTCGGAGTCCAGAACGACAACCGCGGAAAGGCGCTCAGGTCACGGTAGTTCAAGGTCCACAGGGGCACGTGGAGTTGCAGCGCGATGAGCGCTACCAGCGCGTCTTCCAGGGTGCCCTGCCAGTCAGGAAGTGCGGCGACGAGTTCCCGCACGCCGCCAAACTCCTCGGGGCTCGGGTACACGACCTCGGTGGCTTCCACGAGCGTGCTCAAAGCCCGCCCCGCGGCTCTGCTCCCCCCATTGTAGAGCACCCACTTGTAGACTTCGAAGACGATCGGCAGCGGCGCAATCAAGCGCGCGCCAGAAGCAGCGAGTTGCCGGAAGCCTGCCACCGAGGTGGCGTGATCTTGGTCCGCCGCATGAACCAGCGCGATGAGGGGCCCGGCATCCAAGACCACGGCGGCCGGACTCTCACCGTTCTTTCGCAATGACTTCGTCCTCGGCGCGACTTCGGGCGTTGCCGATTCTCTTCTTCACCAACCCGGCCAGCGCGAGGATTCGATCAGCACGGGGCCGCTGAAGATGCTCTCGCAAGGCCCTCTGGACCAATGCAGAGAACGTCGCCCCTGGGTGAGCACGCAAGTAGTGCTCGACGACCGACGCGATTCGATCCGGGAGGTATACTGTTCGTTTCATCATGGCGTCACCAAGAAATATCCTACATTGTCATACATCGTTCGGCAAGCCTCATACTACACAGTTATCGCTTGCGTCATTGTGACTTTTCAGGGCGTACGGACAGCCGTCAGGTCTGCACCGAGGCCAGGCACGCTTCAACGACCGCGCACGCACGGCGGAGGGCGCTCGTCACTTCGCTGCGTGCCCGGATCAAGTCCACCAACAGGAACTTCTCGCCATCGCTCCCCTTCGACAAGGCGGTTAACTGGCGCACAGGCTGGAGCTTCGGCAGGAACGGCACCTCGAGGGCGGGGTCGTGCGCGTGGGGGCCTGCGCGAGTGTAGGTCACCGGTATCAAGATGCGCCCCAGCTGTCGCAGGCACTCGTTGATGTGTGGCGCGCGCACGCCGGCCGTGCGGGCCGCATCGCTCAGCCGCCGGCACAAGGATTCGAGCCGTGCCGCTTCGCTGATGGCCGGCGTCAGGTCGAAGCGCCCGCCCGCCGCCTGCGCGAGCGAGTCGAGATTCTGCCGGATGTCGGCCGCACTCGCCGCATAGTCGAGCGGCAGCACGTCCTCGGTCACCAATCGCCCGACCACGTCTGCGAAGATCCTGGCGTCTCTGGTCAGCCGGGCGGGATCGATCTTGTCCATCGTGTCATGCGGCGTGTGCCACCACCATCCGGTGCCGCCGTCTGCCTGTTTTGAGACCACGCCGAGAATGCACGGGATGCCGACGCCGTGAAACGACTGGTCTGAGTTCCGACCGACGCGGTGCGCGTCCATCGGCGCCTGCGCGACACGACGCGTCGCATCAATCGCCAGCGCCGCCGTCTCGGGCATCGAGTTGGTGCCAAACTGATCCGCGCCGACGCCGCCCAGCGCGTCCGTGTTGACGTGCGCCACGCACCGCTCGTCCAGTTCCACGAAGAAGGTGTCGGCGTACCATGCCGACGATGAGTACCGGCCGTGCGAGTGTCCCGACCACATGACGACGCGGAGGCCGCGCCGCAGCGCGGTTCGATGATGCGCCGCCAACCGCGCGACCTCGAGCATCGCGGCGTTCGCGCTGCCGTTGTCCATCGCGCCCAGATACCACGAGTCGAGGTGGCCGGAGAAGAGCACGAAGGTCTGCTCGGCAGCGGGATGCCCCGGCGCCAGATCGGCCTGGACAATGGGCGTTGTCGTCCACCCCGTCTGTACCTCGGCGGTCGCCCGAATCTCGACCCGCCCTTGGCGACAGAGGTCTCGCAGCGACTCGCCGTCGGCTTTGTCCACCGAAATGAGATGCACGGCGGGCAGCGTGGCGACCGTAGCGGCAGACGGGTTGCCCCAGACGGGTGAGCAGCACATCTCGTGCGCGACGCGGCCGCTGATACAGACGAGACCCAAGGCGCCGCCCCGCGTGGCGTTGACCGCGTGCTGGGGGGTCGCGCGCCCTTCGACGAGCGCAAACTTGCCCGCCGCGCCGCTGCGGGCGTAATCGTCGAGTTCGCCGCGGCCGGCGTAGACGAGTTCGGCCGTGACACCTTGCGGGCCGGTGGGTCTGCCCATGGAGTGCGTGATGCAGCGCACGTCGCGGGTCTGCGGCGCCGTGATGCGCAGCGAGGTCTTCCCCGGCAGGCTGATGTAGGCGTCGTGTTCCAGGATGCGGACGTCGTACCCCATCGTCCGCAGTTCCCCCGCCACGTACTCGGCGGCGGCGCGCTCCTCCGCGCTGCCGGAGAGCCTGGTCCACTGCGCGATGGTGCGGGTGAACTCCATCAGCTTGTCCTGCGAGACCTCGTTCAGATCGATCACACTTCACCTCCGGGCGTGGGTGTTCGGGCGGCCGGCCTACGCGCGGCTTCCACGGCAGGCAAAGAGGCTCCTGTCGAATTGACGCGGGAGGGGTGTTCTCACCGCGGCAAGAACCTCGCAGTGAGGTCTGTGATGTATCGGGTAATGCTGGCGGCGGCTGTGGTGCTGATCCTCGTGCAGGTGGGGAGCCTCGCGCCGATCGCTGCCCAGAGTCCGGTGTCGGGCGGTCGGTTTCGCCGCCAGCTCGACGGCGACCCGGCGAGCCTCGACCCGGCACAGGCGCCGACCGTCCGCGCCATCTCCGTCAAGATGAACCTGTTCGACTCGTTGCTGCGCACCAATCCCAAGACGTTGCAATTGGAACCGGGTCTTGCCGACGCGTGGACCATCAGCGAGGATCACCGAACCATCACCTTTCGCCTGCGGCGGGGCGTGCGGTTTCACAACGGGCGCGAGGTGGTGGCCGGGGATGTCAAATATACGCTCGAGCGCCTGCTGGCGCCGGAGACCGCCTCGCCATTTGCGCGTGCCTTCGACCGCATCGCGGAGATCAAGATCCTCGACCGCTACCGCCTGTCGGTGACAAACAGTGTTGTCAACGCTACGTTTCCCCTGGCGTTCACGAGCCTCTTCATCGTGCCACGAGAAGACGTGACGAGGTTGGGCCGGGCGTTTGGGCAGCACCCCGTCGGCTCGGGCCCATTTATCTTCGAGTCGTGGAGCCGAGACGATGTCATCGTCCTGCGGGCGAACGCGGAGTACTGGGAAGGCCGCCCGTATCTCAGCACGTTGACGTTTCGAATCATCCCCGACCCGGCGACGGCGCAGGCGGAATTTGACACCGGCCGCCTCGAGTACATGATCCTGACCGACGTCACCTACCGGCGGTATGCGGACGATCCCGCGTGGAAGTCGAGCATCATCGAGGTGCCCGAGTTGTTCACACGCCACGTCGGGCTGAACGTGACAAGGCCGCCGCTCGACGACGTCCGCGTGCGGCAGGCGATCAATCTGGCGATCGACAAGGCGGCGATGGTGCGCACCATCTTGCAAAACAAGGCCTTCGTGGCGACCGGGGTCTTCCCGCCGAGCCACGCGGCCTACAATCCCACCTTGAAAGGGTATGAGTACGATCCGGCGCGGGCGAAGGTCTTGCTGGCGCAGGCCGGCCGGGAAGGCGGATTTGATCTCGAACTGCACGGGGCGGCCAACTCGGTGACCGGGCGGTGGCTGGAGGGATTTCAGCGCTACCTGGCCGCCGTCGGCATCCGCGCCCGCATCGTGCAGGAGGACTTTGGCGTGATGCTCGACCGCGCCGGCAAAGGGGAGATCCCGGCCTGGGTGCTGTCGCACGGCGGCGGCCCGAACTGTGTCGACTACCTCGGGCCGTTCCGCCGGCGCAACGTGGGGCCCGCCGGCAACCGGATGCGCTACAAGAACGACAGGGTCGATGCGCTTATTGATGAAGCCGAGCGGACGTTCGACCCGCGCGGGCAGGTGAAGCTCTGCCGGGACGCTGAGAATCTCATCGTCGCCGACGCCCCCTGGTTCTTCTTCAACTACAACAAGGCCGTGCTGGTGCATCAACGCAACGTCGTTGGTCTAGTGGGCAACCCAATCGAGATAGACTTTCAGCCCATGCAGAAGGTCTGGATCCGGCCGGGGCGCTGACACTGTCGATGGCGGTGGCGGGCCTCGCACGGTTTGTCCTCCGCCGGATCCTGCTCGCGGTGCCGGTCTTTGTCGGCGTGACGATGGTCACGTTTGTGCTCATGCAGATCGTCCCCGGCGATCCCGTGGCGCTCCTGATGGAAGAGAAGATGGCCGCGGTCGATCCGGCGGCCGCCCAGCGCTTCCGCGCCAGGTGGGGGCTCGATGCACCGGTCCCCGTCCAATACCTAAAGTTTCTGAGCAACGCGGCACGCGGCGACCTGGGCATCTCGTACCGCACCGACCAGGACGTTCTGCCCTCGATCCTCGAGCGCGTGCCGGCCACGGCCGCGCTGGCCGGCGCCGCGTTGGGGCTTGCCGTTCTCATCGGGATCCCGCTGGGCGTGGTCGCCGCGCTCCGGCAGAACACGGTGCTCGACTCAGCCAGTATCGTGGTCGCCACGATCGGCGTGTCGATCCCCAACTTCTGGTTGGGCATCCTGCTGATCTACACGCTCGCGGTGAAGCTGCGGTGGCTGCCGCCGTCGGGATACGGGCCGGCCATCCCGTATCTGCTCATGCCGGCCCTCACGCTCGGCGTGGGGTTGGCGGCGGTCGTGGCGCGGCTGACGAGGTCGTCGATGCTCGAAGTGATCCGGCAGGACTACATCCGGACGGGCCGGGCCAAGGGGTTGTCCGAACGCCGTGTGATTCTGGTCCACGCCTTGCGCAACGCGGCCATACCGATCGTGACCATCGTAGGCGTCCAGATGAGTGCGCTGTTGAGCGGCGCCGTCATCACCGAGCGCGTGTTCTCGTGGCCCGGCGCCGGCCGGCTGCTGGTTGACTCCATCGGTGTGCGCGATCTGCCGATGGTCCAGGGCTGCGTGTTGTTTATCGCGAGCGTCTTTATCCTGCTCAATCTGCTCGTGGATCTGTCATACGCGTGGCTCGACCCGAGGATCCGGTACGCGTGAACCCCTCGCTGTGGCGTCGCGCCCGCCGTCTGCGCAACCTGGCGATCGGGGGCGTGCTCGTCGGCGTGCTGGTGCTGGCCGCGGCGCTGGCGCCGGTGATCGCCCCGTTCGACCCGGTGCGCGACGCCGATCTGAACAACTATCTTCGCCCACCCGGCGCGCCCTTTCTGCTCGGTACCGACACGTTTGGGCGTGACGTCTTCAGCCGCATGATCTACGGCGCGCGTATTTCGCTTGGGGTGGGGATCGCGGTGCAGGCGTCCGCCGTGGCGATTGGCGTCACGCTGGGGCTCCTGGCGGGGTTCTTCGGCGGCCGCGTCGATCAACTGATCATGCGGCTTACCGAAGTCGTCTTTGCGTTTCCGGGACTGCTGTTCGCCATTGCCATCATGGCTGTCATCGGCCCGAGCCTCTACAATGTGTTTCTCGCGCTCGGTCTCGTCAGCTGGAC
>JBGQGY010000084.1:0-17102 GCA_041497675.1 bacterium | reverse complement strand
CCGCGCCGAGGTCGAAGCCTACAAGTTCAAGGCCGCGCGCGAATCGGACATCGAGCGCCTCTCGACCGAGAAGGATCGCGACGGCTGCTTCATCGGCGCCTATGCGTTGAATCCGATGGACGGCGCCAACGTGCCGATCTTCATCGCCGACTATGTGTTGCTGACGTATGGCACCGGGGCCATTCAGGGCGTCCCGGCCCACGACACGCGCGACTTTGATTTTGCGAAGAAGTACAACCTGCCTATTCCGGTCGTGATCGCGCCGCCCGGCTGGGACGGCAAGCCGCTGACCGAAGCGTATCTGGACGAGGGCACGATGGTGAACTCCGGGCGGTATGACGGTCTGCCTTCGGACGTGGGCTGGCAGCGCATCGCCGACGACATGGTCACGCGCGGCGTCGGTGAGCGGAAGGTGCACTACCGGCTGCACGACTGGCTGATCAGCCGGCAGCGGTACTGGGGCACGCCAATACCTGTTATCTACTGCAAGGACTGCGGCACGGTACCGGTTCCATACGATGACCTGCCGGTCGTACTCCCCGACGACGCAGATTTCAAGCCGACCGGTGAGTCGCCTCTGAAGTATCACGCGGGATTCCGCCACGTCGTCTGCCCAAAGTGCGGTGGGCCGGCGGAACGCGAGACCGATACGATGGACACGTTCATCGACTCATCGTGGTATCAATACCGCTACCTGAGCCCGGACGACGACAAGGCGCCCTTCGATGCCAAGGCCGGGGCCTACTGGCTGCCGGTCGATCAGTACACCGGCGGCATCGAGCATGCCGTCATGCACCTGCTGTACACGCGGTTTTGGACCAAGGTCATGCGTGACCTCGGGCTGATCGAGTTTGGCGAGCCGATGAAGCGGCTGTTCAATCAGGGGATCATTCTCGGGCCGGACGGATTTCGCATGAGCAAGTCGCGCGGCAACGTCGTCAACCCGGACGGTCTCGTTGAGCAGTACGGCGCCGACGTGATCCGCGCCTATCTGATGTTCATCGGACCGTGGGACGAAGGCGGCCCATGGAACCCGCAGGGGATCGAGGGCATTGTCCGGTTCCTGGGGCGGGTGTGGAGCCTGGTGACCGAGACCGCGGGCGGTGCCGCGGCAACCACGAAGGACGGTGGCGAGCTCATACGGGCTCGCGACTTAGAGTACTGGATCCATCGGACCACACAGCGCGTGACCGAAGACTTCGAAGGGTTCCGGTTCAACACCGCGATCGCGGCGCTGATGGAATTCACCAACTTCCTGCAGCGCGTGAGGGGCACCTCGCTTGCGGGCTCGCCGCTCTGGGGCGAGGCGACCCGGACGCTGGTGCTGCTGCTGGCCCCGATCTGCCCGCACTTCGCCGAAGAGAGCTGGGTCGAGCACCTCCAGCAACCCTACAGTGTGCACCAGCAGGCCTGGCCGGTCTTTGATCGGGCGAAGGCGTCCGCGGCCCAGGTCACGCTCGTGCTGCAGGTGAACGGGCGCGTGCGGGATCGGGTCGAGGTGCCGGCGGGGATCACCGAGGGAGAAGCGCGCGATCTGGCGCTCAAGAACGCCCGGGTACGCCAGTTCATTGAGGAAAAGCGCGTCGCCAACATCATTGTGGTGCCGGGCAAGCTGGTCAACGTGGTCGTGCACTGAGCCGGTCGCCCTGAACAACGCCCACGCCCTGTCCGATGACAGGGACGGGGGTGGTTGCTATCTCGAGGGTTGAACAGGTTGCGCTGGCCGCTTTCGGGGCGGCGCTGCTCGCGGCCATCTTCGCGATCGTCGTCTATCAGCGCGCGCCCGAGCCGGTCGTCGTGGCGACGCCGGCCGCCCCCGCGACCATCAAGGTCCACGTCGTCGGGGAAGTCGTGTGGCCCGGCCAGTACCTGCTGCGGGCCGGGGCGCACGTGCAGGACGCGATCGTCGCCGCGCACGGACCCACACTGATCGCCGACCTCAACCGCATCAACCTCGCGGCCGTCCTGCGGGACGGCGACCGTGTCATTGTCCCCAGAATTGTTCAGGCCCCCTACCCGTTTCCCACGGTCAACAGACCCGCACCCGGTGGGACCGCTGAACGCACCCATCCCCGGACGGCCAAATCACCGTCAAAGACAGAGGGAGGGGAGCACGCCCGGACGGTGAACGTGAACACGGCGACCGCAGAGGATCTCGAGCGACTCCCCGGGATCGGACCAGTACTGGCGCGCCGCATCATCGCGCACCGGGAACAGCAGGGTCTGTTCCGGCGGCTGGACGATCTGGCCCAGGTCCAGGGGTTCGGGAGAAAGCTCCTGCGGCGGCTGGAGCCCGTGCTCCGGCTCGACTAGCGGAACCCAAGTCGCCCCGTCCCCGTAGTACAGATCGGGGGTCGCGGGCGCAGGAGTGGTGTGGCAAAGGCGACCGACAACGCTCGATCGCCATATTCCCCCGATGACGTGGCACGCTTCGAGGCGCTCGTGGCCCGCTATTCGAAACACGTCTATGCGGTAGCGTACCGCATGGCCGGAAATGAGGCGGACGCCAAGGACCTGGCGCAAGAAGCGTTTGTGCGCGTCTGGAAGGCGCTCCGGCGCATCGAACCCGACGCGGCCCTGGAGGGATGGCTGTATCGGATCGTCACCAATCTCTACATCGATCTGCTGCGACGCAGACCCAAGACACGGGTGCAGTCTCTCGACGAGCCCATCGCGACGAGCGAGGGCCAGATGGCGCGCGAGCAGCCCGACCCGGCAGCCGACGTCGAGCGGGCGGCGCTCGACAAGATGGTCGACCGCCGGCTGCAGGACGCACTGCTTGGCCTGCGCGAGGATCTGCGGATGGTCGTCGTGCTGGCCGACGTGGAAGGGTATCCCTATGAGGAGATTGCCGAGATGATGGGCGTGCCGATCGGCACCATCAAATCGCGTCTGCACCGGGCGCGCCGGGCGTTGCGCGACCGGCTGGCGCCCATGCGGGCGGAGATGAGCCGGACATCATGAGCCACCGTCTCCAGCACCAACTCAGCGCATATCTGGACGGCGAGTTGCCACCGAACGAGATGGCTGACGTGCGCCGTCACCTGACCGACTGTGACGAATGCCGGCAAGAGCTCGAGGATCTGCGGGCGACGCGGGATCTGGTGCGCCGTCTGCAGGCGCCTCCACTGCCGGCCGATTTTTCGGCGTCCCTCTGGAAACGCATCGAGCGTGATAAGCCGCGCCGGCGCTTCTTGGCGTTTCCCTGGGCGCCAAGACCGGCCTTGGCGCTGGCGGTGCTGCTGCTGGCCATCATCCTCGTCGGCGTCCCTATGATGAAGGGCCGGCTGGACCGGCTGCGGGCGGCCGAAGTCGGTCCCGAGGTCTTCGTGCGGTCTTATGCCCCCGCGGCGGCCGAAGATCCCTTCGCCGACCGCGCGATGCTCGGGTTGATCCACTCCGACGCGGGTTTGAAACTCGTGGGGGAGGATCCCCGAGGCCCCACCAGCGCGAGGGGTGACGTTCCGTGACGCGCGTCCGCGGCGTTTGCGGAGCTCGAGTCGCGGGCGTGGTGGGCCTGGTCGCCGTGTTGGCCGTGCTGGCCGCGCAGAGTGCGGCGTCTCAACGTTCGCCCGACTCCCTGCTCGGCGGTGCCACCGTCGAACAAGTCGCGCGCCACGCCATCCTGGCGCCCCAGATCGTCGACTACGAGGGCACCAAAGTCTTGCACATGCTGCGCGGGCAGCTGATGGAAACCGTCACTGTCAGCGAGGCACACAAACGGCCGAACCGCACCCGTTTGGAGTTCCTGTCGCCCGAGGGGCTCGCCGGGCGGCTCGTCATCGATGATGGAAACCAGACGTGGCAGTACGAGCCGCGGCTGAACATCGTGATCCAGGGGGCCTCGCTGGCGCCCCCGCTTGGTACGTCGGAGCGGCTGCTCGAGCGCTACCAGATTAGCCTGTTGGGCGTCGAAGAAGTCATCGGACGGCAGGCGGCCGTGCTCAGCCTCACGCCCCGCGCGGGACGAGGGGAGCGCCGGCTGTGGATCGACCGTCTGACCGGGGTCGCCCTGCGCACCGAGGAGATCGATCCCGACGACGGTGTCGTGGCGCGGTCGGCCTTTACGCGCATCAGTTACGGGTTGAACTTCCCCGACGCCATGTTCCGGCCCCGCATCCCAGCCGGCGCGCGAGTGTTGACGCCAACCGAGACCGCGGGCCCGCTCGTGGCGCTGCCGGCACTGGAACGCGTGGTGGGCTTCAAAGTCGAGGCGCCGCAGACGCTGGCCGGAGGGTTTGTGCTCGCCGGTGGTGAGCCTGTCCACGGCGGCCCGGTGGCGGCGGCGCACCTGCGCTACACCGACGGCGCGCGACCCCTCTCGCTGTTTCTGGCGCCGGCGGCGCGCTTGGGTCCTCCGGGCCGCGGCGAGCCGGTTGCGACGCTTGGACCACAGGCCCGTACGATCGGGTGGGGCGCGACGCGGCTGCTGCAGTGGGACTCCCGCGGCATGCGGTTCACGCTGGTCGGACCGCTCCCGCTCAAGGATCTCATCCAGATCGCCACGGCGATTCGCCCATGACCCTTCAGGAATTTCAGCGCCAGATCGACGCGATCTACGGAGCCCGCGACCGCAGGCGCGGCGTCGACGGGACGTTCCGATGGCTGGTGGAAGAAGTCGGTGAGTTGGCGCGCGCGGTCAGAAACGGCGAGCGCGCGGGTCTGGAAGAAGAGTTCAGCGACGTCATCGCCTGGACCGTGAGCCTGGCGTCTCTGTGCGGCGTCGACGCCGGCCGGGCGATCACTCGTTACGCGGGCGGGTGTCCCAAGTGCAAGTCGGTTCCCTGCGCCTGCCGGACGCCGTCTAGCGCGTAAACGCCAGCAACATCTCCCGCACCAGCCAGGCCGCCAGGATCGCCGTCTGTCCTGACGGATCGTAGACCGGGCTCACTTCGACCACGTCGGCGCCGACAACCGTCCGCTCCCGCAGAAGAGACAGCAGCGTGACAAAGTCATCAACGGTTAGTCCCAACGGTTCGGGGTTCCCGGTGCCTGGCGCGATCGACGGATCGAAGGCGTCGATATCCACTGAAAGGTAGAGGGGCCGTCCCGACAGCGCTGACCACGCTTGCATATCGAGCGACCCACCCTGCGACACGGCGAGCAGCGACTCGGCTTTCGTCCATTCCTCCCGTGTGCCGGAGCGCACCCCCAGTACGGTGATCCGATCGGGTGGGATGCGGTCGAGAATCCGTGACAGTGTCGTGGCGTGCGACCACGCGCTGCCCTCGTATTGGTCGCGCAGGTCGAGATGGGCGTCGAGCACGATCACCGCAAGATCGGGGTGGCGCTCGAGCGCGGCTTCAACCGCGCCGACGGTCATCGTGTGCTCGCCGCCGAGCATGAGCGGGACACCCGACACGTGTGCGAGCGCCTGCCGTACCCGCGCAACCGCTTCGTCGCACGGACAGCCATCTAGATCGAGATCACCCGCGTCGGTGAACGCCAGGTCGTCCAGGTCGCGATGTTGGGTCGGGCTATAGGTTTCGATGCTCTCCGACGCCCAGCGGATCGCCGCCGGTGCCTCCCGCGACCCCTTGCGAAACGTGGACGTGCCGTCATACGGCGCGCCGGTGACCACCGCCCGTGGCCGAGCGTGCGGTCGCGAGCCCAGGAACGGCACTCGCCTAAGGCGCCGCCGGGAACGGCGGGAACGTAAACAAGAACCGGTGCGATGCCGGACTGTAGTATTTCGTCGGGATCGAGGCGAGCCGGCGGGTCAGGTCGGCCTCGTCGATCGCCGCCGGGTCGCGCGCCTGCGAGCCGATCGTGAACGACCAGAGCACGCCCGGATAGGTGGGCACGGTACCGACGTACCGGCGTACCCAGCGGAAGTGCGGCGTCATGTTGCGCGTCACCATCGCCAGCAAGTCTTGCTGGTAAATCGGCGATCCGCTTTGCACCGCCAGGACACCGCCTGAGCCGAGCACGCGGGCCATCTGTCCGTAGAATTCTGAGGAGAACAGCCCGATGGCCGGGCCCACGGGGTCGGTCGAGTCCACCAGTGCGACGTCGAAGCGGTCCTTCGTTTCGTGGACGAACTTGATGCCGTCGTCAATGAGCAAGCGGGCGCGCGGGTCCTCGAACGCCGCGCCCGGGATCGAGGGGATGAGGCGCTTCGTGACGTCGACGACGTCGCGGTCGATTTCGACCATCGTGGCGTGTGCGACGGGGTGGCGGAGGGCCTCACGCAGCAGACCCCCATCGCCCCCGCCGATGATCAGGACGCGGGCCGGCGCGAGATGGGTGCACAGCGGGACGTGACAGAGCAGTTCATGATAGATGAAATCGTCGCGCTCGGTCGTCTGCACCGCCTCGTCGAGGATGAGCATTCGGCCAAAGTCGCGGTTGCGGATCACGCGGATGCGCTGGAACGGCGACCGGCCGTCGTACAAGAGCTCGTCGACCAGATACGTGTGGGCAAAACCCGCTCCGCCCGGGTCGGTGATCCACTGCTCCTGAGAATCGCGCGAGGTCATCGGATGAGGCGGACCGCTAGTCGGGCCAAAACAGCACGGCGGCGACCACGCAGCCCGTCCGCTGCACCACGTGGTCCTTGGCCCCGACGATGGTTTCTTTGAGCCGCAGACCGCGCATTCTCAAGGCCTCGTCGATCATGCCGCGGACGATCTGATCGGCGTTCTCAGCGCTGCCACTATGGGAATACTCCATGATGACACCGTAGCCTTCCTCGGCGATGCCCACCCCGACGGCGGCGGCGATGCGCTCGCCGGGTGTGTGCCGGCTGATCCGGGCGTAGACGGCGGGCATGAGCATTCCCGGCGTACATGAGCGCACGGGGACGACTTTGGCACCGAGGGGGAAGATGCTGGTGACACGGAGGAAGTTCAAATTGGCGATCCCAGCGTCCATCAAGGCTTTGTCGAAGGCATTCAGATCCGTCGGGCCCTCACCGGCGCCCGCCACAACCGACACGGCTTTCGGCACGCTCCACATAGGGCGCTATGTTTCCGCTCTGCGGTGCGTCTTCCTTCCCATCGAGGGGGGGAGGATCATCACATGCGGCGAACCCCTCCCCCCGTGTTGAGCGGCGGACGCCGGGCGGTGTGGATCCTAGTGGCATTCTGGATGGCGGGCACCGCCTGGGCCTCGCTGTCGCGGGGCGTCTCGTCCCCCCCGGGGACCGACGTGTGGATCCACGCGTCGGCCTATGGCGCGTTGACCCTTCTGCTGCACTGGGCGTTTCGACAGCGTGGCTCCTCGCGGAACCCGGTGACGGCGGGCGCCATCGCGTGGGGCTACGGAGCGTTGATGGAAGGGGCGCAGGCCCTCGTTCCGTATCGCGCAGCCGAGGTGCGTGATCTCATCGCCAACGCGGCCGGCGTCGTCGTCGCGATGGTCATCGCTGCGGTGGTCCAAACCCGATGAGGCGTCGCGTGGTTACGCTGGCCGCCATCGCCGTGTTCGCGGGCCTTGCACCCGCGTGGAGCCAACCGGCACCGTCGCAGCCATCCACGACGCAGATCGGCATCGCCTTCATGGAGCGTCCGGCCACGGCGGTGCCACGTGGAGCCGCGCTGCGGGCGGTAAAGATCGTTGCCGACTGGAGCGTGATCGAAGCGCAGCGGGGCGCACCAGTCTGGGGCGATCTCGACCGCGCGGTTGCGCTGGCCGAGCAGGAAGGCCTCATCCCCATCCTGGTGCTGGCGTATACGCCGCGCTGGGCCAGCCTGGGCACCGGCGCCGATCTGCAGCGCGTCGAGGTCTACAGCCGCCAACCGCCGCGCGACGTGCAGGACTGGGACCGGTTTGTCGCCGCGGCAGCGACGCGATACCGCGGCCGGGTGCGCGAGTGGCAGGTGTGGACGCAAATCGGGCTCCCGCTGTTCCGCGGCACGGGCACCGAGTATGTCACGCTCCTGCGGGCCGCGCGCACGCGCCTCAAGACGATCGACCCGCAGGCGCGTCTGGCGATGGCATCTCCCCAAGGCATCGATCTGAGCTTTCTGGTCCGGGTGCTGACGGCAGGATCCGAGTTGTTCGACGTGATCGCGCTGTCCCCAGGCGGGTTTACCCCGGAGGCGCTGCTGCGGCCACTGGCGGTCCTGGGTTCGCGGCTGCGCGGAACCGGCAAGACCATCTGGATCGACTGGGCACCCGACCCCGGCCTTCCGGCCGACCGGGCGGCCGCCCAGTGGGTGCGTATGCACGCGGTGTGTCAGGCCGCCGGCGTTGAACGTCTCTTCGCGCTGGACTTCCCCCGCGTCGAGGCCGGGTTACGCGCCATCGCACCTGTGCTGGGTTCCAGACCGTTCGCCGGCTACGTGCTGCGAGAGCCCGAGACGTTCTCGATGGTCTTCGGCGCGAGCGCCGACCCGGTGATGCTCGTCTGGGCGGTGGCCGCGGGTCACTGGTTCGAGTTGCCGTCGGCCGAGGTGCGCGTGACGCCGATCGACGGACAGGTCGTCGCGCCCGAGACACGTGACGGGCGTCCCGCGGTGCGTTTGAGCGAGGTGCCGCTGATCGTGTCGGGCGTTGCCGCCGCTGTGGCCGTCGAGGCCCGGGCGACGGCGGCGGCGAAGGGGCCGGTGCTGCCGGTCGTCAGCCCCGAGCGAGACTACGGCCGCGCTCAAGAAGTCGGTACGCGTCTGGGCAAGGTGGGCGAGGAGCGCGGGCTCTACAACCTCGTGTACCGCAGCCGCCGCAATGGCGCCGTCGAGCCGATCGAGGTCGACGGTGGCGAGGCGGTGCGGACGAGCATCGCGCGTGACGTCGTGTACCTGTACTTCGACGTCGACGACACGTTTGCGTATTTCACCGAAGGCCGGGTGCCGGTCGAGATCACGATTGAAGTCTGGGGAGCGCGAGCGCCGCGGCAAGTGGGGTTCAACATCTTGTACGATTCCACGGGTGGGTACCGTTTCACGCAGTGGCAGTGGGTGGACGTGAAAGACGGCTGGACATCGTACAGCATCCGCTTGACCGACGCCACGTTCGCCAACACGTGGGGCTGGGACTTCGCCATCAACGCGGCGGGGAATCGCAGCGAGGACCTGGTCGTACGCTCGGTCACCGTGCGGAAGGGAGGGCCCTAACCCCCGGCGAAGCCTCCCGACCACTCGGTTCCAGAGGGAGGGGTCGACCCGTGAGAGGGCTGCTGATTGCAGTGGTGCTCGGGCTCGCTGCCCTGCTGGCGTTCTCCGCGCTCCCGGTGTTGGGTCAGGGCGCGCCATCGCTGCCCGCGACGATCAAGGTGGGCGCGCTGTTCGACCTGACCGGTCCCACGTCGGACGTCGGCGTCGACTACAGCAAGGGCGTCCTCGACCACGTCCGGTACATCAACGAGGCCCAGGGCGGCATCAGGGGCAAAGTGAAGATCGACCTGGTCTGGGCCGACTACAAATACCAGATTCCGGAAAGCCTGATCCTCTATCGTAAGTACCGGGATATCGACCGGGTCCAGGCGATCGTCGGGTGGGGGACCAACGACACCGAGGCCCTGAAAGAGCAAATTGCCGCCGACCAGATTCCCTACATCTCGGCGTCGTACTCATCGCACCTGAACGATCCGTCGAAGACGCCGTACAACTTCTACCCCGTATCGTCGTATTCTGACCAGCTGCGCGCGGTGCTGAAGTTCGCAAAGCAGCTCGCCGACAAGGACAAGATCGCGAAGCCCAAGTTTGCGTTTGTCTACCCGGATCATCCGTACGGCCGCGCGCCGATCCCGGCGGGGAAAGACTACGCGAAGGAGCTGGGGTTTGAGGTCACAGAGCAGTTTCTGGGCCTGACCGCCCTTGAAGGCCGCTCGCAGATGGCCGCGGTGAAGGGGTTTGGTGCGGACTTCGGCTGGCTCGGCGGCACGACGAACTCCGCGTCGGTCGGCGTGCGCGACGCGGTCCAGGCGGGGCTCAAGACCCGTTGGTTCGTTAACGTCTGGGGCTACGACGAAAACATGATCAAGTTGATTGGACAGTCGTCGGAGGGTGTCTACGGCAGCACGCCGCACGCGTATTACGGCGAGCCGGTGCCCGGGATGAAGACGCTCAACGATGCGTTCAGACGTTTCCACGGCAGCGACTGGCCGCAGTTTACGTGGGGCACGACGCAGACGCCGTTCATCGCCTCGTATATCCGCGGCTGGATGAACGTCTACTTGTTGAAGAAGGGGCTCGAGACGATCGTCGACGGCTGGAGCTCCTACGGCCCGCAGGGTGGGTTCAACGGCGCCAACGTGCGGTCGGCCATCGAGTTGCTGAAGAACTGGGATCCGGATGGGTTGGCGCCAACGATCACGCTGGCGCGCGACGATCACCGGCCATCGACGACCACCCGCATCATGCAGGTGAAGAACAACCGGATCGTCTTGGTCGAACAGGTCACGATCGAGCGGCGGAAGGACTGGCTGGGGTACTAGACCGGTCACAGGCTCGTCCGACGTCACGCGTGCCCGGTGGTCTCCCGGTAGGGGAGACTGGCTGCTAATGGCCCCGTATCTGGTTCGCCGGGCGGTGCACGCCCTCGTCGTGCTGGTCCTCATCAGCGTGGCGACGTTTGTGATCGTCCACCTGTCGCCCGGCGGCCCCGAAATCCTTTTCACCGGCAACCTGCCCCCGTCGGATCGCCAGTACATCATCCACAACCTGGGGCTCGATCAACCGCTGCACGTCCAGTTTGTCCGGTGGTTTGGCGCGGTGCTGCGCGGCGACTTTGGCCGGTCGTTCAACCAGCAGCGGCCGGTGCTCGACCTGATCCTCGAACGGCTTCCCGCGACGCTCATCCTCGCGTCAGCCGCGCTGGGTCTCTCCATCCTCATCGGCGTGCCGCTCGGCGTCGCCGCGGCCCGGCGGCCTAATTCGTGGGTCGATTACTCCGCGACCGGGATGAGCGTGTTTGGCGTGTCGATCCCGTCGTTCTGGCTTGGCATCATCCTGATCCTGCTGTTTTCGGTGCGGTGGCGTCTGCTGCCGTCGTCCGGCATGGCGACGGTGGGCGCGGCGTTTTCCCTCGGCGATCTGCTCCGCCATCTCGCAATGCCCGCCGGCGTGCTGGCGCTGGTGTATCTGGCGCAGGTGGCCAGTTATACGCGCACGAGCATGTTGGACGTGATGCGGCGCGACTTCGTCAGGACGGCACGCGCCAAGGGGCTGCGGGAAAGCGTCGTGCTCGCCCGTCACGCGCTGCGCAACGGCTTGATCCCGGTCATTACGGTCATCGGGCTGCTCATCCCCCGCCTGGTCGGTGGGGCCGCCATTACCGAAACCATCTTTTCGTGGCCGGGGATGGGACGGTTGGCCGTGGAGGCCGCGTTCAAACGCGACTACCCGCTGGTCATGGGGATCACCGTGGTCTTTGCGCTCGCCGTGATCGCCAGCAACCTGCTTGTCGATGTCGTCTACGGGCTGGTCGATCCCCGCGTCAAGGTTGGTGGTGAGGCAGAATCATGAGCGTGGCGCAGGCCGTGGTGACCGCACCGGCCCCGCGGGTCGATACCCCGTGGATCCGCGCGCGGCGCCGGTTCGCGCGCAACCGGCTTGCCGTCGTCAGCCTGATTCTGCTGGTCGCGATCCACCTGGCCTCGGCGGCCGGGCCGGCCCTGATGCGTCAATCGCCGTTTGAGGTCGATCCACTGGCGGCGCTCCGCCCGCCGGGCCCCGAGCACCCGCTGGGGACCGACGAGAGCGGCCGCGACGTGGCCGCGCGCCTGCTCTACGGGGGACGCGTCTCGCTGGCCGTGGGTGTGGTGTCGGTGTTGATCTCGGTGACGCTGGGCACGGTGGTCGGGGCGCTGGCCGGGTACTTCGGCGGGTCGGCGGATTCGGTGCTCATGCGCGTCACCGACGGCTTCATGGCGTTGCCGACGTTCTTTCTCCTGCTCGTGATCCTCGCGGTCTTTGGCGGGTCGCTCGTCTCGGTGATCGTGGTCATCGGCATCACGTCGTGGATGGCCCTGGCCAGGCTGGTGCGCGGCGAGTTCCTACGTTGGAAGGCGCAAGACTTCGTCGAGGCGGCCCGGGCCCTCGGCGTGAAGGACGGCATGATCATGTGGCGTCACCTGTTGCCGCACACGCTGCCCTCGGTCATCGTGACGGCGACCCTGGGCGTGGCCTTTGCGATCCTGACCGAATCGGCGATCAGCTATCTGGGGCTGGGCATTCAGTTGCCGATCCCGTCGTGGGGGAACATGCTCAGCAACTCGCAGAACTATCTGTACACGGCGCCGCTGCTGGCCGTCTATCCTGGCACGATGATCCTGGTGACCGTGCTCGCGTACAATTTCCTCGGCAACGGGCTGCGCGACGCGCTGGACCCACAGCGCGGGGCGTAGCCCGTGTCGAGGGCAGCCCGCGCCGGGCCCGACAGGAACTGTCCGCACGCAGTTGAACCATCCCCCCAAGGGAGGGTCTACCATGCGAGATTTCGGTGTGCTGCTCGTCGTCGTTGCGCTGGTCCTGGCGATTGGCGCGTCAGGCGGTTCGGCCCCCGCCCCGGCGGGCGGGCAGTTCCTGATGCCGATTCAAACCGATCCCACGATGATCAGCCTTGTCGGCGCCGACACGGCCTCGGTCATGGTCAACAAGGTCCTGTTCAACGGCCTGACCAAACCCGATGAGCGGACGCAGTCACCGGCCCCCGACCTGGCCGAGTCGTGGTCGGTCTCGCCCGACGGCCTCGTGTGGACGTTCAGGCTGCGCCGAAACGTGAAGTGGCACGATGGGCAGCCGTTCACGGCCGAGGACGTCAAGTTCACGATGGATCTGGTGATGGAACCCAAGACGGGCAGCCGGTGGCGCGCCAACTTCACGTCGGTCAGAGAAGTGCGGGTGGCGAACCCGTACGAGGTGCAGTTCGTCCTCAAGGAGCCGTTCTCGCCTCTGGCGGTCTTTCTCGGATATAACATGGGCATCATGCCCAAGCACCTGCTGCAGGGTCAGGACGTCAACAACGTCCCGTCGTTCAGCAAGCAGCGCCCGGTCGGAACCGGTCCATTCAAGATCCAGGAAGTCCGCGCCGGGAGCCACGTCACGGTCGTCGCCAATCCCGATTTCTTCCTGGGACGGCCCAAGATCGACTCGATCACGTTCAAGATCATCCCCGATCAGAACGTGCAGATCGCGCAACTACGGACGGGAGAGCTGAACTTCGTCTGGATCGAACCCTTCAACTTGAAGGCCCTGGAAGGCCAACCCGGGATCGTCATCAATGAGGGCAACCAGATCAACTTCTACTATTTGTCGCTGAACAAGAACAACCCGTTGTTCCAGGACCGCAAGGTGCGCCTGGCGCTGACGCTTGGCATCAACCGGCAGGCGCTCGTCTCCGGGATCATGGCCGGCAAGGCGAAGCTGGCATCGCACCCATGGAACCCGTTCCTGCGCGACTACTACGTCGACACCGAGGAGTTTGCGTACGACCCGCAGCGGGCGCGGACCCTGCTGGCCGAAGCGGGGTGGAAGCCGGGTGCGTCGGGTGTGCTGGAGAAGGACGGAAAGCCGTTCCGATTCGTGTTGACGACCCTAAAGGGGAATCCCAGTTTTGAACAGATCGGTGTCCTGGCGCAGCAGTACTATAAGAACCTGGGCCTGGATCCGCAGCTCGAAGCCGCGGAGTTCTCGGTCTTCATCCGCGAGCGGCGCGACAATCGCACGGGTCCCAACGCCTCGCAGATGCTGGTCCACTTCTGGGTGACGCCGCCGACGCCCGATCTGTACAACTACTTCGGCTGCGAAGCCAAGGACACCGGGAACAATACCGGCGCGTACTGCAACCCGGCGGCCGACCGGCTCTTCCTCGAAGCCCGGAGCTCCACGAGCGCCGCCAGGCAGAAAGACGTTTACACGCGACTCCAGCGCATGTTCACGGAGGATATCCCCGAGGTGCCGCTCTTCTACCCGATCGAGCTGCGGGCGATCTCGTCCAAGTTGAAGGGATTCTCGCCGTTGGGCATCCGGGACGCGCTGATGTACGCGTACAACTGGTCGTTTGATCGCTGAGTTCGAGGCTCCCGGGGGCCGCGGCGCGCATCGCCGGTGCTGACCCTCAACAACATCGAGGTCGTCTTTTGGGGGACGATACTCGTCCTTAAAGGTGTCTCACTGACCGTTCCTAACGGCAAGATTACGGCAATGATCGGCGCCAACGGCGCCGGGAAGACGACGACGCTCAAGGCGATCTCGGGGTTGATCCGGCTGGAGCGGGGAGAGGTGAGCCGGGGCACGATCGAGCTCGGCGGGCTGGACATCCAGAACTCGCTCCCCGAAGATGTCGCGCGGCGCGGTATCGTGATGGTACGCGAGGGGCGGCGGCTCTTCGAGGAGTTAACCGCCGAAGAGAACCTGCTGGTGGGTGCATCGGTGCATCCGACCGGTGCGCGCGACACCATGGACGTCGTCTACTCGTACTTTCCCCGGCTGAAAGAACGTCGCAGAGTGCGGGCGGGATATCTGTCGGGCGGCGAGCAGCAGATGCTGGCGATCGGGTGCGCGATGATGGCGCGCCCGAAGATCCTCCTGCTGGATGAGCCGAGCCTGGGGCTGGCGCCGATCGTGGCGCACGAGATCTTTGGGCTGGTGCAGCGCCTCAACGTCGACCAGGGGCTGACGATCTTTCTGGTGGAGCAAAACGCGAGGATGGCGCTGCAGCTGGCCGAGTACGGGTACGTGATGGAGAACGGCAAGATCGTGCTGGACGGTCCGGCGGAGCGGCTCCGCGACGACGCGGACGTCAAAGAGTTCTATCTCGGGATCAGCAAGACGGGCCGCCGCCGATATACGGAGGTCAAGAGCTACAAGCGCCGCAAGCGCTGGCTGGCATAGTCCGACTCCGTCGACCGCATCCAGCGCAGAGTGTGTTTCTCGACGGCGTGCACGACGCCCATCAGGGCGGCGGCCAGACCGACGATCAGCAAGATGAGGGCATACAGGTAGTCCGCCTGGAACGCCCCCCCATAGTACATCATGAGTCCGCCGATGCCGATGCTGGAGATCAGCATCTCGCCCAACACCGCGCCGTTGACGGCCCGTCCGATGCCCATCCGCAGGCCGGCCAGGGCCAGGGGGAGGGAGGCCGGCAGAATCACGCGCCGGACCGTGGCCCACTCGCCTGCGCCAAATGAGCGGGCCATGTGGAGCAGCCGGCGGTCCACCTGTTTGACCCCTGCGTAGACATTGATCGCGATGACAAAGAAGGCAAAGAGGAACGCGGTCGCGACAATGCTCGTCCGGCCAAGACCGAACAGGAGCACGAGAATCGGCACCATGGCCGCGGCCGGCATGGTCTGAAACACGTCGACATAGAGGCCGAACGCGGCGTCTGCCAGCGGGTATCGTGCCATCAGGACGCCGAGCACCACGCCGCCGGCGGCGGCCAGTCCGAACCCCGCCAGGATGGCTCCAGTCGTCCGCAGGCCTTCAGCCCAGAGTGTCCCCCTACCGGCCAGGACCACCGCGGATGTGACGACCCGGGTGAGCGGCGGGACGAAGACGAACACACCCAGGCGGCCCACGGCTTCCCAGAGGAGTAGGACAGGAACCACTGAGAACACCCAGGGCGCGCGCTCCAGGACCCAGCGAAGCCTCAAGTGGCGGCGCGCTCCGCCGCGTGCGCGCGCGCCTGGCCGACGATGTCGACCCCGACGTAGTCACTAAACGCCCTGGTGAGCCTGGCGGTGATCGGGCCCGGGAGCGGGGACAGCGGCCGTCGATCGACAGATCGAACCGGCAAGATGCCCGATCCGGTGCCGGTGACGAGGACCTCGGACGCGCGGGTCAATTCCGAAACGTGGAGCGGCCGCCGGACGATTGTGAGGCCTTCCCGCCCGGCCAGATGCATGATCACCCGCAGGGTGATGCCCTCCAGCGCCGACCCATCGGGGGGCGTCACCAGTTTGTCCCCCACGGCGGCGAAGACGTTGGTGTTGGACGTCTCGGTGACGTACCCCTCGGTGTCGATCATCAGGGGCAAGACGTGTCCTGTCGCCTGGGCCACCTGGACCGACGCCAGGGCCATGGCGAGCCGGCTTTGCATCTTGACCCGCGGATCGATCCCGCCCCGGGCCGGTAGACGCACGGAGGGCACGGCGAGTGCCACACCCTCCGTGTAGAGGTGAGCAAACAGCCGGAAGGCGATGGGCCGGCACGTGATAATAACCGTCGGGGGACCCGCGGGCGGGCCGCCGAAGAGCGGGGGATTCGGGCCGCGCGTGATCCGATGGGTCAGCAGCACGTCGTCGTCAGGACCGAGGCGCCCGCGATTGCGGCCCAGCGTCTCGAGTGTGAGCCGCTCAATCTCGTTCCTGGTCAGCAACGGGTCGAGGCTGACATACGCGAGCCCGGCAAACAATCGGTCCAGGTGCCAGTCGAGATGGAACGGGACGTGACGGTAGGTCCGTGTGATCTCATAGACGGCGTCCCCAAGGACGAACCCTCGGTCCGACGGCGAAATGCGTACCTCGTCATCGGGATGGAACCGGCCGTTCCAGTAAGTGATCCAGTGATTCGTACCATCGCCCATCACTTTCTCCCCACCTTCGAGAGGACGCGGTCGAGCACGGTCAGATCCGCATAGTCCCGCGCATTTTCCGAGGCATCGGCGGGCAGCGCCTCGACCGTCTTGAGATACTTGATCATGTCCCGGATCGTGTCAGGGCCGTTGGGAACCCCGGCGTTGGCATCCCAGATACCCCGCTGGATGAAGGCGCGCACGGTGGCGCTGACAAACGCAGGATCCTGATCCGGGAAGAGGGTCAGGGCCCGCGCCACACCCCACTCCGGACCGGCCGTCATCCGACGGTGTGTCTCGACCAGGCTGCGCAGGAGATCTTCGGTTTCCTCCTGATGCGTGCTCAGCCAGTCCCGTCGGACAACGAACACGGAATCATGAACCGGCATGTCCTTGAAGTCCAGCAAGATGTGGAAGCGGCCAGGCGCGACCATGTCCAGCCGGATCGCGTCCACGATGAAGACCGAGGTGGCGTCGATCTCGCCCTGCAACAGCGCCTGGGCCCGGGCGACCGAGCCCGGGATCACCAGCACCTGCGCGTTGTCGATACCGTACTTCTTGATCGCAAACTGGACCACCATATTGGAGACCGAGGACAGACTGTGCACGGCGATGCGCTTACGCGACAGTTGCTTGGCCGT
>JBGQGY010000083.1:0-17144 GCA_041497675.1 bacterium | reverse complement strand
TGAGGCCCGTAAGGCGAGGAACTCCCGATGGAGCGCAAATGCGCGGTCGACCTTGGGAGTACGGTCGCCAAGGACAAGCACCCGGGCTTCCCGGTATGCTCGAGCAAGTTGATCGGTGAACAACGCCGACTTTGACATATGTTGGCCCGGTAGGTGTATGCCCCGGTGGGCGCCCGCAAAGACAAGGGGCCCGGGGGATGATCGCCCCCAGACCCCAGGCCCGCCGCGCGGCGGGTCGCTTACTTGTTGAGTTTGGAGATCTTGGACCCTTCCAGGGTCAAGTTGTACATCAGGCCCTTTTGGCCGATGACGAATCCCACGACCGGCTGATTGATCTTGGTCGTGTCGATCGAGGCGCCGGCGCCCAGGTCGACGATGACCACGGATCCATCCACACCGACCTGCCAGCCCTGGCTCACCTGAAACTTCTTGAGCGCCTCTTCCTGGAGAAACACGATGATGATGTCCTTCTTCTGCGCGCCGAACTGGAGCCCGATGGAGGCAGCGCCGATGCTGTAGTATGCGGCGGTCTTGCCGCCGATGCGGAGCGCGCCCTCACCGTACTCCCCGCCGATGCCGATGCCGGCCTTGAACACCCCGGCAAACACCAGCACGCCCTTGGCGGTCTGAAGGAACTGGTTGGCGTTCTTCACCTGCTTCGTGAACCGGTCGAGGACCGCGTTCACGCCCGCGTCGATCTCCTGCGCGGTCTTGGCGTGACCCGCGCTCGGCAGCATCAACGTCGACGCAAGACACACGCACACGACCAACACCAGCGTCTTGGTGAATCTCCTGACCTGCATCGGTATCGCCCTCCTCATTCAATGTTAGCCAACTATCCGCTGCGATTCTTGCACACGCTTCGCAGCCACACAAGGACTCAGTCTAGCCGGCGGGCAACGGCCGCCCTTCGTAACGCAGCACCTCATCCAGACCCAGCGCCTTGAGTTGTACCCTGATATCCGCCGGACTCTTCCTGGCGAGCGGGATGTCGTCCATGGTCGCCAGCCGCAGCGTCAGCCGCGCCACCCGGACCGCCTCGAGCTGGATCAGCCGCGCCGAGACCTTGTCGAGCGAATCCATCGCCGTATGACCGAACCCGCGCACCGCGGCTTCGGACGATCCAACCGTCCGCGAACTCATTGTCGCCGCCGGGATCCCGTGGAGCGCGAACGGGAACATGTCGGAGTACATGCCGAGCTGGTCGCCGACCGCAACGTCGGGATCGAGCATCTGGTCGAACAGCCCCCGAAACCAGCGGATCGCCTCGGGCCATCCCTGCAACTGGAGCGAGGCGTTGATGCTTCGGCCGGCCCCGTCCAGGTTCAGCATGAAGCGGATCCGCTCAGCCTGGTGGCGACCCGCGTAGTCGCGTGCACCGAGCAAGCCCATTTCTTCCTGCGCGAACGCGACGCACCGCACCGTCCGGCGCAACTGCCCTTTGTGCGGCGCGATGGCCCGCGCGGCCTCGAGCACCACGGCGACCCCGGTCGCGTTGTCCATCGCCGCCTGGCTGATATCGTGGCCGTCGTAGTGGGCGCCGAGCAGGATGATCTCGTCGGGGTGCTGCTGCCCCCGGAACTCGGCCACTACGTTCGCGGAGGTCACGGGGTGGTTCTGATTTGTCGAGGTGATCTTGACGCGCACGGGCCCATTGCGGCTCATGCGCACCATCGCCTGACCGGCTTCGTAGGACACGCCGATGGCCGGGACCTCACACGGGTGACCAAAGCGCGCCGACCCGGTCTCGGGCAGGCCTCCGGCCTCGCCGCGCATCCAGATGAACCCTATCGCTCCCTCGGCCAGCGCCCGGCCCAGTTTCTCGCAGCGGTGCATCTGGCGCGAAAAGAAGCGGGGCTGCGCAGTCGTCGCCATCGCCATCGCGCCGCGCAACTCGTCGCGACGCACGACATAGCTCTGGGGATCACCGTCGCCGAGGAAAATCAGCGGGCCCTCGACTTCACCCGGCGGGCAGAACGGCAGCGCGATGCAGGCGATGTCCTGTGACGCCGGTGCGACCACCGTGAGGCGCGTCTCCTTGCGCGTCCAGCCCGCGCAGGTGAACGTCTCGGTGTCTGCCCGATCGACGCCGATCTGGGCGAAGCGGTCACGGATGTACTCCGCGGCCCGGCGCTCCTGCTCGGTGCCCCCAAAGCGCGGGCCGAACCGGTCCACGAGCTCTTCGACGAACTCGAGCCCGTTGCGAGAGAGAAAGAGATCAGATACGATTTGTCGTTCAACGCCGTCCGTCATACGGATCCTCCCTCAAGCAGTGGTCGCCGCGCCCCGGGCGGCCGCAAAACGATCGGGCCGATACGGCGCCAGCAATGGTTCGGATCGGTCGTGGGCGACTTCGGCCGCGACCGCACGACCGAAGAACGGCGCGAGGGTGACGGCGCTGTGGCTGACCGCGAGATAATAGCCACCGATCCCCTTCATCGGGCCGATGGCCGGGTAGCTGTCGGCAGGGATCGGGCGCGTTCCGACCCGCACTGCCTCGGGCTCGACGCCGCGAATGCCCGGCAACACCATCGCCGCGTGCCGAACGACGTCGTGGGCTGCGGGTAGGGTCTCGGGCAGCGTCGTACCCGTCGTGGTCCGGTCGGTTTCTTCGATGTGCAACATCAGGCGGCCGCCGCCGTCGGGGCGGATGTGGCATTGTGGAGCATGCAGGATCGCGCGGAGACACGTCGGCGCCGGCGCCGTGAAGACCAGGAATCCCCGCGTGGGCGACTCCGGGATGCGCATGTCCGGGTCGACGACGTGGTTGGCCCAATGCCCCGCGCAGTTCACGACGACGTCCGCGCCAAGCCGCTCGCCGCCGGCGCACAGGACGCCGGTGACCTTTGCACCCGCGCGCTCGAGCCGGTCAACCTTCACGCCGGTCCGCAGCACCGCGCCGTGGCGCACCGCCGCTTCCGCCATCGCGTGGGCGAACACGACCGGATCGACCCAGCCCTCGCCCGGGTACAAGGCTACGGGCGCGCCGGCGACCGCCGCGGGATCGATATCCGGCTCGAGATCACGCAGTTGTGCCGCCGTCAGCCATTCGACGTCATAGCCCCATGCGCGGAGACGCTCGATCTTCTCGCGCTGGGCCGCGCGTTTTGCGTCGTCAAGATACCATTCGATGTTGCCCGATCGATGCCACCAGGGGGCGCGCCCGAACTCATCGGCCAGCGCCACGTGGGCCTGCATGCCGGCGACGTTCAGGTCGTGGTAGGCGCGGGGCGGCTTGTTGTTGGCGTTGATCCAGGCAAAACTCGCGCCAGACGTACCGCCGCCGACGTACCCGGCCTCGAGGATCGTGACCCTGGTACCGGCCTGCGCGAGGCGAAACGCGATCGAGGTGCCGACGACGCCGGCGCCGATGACGATGGCATGAGTCATGCGCCGACTGTATTCTTCTCGCTTCGAGGGTTTCCTGTTATCTTGACGCCAGCGCGTGCTCTACCTTCATGCGCAGCGGGATGTTGACAAGGAAGATCGTGGCCCGCGTGATGCGTCCCACGGCCGGCATTGTGTCTTACTCGTACAGGAGAGAGGCCTCCCGGAGCTTCTGGAAGCGGCCGAGCGCGGGCTGCCACCGGGACACGATGTCAGCCGGTCGGTCGCCGCGGGCGATGGCGATACGCAGATCCTTGGTTCCCCAGACTAGGTCGAACAGGTAGGGGCCACGCCGCGGTTGGGTGAACGCCATCTGTTTTCCATAGAGACGGTGGATTTCTGACAGGACGGTCACGATAGTTGTAGAGGGTCTAAACGTTGAGGGATCGGTAATGTGCAGGCGGACGCCTCGCCAGACCTCCCCGGTACGGGGATGGGGGATGGCGGAAGGCGTGAAAGTCACGCCAGGCAGCTTCTGTTGGTTGAGAGCGTCCGAGAGGATCGGTCCATCGATCCATGGGGCAAGCAAGGCCTGGAACCGCGAATCGGTGGCCACGGCGTTCCAGACGTTCGTGCCGTCGACAGGGCCCGTGGCCGCGTAGTGGAACACGGCTTCGGGGCCGGTGATACCAGGCGAGGGATTCACCCACGGCAGCCCGGTGTCGGTCCAGACCATCCGGCGCGTCCACCCCTGCATCTTGATCACGGTCAGATCGGCGCCGATCCCGAACGCGCGGTTGAACAGGAGCGCGAGTTCTCCGATGGTCATGCCGTGTACGTACGGAATGGGATAGGGACCGATAAATGATCGAAACTCCGGCTCGAGCACGGGACCGTCAACGATCTGGCCGCCCTGCGGATTGGGGCGGTCGAGCACGACCACCGGTTTGCCCGCCTGGCGGGCCGCGGTCATGACCAGGGCCATGGTCGACACGTAGGTAAACGGCCGCACCCCCACGTCTTGCAGGTCGACCACGAACACATCGACCCGATCCATCATCTGTCTCGTCGGCTGAAACGTTCCGCCAAAAAGACTGAAGACCGGGGTGCGGCTGACGATGTTGTTCGGCACCGGCTCGCCGGCGTCGTACGTGCCGTCGATCCCATGTTCGGGCGCAAAGAGGGCGGTCAGACGAATCCCTGGTGTGCCCGCCAGCACCACCGCGGTCGACCGGCCGTCGGCGGCAATGCCGGCCTGATGGGTCACCAACCCCACGCGTTTGCCCCGCAGGATCGCCGGATCGGCAACCAGCACGTCGACGCCCGGGCGAACCGCCGGCGGCTGCGCGACCGCGGGTGAGGGGGCTGGGGCCGTCGCGCCGAGGGCGGCGAGAAGCAGGACGAAGCCGAGCGCGGTCGTCGGGCGCCATACCGCAGGCTTCATGCATTCTTTCTTCTTCACGATGATCTCAGACGCCTCTCTCAATCGGTTGCCAACTATTGTTGCCAACTATGGAATTCCCTTATGGCTGGCAGGTCTGACCACAACTTCGAGAGTCGTGCGTGGTTAGAGAGCGTTTGAGGACAGCGCCTCTACTCCCAGTTCGCGCAGGATGTGTTCCTTGAGGTCCACGACTTCCGGACTCGACAGCTTGCGAGGGTGGGGCACTGAGACGCTGACGACCGAGCTGATCGTCGCGGGGCGTGCCGTGAGGATCAGGATGCGGTCTGCCAGCTGAATAGCCTCTTCCACATCATGCGTCACCAGCAGACTGGTGTGACGCTCGCGCGAGAGGATTCGAAGAAGCTCGATCCGCATCCGAAACCGGGTGAGCGCATCGAGCGCCGCAAACGGTTCGTCCATGTAGAGGATCTCCGGCCGGACCGCGAGGGCGCGGGCCACCTCCACGCGCTTGAGCATCCCGCCAGAGAGTTCGAAGGGGTAGGCGCCCTCGAAACCTTCCAGACCGACTAGCGCGATGTAGTGATCGGCAATGCGGCGGCGTTCCGCCGCAGGGGCGCCATCGAGTCCGAATGTCAGGTTGCCGCGCACTGTGAGCCAGGGAAAGACCGACCCCTGTTGGGAGATCACGATGCCCTTGGGACTTGGCCCGCGTACCGGCGAGCCGTCCACGGTGACCTCTCCGCGGTCCGGGCGCTCGAACCCGGCGATCATGTTCAGCAGGGTCGTCTTGCCGCAACCGCTGGGGCCCACGATGGCCACGAACTCGCCATCGGCGACGGCGAAGTCGATCCCTTCCAGCACGGCCAGCGGCCCCTGCCGGGTTGGAAAGCCCTTCGAGAGGCCACGGACGGCGATCCTATCGGGCATAGCGCCACTGCACCGCTTTGAGCCGTTCGAGACGCCGCATGACGCTATCGAGCAGGAGCCCGATCACGCCGATCAGGACCATCCCGGCCACCACGAGGTCATAGCGGTTCCCGGCGTTCCGGGAATCCATGATCAGAAACCCCAGGCCAGCCGACAGCGCGATCATCTCGGCGGCCACGACCACCAGCCAGGCCACCCCGATGCTGATGCGCATCCCCACGATGATCTGCGGGAGCGCGCCGGGCAGGATGACGAGGCGGAGGAGCTTGAGTCCCGAGACTCCGAAGTTTTGGGAGGCCCGCATGTACTGCCGTTCGATAGTGTGGACGCCGGCGGCCGAGTACACCACCATGGGAAAGAACGAGGCAAGGAAGATCAAGAAGATCGGTGACAGGTCTCCCACGCCAAACCAGAGGATGGCCAGGGGGATCCAGGCGATGGGCGAGATCGGCCGCAGCAGTTGGATCACGGGGTTGACGGCTGCGAAGACGCCGCTGACCCGTCCCATCGTGAGGCCCAGGGGAACGGCGAGCGCGACGGCCAAAAGGTAGCCCACACCCACGCGGTAGAGCGAGGCCGTGACGTGCTGGAGGAGCACCCCCTGGCGGGCCAGTTCCACGAGCCCCAGGGTCACCTGCCACGGTGTGGGGATGATCGGGCTGCCGCTGGCCGCCACCATACCCCACCAGGCTGCGACCAGCAGCGCGATCAGGCCGGCAGGGGCCAGAATCCCCCACTTACCTGTCAATCTTGATCACCACCCGTTTGAAGTTGCGGACGAAGCTTTCGTCTACGTACTTCTCGTACGGGACACGGCGCGAGATGATGCCGGCCTCGCGGGCGAGCAGCATCAGCTCGTCGAACTCGGCTCGGACGACCCGCAGGTCGCCGTACGTCACCCTGTCGGGCGGATTATTCATGACGAACCTGAGGACTTCGGGTTTCTGGTTGAAGTAGCGTGGGCCAGCCGCCACCTCGGCGCCCAGGTTGCGGTTGCTCTGTGACGCCTGCAGCCATATTCCTGCCGACATCACATAGTTCACGAGCTGCTGGACCTGGGCCCGATCCTCGTCAATGAGCTCTTGCCGCACCGTCAAGACGCAGCAGATGTAGTTGGGCCACTCGTTCCGGGTCATGTAGAGGGGCCGGGCGTATCCGGCCATCTCCGCCACCGCGCCGAACGGTTCGCCGGTCGCAAACGCCGCCACCGCCCCCGCATACAGGGCAGCCGGCATGTCCGGTGGGTTCATCTCCACGAACTGCACATCCGCTGCCGTCATGCCGTTCTTCTTAAGCATCCGCCGGACGAAGAGATGGTCGACGGCGAACCGGCTGGGAATGGCGATCCGCATGCCTTTGAGGTCTTTCATGCCCTTGATCGGCGAGTCGGTCTTGACCATGATGACGGCGCCGGAACGGTGGCCGAGCGCCACGACCTTCACCGGGATGTTGTTTTCGGCGAGTTCCATCGCCAGAGGGGCCAGGAAGTAGGCGACCTTCACTCGTCCCGTGATCAATGACTCCTTCAGTTCCGGCCAGCCGGTGAACCTAAGGTACTCCGCGGCGGATCCGACGATGGACTGTCCCGCTTTGGTAGCGTTCGCGAGGGCATGACAGGCGACCGGGAGCGTGAGGTTACAGGTGACGGGCAGCCCGCCGACCTTTAGCGGTTCGGTCGACGGCGCGGCTGCCGCTGCTCCGACCAAGAGCAGACCCGCAACCACCGCCGCGACGCTCACCGCCCACATCACCCACGCGCGTCCGATGCGGTGAATCCCTGAGTCCATGGTCCTCCTCCTCGCCGGCTTGGGGGAGCCGGCTTCCGTCTATCGATTCTGGACCGTGAGCTGGACCTTGACGTCTCCGGATTTCTCGAACTTCAGCGTCAGGGGGAACGAAACGCCCGCCTTGAACTCCCGTTTACGCTCCATACACATAACATGATGCCCATTCACCTTCAATTCAACTCGCTGGCCCGCCGGAATCGAGATGGGACCTGTCTCACGCATACTCATCGTGCCCTTGGGCGTGCGGTAACGTTCGTAGAGCACCATCATGCCGCACGCCGGCGACGATGCACCGACCAGCCGATCCGCATCTGTGCCGTCGTTGCGGATGACCATGTACAGTTCCGCCGACTCTACTACTGGCGGCAGCGGTCTCGCCCAGACCTCCTGTACTGTGATCTTGGGACTCGCAGCCACGCCGGTCGTCAGCAGCGCGGCGGCCGTGATAGCACCCACGACCCACATCGCCAGATTCTTGCTCACCCTCGGCTCCTCCCTGTCCCCGGACCGAGCAGGTGGACCAGGTCGGATGTCATATCCTCGACCGTCGTGCCGAACGGGAAGAGGAGGCGGACGCGCCCGGCCGAGTCTATGACAATCACCATACTCGTGTGATCAACGAGGTAGTCACCCCTGCCGGTTTCTTCAGTCTTCTTAAAGTAGATGCCGTACTTGGCAGCGACGGCGGCGACCTCCCGCGGCGTCCCGGTCAGCCCGAGGAACGCCGGGTTGAAGTGCGGCATGTACGTGGCAAGTCGCGCGGGCGTATCGCGTTCCGGGTCAACGGTGACCATCATCACTTGAACCCGTGCCGCCGAGCGGCCCAGGGACGTGAGGGCCCGGTTGATCTCGGCGAGCGTCGTCGGACAGATGCCCGGGCAGTTTGTGTACCCAAAGTAGAGCAGCACCATCTTCCCCCGAAAGTCGCTGAGGCGGACGCGGGCGCCGTCCTGCGCGGTCAACGCGAACTCGGCGGCCTGCGGCGCTTCGGTGGTGATCCCGTGGAACGCGTACGCTGGTTTGCCGGCCAGCCACCCGATCCCGCCGGGCGCGATCACCGCGGCGATGGCTATGGCTGCGAGCCAGCGCATCAGGCTATCCATCGGGCCTCGTCCCCCACCGAACACACTTTCATCGGTCGATCCGGATTTCGACCGGTTTGTAGTTCTTGATGAAGCTCTCGTCCACGTATTTCTCGTAGGGGACTGGGTGCGCAATGATGCCGGCTTCCAGGGCAAGCCGCATCAGCACATCGAGCTCGGATCGGGCGACCTTGAGATCACCATAGGTGACCCGGTCCGGCGGGCGGGTCATGACGAGTCGCAGCACTTCGGCCTTCTGGTTGAAGTAGCGCCTGTCGGCCGCCAGATCCGCGGCGACGAGGCGGTTGTTTGGCGACGCCTGGAGCCACGCGCCGGCGGATATCACGTAGTTTACGAGTTGCTGGACGAGAGGCCGATTCGTCTCGATCAACTCCTGACGGACCGTCAGGACGCAACAGATGTAGTCTGGCCACTCGTTTCGGGTCAGGTAGAGCGGGCGCCCATAGCCTGCGAGTTCCGCGACCGCGCCGAACGGCTCGCCGGTTGCGTACGCGGTGACCGCCCCCGCGTAGAGCGCGGCCGGCATATCCGGCGGGTTCATCTCCACGAACTGCACGTCCGCGGGTGTCATGCCGCTTTGCTTCAGCATGCGGCGCACAAACAGGTGGTCGACCGCGAACCGGCTCGGAATGGCGATCCGTTTGCCCTTGAGATCCTTCATGTTCTTGACTGGCGAATCGGTCTTGACCATGATCACGGCGCCGGAGCGATGACCCAGCGCCACGATCTTTACTGGGATTCCCCTATCGGCGAGGTCCATAGCGAGGGGCGCCAGGAAGTAGGCCGCCTTGACTTTCCCGGCCATGAACGCTTCCTTGAGTTCGGGCCAGCCGGTGAATTTCTGATACTCCGCCAGCTCGCCGACCACCAACTGGCCGGTTCTGGACGCGTGTGCGATCGCATGACAGGCGACCGGAAGCGTGAGGTTGCACGTGACAGGGAGACCGCCGACCCGCAGTGCCTGTGGGGGAGGCGCCGCCGCCGCCGCCAACAGCGCCATGGCGACGACCGCCGCACCGGTGGCCCACTTTACCCAAAGAGCCAGTCTGCTCACCGTGGTCCCATCCAGGCTTCCGTGGTCTCGACCGTCGAGTTCGGCTCCCAGAGCGCGCTCCGCTCGGGATGGAAGCGCGACCCGATGGGCATGGAGTAGAGATCCTGCGCCTGGTAGGAGCGGTTGCGTTCTTCCTCGCGCTTGAGCATCTTGCGAACGGCCGTCACGGCCGGCGAAGGCTGCCGCTCGTAGACGCGCCCGGCCAGGATGTCGGTAAAGTACTCGCGGTAACGGGCGTGTACGAACGCCGCGAATGCAAAAGGCTGCTCCCAGAACAGGTCGATGGTGTCCTCCAAGACGTCGATCCCTTTCTCGCAGCGCAACTGGTGCGACGCGAAGGGATTGTCATCATCACGCTGCGCCCCGGCCAGATACGCTTTGATGAGCGGGGCAGCAAACTGCGCCTCTTTCATCGAGACGTACAGGCCGAAGGAGAAGATCGGGTCGAGGAACCGGTGCGCGTCCCCGATACACATGAACCCCTTGCCGCAGAACTGCCTCACCTGGAACGAGTAGTTCGGTATCACGTGAACGTCTTCGATCAGGGTGATCTCAGGCAAACGTCGCTTCAGGTCAGCATTCATCTCGTGTAGTTCTCGCACGAGGAAGGTCTTTTTCGTCTCCCTCTTTTCCAGGAAGTAGGCGGCCGGCACCACGACGCCGACGCTCACGACGTCCCCGTCGAGTGGGATGAGCCACGCCCAATGGTACTTCTTCTCATAGAAGATCAGGGTGTTATCCTTGTGGGCGTCGCGGGTCGTGCCATCGTCGCGGGCGGCTCCGGTGACCTGCGAGAAGATGGCGATCTGTTTGTCGTAGCTGCCGAGATATTTGGGCCCCGTCACACCGGCGTTGGCCAGGAACGTGGCCTGACCCGAGCAGTCCAGCAACATCTCCGACTCCACGTCTACGGTGCCGCCGTCGGCCATGCGGATCTGCGCGCCGCGCACCGAGCCATCGTCACGCAGCAGGGGTTTGAGGGCCGTGCCGCGCAGAATAGTCGCCCCGCGCGCGACCGCCTCGTCCAGCAGCATCTGGTCGAAATTGCTGCGCCGCACCTGCCAGGTGAACTGGTCGAACAGCGTCCAATTCGCGTCCCGTCCCATCACGGGGACGAACCACTCGGTTTTCCCGTTAGGGCTGTAGACCTTGACTCCCTGCTTCACCGGGTGCTCGTCGGCGAGCATTCTCTGTTCGAGACCCAAATCCCGAAGGACGGCCCCGCATTCGCCGGTCATCGACTCGCCAATGTGGTAGCGCGGGAATGGTTCGCGCTCGACGATAATCGGCCGAATACCCTCGGCGGCGAGAAACATCGCACCTGTCGCACCTGCCGGCCCGCCGCCGACGATGAGGACGTCCGTTCGCATCCCAGATCTCCTCCGTAGGGCTCGAACCCTGTTCGGGTCCCTCGATTGTTTCATTTGCCCAAAAGTCCGGTCAATCAGAAGCCACCGTCGGCCGGTGAGGGAATACCCGCAGGCGCAGAGGGTTTGCCCGCAATTCTGGCAACATCATGAGCATTGAGGAGGGAGACCCCTCGAGGTCCTTGAACAGGGCCTTCCATATATGGGTAGATCAATACACGTCAACACCGGCTCTCGAACTCCACTTTTCGCAGCCCTCCGCCGGGCAGTGGGGCTGGCCGCGGCGGCGAACGCTCGAGGAGCGCCTCCGGTCGACGACCTGATCGGCCTGCGCCAGGAGCGCCTGACCCGCCGGCAGTTTCTGCAGACCTCTGCGGCTGTGGCCGCGGTCGCCGGCGCCCGGACCCTGATCGGGCCGTTGAGGCCTCTCGCTGTGGGTGCAGAGACGCGGTCTACGGCGCGGGTGGTGATCGTCGGCGGTGGAGTCGCCGGCCTGACGGCCGCCCAGTATCTGCGGGCCGGCGGCGTGACCGCGACCGTCTACGAGGCGACGACCCGCGCGGGAGGCCGGATGTTTTCCGTCCGGGACGCGATCGCACCGGGACTAGTGACCGAGTTTGGCGGGGAGTTCATCAACAGCGACCACGAGGATCTGCTCGCGCTGGTCAAAGAGTTCGGCCTCGAGTTGATGGACATGAAAGGCCCAGGCGAGGCGGGCCGCAAGGACGCGTATTTCTTCGGCGGCCGCCACTATACCGAGGTCGACGTCGTCCAGGCGTTCCGGTCGATTGCCCGGCAGATTGCCGCCGACGCCGCCAGGCTCGCTGAGCGGATCGATTTTCAACACCCGGGCGGCGCCGCAGGCCTGGACCGCTTGTCGCTGGCCGACTACCTCCGGCGGATCGGCGCCGTCGGGTGGATCGGCCAATTGCTGGAAGTCGCCTACGTCACGGAGTTCGGGCTCGATGCCGGCGAGCAGTCCGCGCTGAACTTCATCACGCTCATCGGCACCGATCTGTCCGGGGGCTTTCAGATCGTCGGCGACAGCGATGAACGGTACAAAGTGCGCGGCGGCAATCAGCAGATCCCGCTCGCGCTGGCCAGGCGTCTCGACGGGCGGATCGTGTACGGTCAGCGTCTGACGGCGCTGCGCGCGCGTGGCCGGGCGCTCGCGCTCACATTTGACCAACGCGGTGCCGGATCAACCGAGGTCGTGGCCGATGTCGTGATCCTCGCCGTGCCGTTTACGATGCTGCGTGAGGTCGAGATCGGCGTCGAGATGCCCGCCATCAAAAGGAAGGCCATCCGCGAGCTGGGCTACGGCACGAATGCGAAACTGATGCTCGGGCTGCTGGAGCGTCCGTGGCGTGCCGCGGGATACTCCGGGTCAGCATACTCGGACGTGGGATTCCAACTCTGTTGGGATAACAGCAGGGGACAGCCGGGCCCGGTGGGCGGGGTCACGCTGTTCTCGGGTGGACGACCGGGGCTGCTCGTGGGGCAGGGGACGGTGGACGAGCAGACCGCCCGCTTGGTGCCGGGCGCCGATCGCGTGTTTCCGGGCGTTGGCGCCGCGCGCGGCGAGAGAGGCGCGCGCTGGCACTGGCCGACCTATCCGTTTACGAAGGGAAGCTACGCGTGTTATCGCCCAGGCCAGTGGACGGGTATCCGCGGCGCCGAAGCCATGCGCGTCGGGAACGTGCTCTTCGCCGGTGAGCACTGTAGCCTCGACTATCAGGGGTACATGAACGGCGGCGCCGAGACGGGGCGCAAGGCCGCGGAGACCGCGCTGCGCGTGCTCGGGGTGCGCCGGTAGCCGAGGCGTTCACGATGCGACGCGCTGCAGACTGGGCCGCCGCGTCGACCAGCCTGCCTCTTGCTCGTAGACATGCGCCGCAGCCAGGACGGTCCGGTCGGCGAAGTGCGGTCCGACGATCTGCAGGCCGACCGGCAGCCCCGACGTCGTGAACCCGCACGGCACAGACACCGCCGGCAGGCCGGTCAAGTTGGCGGGCGCGGTCGACCGGATGCGATCTTTGAGTACCTCCCACGAGCCGTGCGTAGACGTCGCCGCCTCGATCGTTGACGCCTCGGTGAGCATGGAAGGCAGCACGAGGAGATCCACGCGGTCGAACAAGGCGGCAAGAGCGCTGGTGATCGTCCGCCGCACCCGCTGAGCCTGGAGGTATTCGACGGCGGGGACCGCGAGGCCGACCTGAAGGCGGTCGCGGACGAGATCGCCGTAGTCTTCCGGTTGCCGTGCCAGCGTGTGCTGATGATAGGCTGTCGCTTCCGCGACGCAGATGGCCGACCAGGCCGGCACGATCTCGTCGGCGTGCGGGAGGGCAACCTCTTCCACGCTCCGCACCAGACGCCCCAGCGTCGTCACGGCCGCGCGCACGCAGGAGGCGACGTCGGCCTCGGTGCTCCCGCCCAGAAACTCGCGCAGGACACCCACGCGGAGCCGCCGCACATTGCGTGCCAGCGTCCGCAGCGATTGCGGGCGCCCGCGCCTAAGATTCGCCGAGGTGGGATCGGCCTGATCAAATCCGGCGATCACATCGAGCAGCATCGACGTGTCTTCGGCGGTGCGCGCCATTGGGCCCGCGTGATCCAGCGACCATGAGAGCGGGACAACACCCGCCCGGCTGACCAGCCCGTACGTTGGTTTCAAGCCTACGATGCCACAATGCGCCGCCGGCCCCCGGATCGACCCGCCGGTGTCCGTGCCGAGCGATCCAAAGCAGAGCCCGGCGGCGACCGCTGCCCCCGACCCGCTGCTGGACCCGCCGGTGAACCGGTCAAGGTGCCAGGGGTTGCGCGGCGCTCCGACGTCGGGATGCACGCCCGCGTATGCGAACTCGCTCATGTTGAGCTTGCCGAGCAACACCATGCCGGCCTGCGCCAGACGCCGCACGACAGTCGCGTCATGATCCGGGATCCAGTCACGCAACACCCGCGAGCCGCACGTCGTGCGGATGCTCTTGGTGGCGAAGATGTCTTTGATGGCGATCGGGACGCCATGCAACGGGCTGCGCCACCCGCCGCGCGCAATTTCCCGCTCTGCGCGTCTGGCATCCGCCAGCGCGCGGTCGGCCGTCACCGTGATGAAGGCGTTCAGGCTGGGATCAAGCCGCTCGATCCGCTTCAGACATATCCTTGTGATCTCGACGGGAGAGATCTTGCGCGCCCGGATCGCCCGCGCCAGACTGGCGAGGGTGAACTGGTCGGCGTCAAGCGCGCCCACGGCTGTCCTCCGGCCACCGTCCGATCGACATCGGCTCGACCCGCCGGGCCGCGCCATTTGTGAGCACCGTCCAGTCCGACAACACCGAGGCCAGGATCGGAGTCAGACGGGCCGCCGCGGCCTGGTCGATCGCCACGCCGGCGCGTCCGGCCAGCGCGACCAGCACGCCGCTCAGTTCCAACGCGTCGGCGCTGCTCACGCGCCCGCCGCCAGGGCGATGGCGGCGGCAAAATACCGGGCTCGAAAGTGGAGATCGGCGATCGGCACGGACTCGTTGGCCCCGTGGACGCCGTCTGCGCTGTCCGTGCGATTCGGATGCTCCGGGGCGAACCCCAGGGCGGGTGTTCCAACTTCGCGGACGAATCGGGAATCGGTGAAGCCCACCGTCAGTGTCGGAAAGACCTCAGCGGGTTTGCCCGACGCCACCTTCAGCGCCTGCCCGATCAGCGCCGTCAGCCGCGCGCTGGACCGGACGGGTTTCGACGACGCCGTCGTGATTAGCGTGATTTTCGCCGGCAGGCCTTTAGCGCGGGCCTTCAGATAGCGCGCCACGTATGCCCGGTCGTGCTGTGGCAGCGATCGGACGTCACAGACAACCTCGCACCGGTCGGGGACGCTGTTGGACTTGACCCCTCCGCGCACGATCGTCGGTGTGACCGTCGTGCGCGTGAGTGCGCGCATCTCGCTCGCCAGCGACTCATTGTGTTTGGCGAGCCGGTCGAGAAATGCTTGGAGCCCATCCGGGCGAACGGTCTCGAATCCAGGTACCCACCGGAAGCCCGACAGCAACCGCTTATCGAACACTGGTTCCGGTTGCTGTGTTCTGACGCGATCGACAAATTCGGCCGCGTAGGCGATCGCGTTGTCTCCCCGCCACGGGGTCGCGGCATGCCCCCCGGTTCCCGAAAAGGTCACGGTGACCTCGTGCCGTCCCTTCTCGTTCCATGCCACGCCGTAGTGGAGATGGCGGCCCTGCCGATGGCGACGGCCACCGCCTTCATTCAGCGCGACGTCGGCTCGCAACAGATCGGGATGCTCCTTGCGCATCCACCCGGAGCCGAACGACCCACCGGTCTCCTCGTCCGCGAAGCAGACGAGCCGTACCTCTTTCCGCAACGAAAGCCCGAGCCGATGCGCCACCAGCAGCGCGACGACCTCGGCCGCGGCCGTGCCCTTCATATCGGCCGATCCTCGGCCATAGAGCCGGCCATTCTTGATCGTGGGTGTAAAGGGAGGCGACGTCCACGTTGAGAGATCACCCGCGGGGACGACATCGCTGTGCGACAGAAGCAGCAGCCCACAGCCTCGCCGTTTTCCGGGGAGCGAGGCCACGAGATTCTGCCGTGACGGCGTGCGTCCGATGAGGGTGATCGCCGAGAGTCCCTCACCCCGTAGATAGTCCTCGAGAAACTCGGCGACGATCGCCTCGTTGCCGGAATCCGGCGCTCCGGTATTCGTGGTATCGAGACCAACAATGGCGCTGGTGAGATTGAGTACCTCCTTGCGCGATCGATCGGCCTCACGCAAGACGCGGTCCAGCAAGCGGGTGCGCACCGTGGCTCCTCCCTCGTGCTCAAGATCGTGTGAACGGCCGGTGTGCGATGGTCTTCTGCCGTCCGCCCGTTTCTTCCTTTGAGAGGTAGGCGACAGTGCAAGAAAACTCCATCATTGACCCAATTTCCACCCAATTTAGAGCCAATCTGTATTGTCCAACACCCGTGATCAGTGACACACTTCATGTCGGGACGGTTGACCGCCCTGCTAGCAGTTCTCGCCCGGCCGGAGAGGGGCTTAGCAGGAAACTCCCCCCCTTCGCGTGCAGTTCCAAATCTCCCGCAACGGCGGTACTGCGCCTCCTGCAGTGCGTCTGTTGTCGAAAGGGGGCCAAGCATTGAATGCCCGCCACATCCTGATTTTCTCGTGTGCTACCCTGCTCGCACTATCGATGGTCGTCACCCCGCAAATCCCAGAGGTTCGCGCACAAGTCCCGCAAGTCTCCACGACCCGCAGTGGGCGCTGGTCCGACCCCGGGGTGTGGAGTGTAAGTCGGCTGCCCGTGCGCGGCGAGTCGGTCCTCATCGGGACCGGGCACCAGGTCGCGTATGACGTCCACAGCGACGTGGAGATTGGCCGGCTGCAAATCCAGGGGACCCTGGCGTTTGCGCGGGACCGGGCGACGCGGTTGGATGTGGGGAACGTGATTGTGGATCGGGGCGGGACGCTGGACATGGGGACGCCGGGGAGCCCGATCCCGGGGACCGTGACGGCGGAGTTGCGGTTGGTGATCGCCTCGGGGGCGACGTGCACTGGGGGAACGGCATTTGTGGAAGGCGATACGGGCGTGTGGGTGTCCGGCCGGTGGGATATCCAGGGCACCCCGGTGCGGGTGACGTGGACGAAGCTGGCGGCGCCCGCGGCGGCCGGCGCGACAGTGGTACAGGTGGCTGACGACGTGAGTGATTGGACGGTAGGGTCCTGGGTGGTGCTCACCTCGACGGCCATGGGGAATGAGGCCAATAACCGGACCACCCCCCAATATGATGAGCGGCAGATCCAGCAGGTCGTGCGGCGGGGAACGACCACGGAACTGACGTTGAGTGCGGGACTGCAGTTCGCGCACGACGCGAGCGGCCAGACGGTGGGCGAGGTGGCCTTGCTGACCCGCAACGTGGTGGTGACGAGTAAGTACCCAGGGCGGACCATGCAAGGGCACACGATCTACCAGGCAGGAGCCAGCGGGAGCATTGGGTACGCGGAGTTCCGGGATCTGGGGGACTTTGGGTGTCTGGGCCGGTACCCGGTGCACTTCCACTTGATGGCGGATACGTCCCGGGGGATGTCCGTGCGGGGCGCATCGATCTGGCGGTCCGACAACAACTTCATGAATATCCATGCGTCGAACGGGATCACGGTGGAAGACACGGTGG
>JBGQGY010000082.1:0-17923 GCA_041497675.1 bacterium | reverse complement strand
GTGTGGATGCTGAAGGTCGCGTACGCTGTGGAGTACCCTTGGAGTTCGTGGTGGTTGATCGGCACGTAGAAGATCCGAGGGTTGTTGGGCACCGGCTCGATCTCGGCGCCCCACGGGATGGTCAGGTCGATTAGCCGCATCGTCCTATCGACTTCTGGCGCGGCCCGCAAGATTCCTCGCCGGGCCGCCGCCGCAGGACTCCTGGCAAACAGGCGCCAATAGCCTCTGCACTGCATTCACAGGAGGGATCAACCATGCGCACGATCAGCGCCGTCCTGGCTCTCGCGCTGCTGCTCGGCGTGCTGGGTATGGCGTCAACGGAGGTCACGAACGCGCAGGAACGCCCGCTCGTCGTCGCGCTGGGCGCCGAACCGCGTAGCCTGCTCCCGATGCTCATCGTCGATTGGACGACCAATGTCCAGCAGATGAATATCTACGACCGGCTGTACTACTGGGACGGCGACCCACCGCGGATCAAGCCCTCGCTCGCCGCCGAGCTGCCGCAGACGCCCGATGAGCTGACCTGGGTCATCAAGCTGCGGCCGGGCGTGAAGTTCAGCAACGGCGACCCATTCACATCCGACGACGTCAAATCCACCATCGAATGGCTGTTAGACCCGCGGAACCAATCGGCGTACCGGCCCCGCTTCGCCTTCGTCGACGCGGTGGACGCGGTCGATCCGCTCACCGTGCGGATCCGCACCAAAGAGCCTGCGCCGGTGCTGCGCTACTATCTGGTCGACTTCACCGTGCACAACGCGAAGTACATCCGCCAGGTGGGGAACGACGCGGCCAACCGAGCCCCGATCGGCGCCGGCCCGTACAAGTTCGTCCGCTGGGACCGGGACGAGCGGTTCGTGCTCGAAGCCAATCCTACCTACTGGAACAAACCACCGGCGGTCAAGCGCGTCGAGTTTCGCTTCATCCCCGACTTCAGCGCGCGGCTCGCGTCGCTGCTGGCCGGGGAGTCCGACATCGTGAAGGACGTGCCGCCGATCTCGGTCGATCAGGTGAACCGCAGCGGGGGCGCCGAGGTCCGGGGGATCCCCTCGTCGCGTATCAACTACGTGGCCCTGGTGAACTTCAAGTCCGGCCCGCTGCAGGATCGTCGCGTCCGCCAGGCGCTGAACTACGCGGTCAACGTCGATGAGATTGTGGCCAACCTGTACAAGGGGCGCGCGACGCGCATCCCCGGCGCGCTCTCGGCGATCAACGAGGACGTCAACGCGAACCTCAAGCCGTACCCGTACAATCCCGACCGGGCCGTCCAACTGATCAAGGAAGCCGGCTTCGATCCTTCCAAACTGGAATTCATAATGGACTCGCCCTCCGGCCGCTACCCGCTCGACAAGGAAGCCGCCGAGGCCATCGCATCTTATCTGGGACGGATCGGGATCAAGGTCAGGGTGCAGGTCAATGAATGGGGCACGCATCTGGACAAGATCATCAACCGCCGCACCGGTGAGATGTTCTATCTGGGTTGGGGCCCGGCGCTGGAGGCGCAGGGCACGATCGCCGAATTGTTCCGCCCCGACCGTAGCTATAGCGGGTTTGGGACGTCGAACCTGACGCTCGAGATCAACAAGATCTTGCCCGTCGTCGACAGCGCGAAGCGCAAGGCCGCCTGGAACCGCATTCAGGTCATGCTCTACACGGAGGCGCCGTGGATCTTCCTCTGGCAGCAGCACGACCTCTACGGGGTGAGCAAGCGGGTGGATTGGAAGCCGCACTCGGCTGAGAAAATCTTCCTGCACGACGCGACGTGGGTGAAGCGCTGATGGCCGAGGCCGGCGGCGTCTGAGACGGCCCGCCGGCTCCGCCCGCCCGCATGGCGCAGTTCGTCTTTCGCCGACTCCTCGAGGCCGCGGTGGTGGTCTTCCTGGCCCTCACCGCGGTCTTTTGTCTACAGTTCCTGGCCGGCGACCCAGTGAAGCTCTTCTTGCCGACCGACACCACACCCAAACAGATCGAAGAATACCGGACGCGTCTGGGGTTCAACGATCCGCTCGTCGTACAATACGCGCGTTTCATGCGCGGCGCCCTGCGGGGCGACTTCGGCAACTCGCTGCGCCAGCAACAGGAGCCCGCCCTGCGGCTCGTGCTCGATCGCTTCCCCGCCACGTTGTCGCTGTCGGCCGTGGCGATGCTGCTCGCGCTTGGCACCGCGATCCCCATCGGGGTGATCTCGGCCGCGCGCCGCAACTCGTGGTTCGATCACCTTGGGATCGGGACGACCGTGCTGGGTCAGGCGATCCCGGGGTTCTGGCTGGGGTTGATGTTGATCTATATCTTTGCGGTGTGGCTGCGCTGGCTGCCCACGAGCGGTCGCGGGACATGGCTGCACTACATCATGCCGGCGGTCACATTGGCGGCGTTTGTCTCCGCCCGGTTCGCGCGGTTCACCCGCTCGATGATGCTTGACGTGCTGGGCCAGGACTACATCCGCACCGCCCGGGCCAAAGGCCTCGCCCCGCCGCGTGTGCTCTACAAACACGCCCTCAAGAATGCCAGCCTGCCCATCGTGACGCTGCTGGCCCTGCAATTGGGCCAGCTCCTGGGCGGCGCGGTGATCACCGAGACCATCTTCGCGTGGCCGGGCGTCGGGCGGTTTCTGGTTCAAGCGTTGTTGAACCGCGACTTCCCCGTGGTGCTGGTCGGCGTGTTCCTCACAGCCGTGATGTATTCAGGGTTGAACCTTGCGGCCGACCTGGCCTATGCGTGGCTCAACCCGCGCATCCGGTATGCGTAGCCTGCCGCTCAACCGCAGCGGCGCGCTCGGTCTGATCACCGTTGGCATCGTCATGGCCACCGCCATTCTCGCGCCCCTGCTGAGCGCATACGGACCGGTCGACAGCGACCTCGTCCGGTCGTTAGAGCCGCCGTCCCGGACGCACTGGTTCGGCACCGACCAGCTGGGCCGCGATCTCTTCACGCGAATTCTGTACGGCGCTCGTGTGTCGCTGGCCATCGGCCTGGTGACGGTCGGCATCGCCGGCGCCATCGGCTTGATCCTCGGCGTCATCTCGGGGTATCTGGGCGGGGTGGTCGACGTCGTCCTGATGCGCTTGGTAGACGTCCAGTTGTCGTTTCCGTTCATCCTGCTGGCGCTGGTCGTCAACGCCATCCTGGGCATTGGCCTCCAGAACATCATCATTACGCTGATCATCACCGGCTGGGTGGTCTACGCGCGGTTGGTGCGCGGCGAAGTGCTCGCGCTCAAGGCGCTCGACTACGTGGAAGCCGCGCGGGCATTGGGGGCGCCTGCAGCACGCATCATCCGGCACCACCTGTTACCCAACCTCTGGACGCCGATCATCGTCCTGTCTTCCCTGCAGGTGGCGCAGTTCATCGTGGCGGAGGCCGCGATCAGTTTTCTCGGGTTTGGCGTGCAGCCCCCGATGGCCTCCTGGGGCAATATGCTCAACGAGGGTAAGACGTACATTTACAACGCGTGGTGGATGACGACGTTTCCGGGGCTGGCGCTCGTGCTGACGGCGCTGGGCGTAAACCTGATCGGCGACTGGCTCCGGGACACGCTCGATCCCAGGCTCACAACATAAGGAGGATCATCGATGCCGTTTGTGCCCGCCGAAGTGTTCACCGACCGTCACCGCCGGATCCGCGAGTTCCTCAAGGTCCACGAGTACGCGGCGCTGCTCGTCACCGACCCCGATCACTTCTACATGGTGACCGGCTACCATCTGGACGTCGCGCCGTGGGAGCGTCCGGTCGTCGCGGTCTTCCCCGCCGAGGGCCAACCGTTTCTGGTGATGAACGAATTGTCGACACATCACCTGAAGATGGCGACCGAGCGCGGGACGCTACACGTGACCGACCACGCCATCTACGTCGAGCACCCGCGCAGCGTGAATCGTACCTACACGCGCGATCGGTGGCTCGACCTGCTGGCGGTCAAGCTGCGCGCCGCCGGCGTTCGCGGGGGCACGTTGTGCGCCGATCGCACGGCGCCGCTCCAGGCGCTGCGGGGCCTGATGGTTGGGCTGAAAGACATCATCGATGTCTCCCGGTTCCTGGTGGGAATGCGGCAGGTGAAGTATCCTCAGGAGCTCGAGATTATGCGCTTGGGCGCGGCGCTGACCGACTGGGGGCAGGACCGCTACATGGAACTTGCGCGACCCGGGGCGTTGGTCGCGGAGCTCGACCTGGACGTCGCGAAGCGCATGACGGTCGAAGGCGCCACACGCTTCCCGAAGGAACGCGTCGAGGTCCGGGTACTGTCGCTGACCGGGCCAGCCTCGGCGTCACCGCACGGCACCGGCGCGGACGCCGGCATGCGCATCGAAAAGGGCGATGGTATCGTCAACATCATCATCGTCCGGCTAAACGGTCTGGTGGTGGAAAACGAGCGGACGCTCTTCGTCGGCCCGCCCCGCAGCGACCTGCAGCGGCGCGCGTTCGAAGCGGCAACCGAAGCGAACATGGCGGCGATCGAGAAGCTCGTCGCGGGCAACGCGGTCGCGGAGGTCGACGCGGCGGCGCAGGGTGTCATCGAAAAGCACGGATTCGGCGCGCACATCTTCCACCGGACGGGGCACGGCATGGGCATCGCCGGTCACGAGTTCCCGGAGGACATGGCGTTCAACTACCGGCCGTTGATGGAGAACGAAGTCTACTCGAGCGAGCCGGGGATCTACATCTACGGCGTGGGCGGTTTCCGGCAGGACGACACGGTGATCGTCGGCAAGACGCGCCCGGAAGTCATCACAAAGCGCAGCAAGCGGCTGGCGGATCAGACGATCGCGGTGTAGCGAAATCGTCGGGAGGAACCCGCATGTTCCATGAATTCGACGTGGAATTCCGAAAGTGGGTTAGTGCCGCGAGCGCCAAATGGCACTACAAAGACCATCAGCAGAATGAGTACTATGAGAAGATCTACGCGAGATTGGGGTCTGGGCTATGCGAAGCATTGGCTCTGGGCATTCGGGAAGGCATTATTCTCACGCAGGGGTATGCCTTTCGCTTAAAGGGCCTCCCCGCGAAGAAGGGGCCCTATAAATGGTTTGGTCCATCCTCGAGCGGCGCCCCCTCTCCATACTGGGAGTACTATGTCCAAGCAGCCGAATACGTCCGGCTCTTCGGGCTGGCGACACAGCGCGGCCTACAGCTCACCTTTGAAGACGGCCTCATGGACCTAGCTTTGTACGGCTCGGGACAGCTCTTGGTCTACTGCGAAGTCAAGCAACACCCGGCCCAGATCGAGGCTCTAATCAAGGGCATCAGAAACTACGAGCAGGAGATCGACTACTCTCGTTCCGATCGAGGAAACGACCCGCTACGAAAGGCAAAGTACATCAAACGAAAGAAGCCGCTGTACTTCTGCGGCAGTGCCGCTGGGATTCGCGCCGAATACCGCGTCGATTATCCTAAGGGCTGGGAATTCCGCCTGCAGCGCGACCTCATTCCTTGGGTCTAGCCGCCACTGCTACCTCCTGAATCTCTCCGAGCGACGAGGAGCCCGTCGCGGATCGGGACGATCGACGCCGTCAACGCAGGATCGTTCATCACGAGACGGGTGAACTCGCGGACCCCCTCAACGGACTTCGTGTGGTTTTGCGGGTCGAAGATGGTGCCATGGAACAGCATATTGTCGGTAATCAGCAACCCGCCGGGGCGTAGTTTCTCTTTGATGATCGGCAGTGACGCCGGGTACCCGTCTTTCTCAATGTCGTTGAAAATCAGATCGAAGGGACCCTCGGTCTCCCGCAGGGTCTTGATGGCCTCGCTCACGCGATACTGGATGATCCCGTCGTACCCCAACACGCTCAGGTGCTTGCGGGCGCGCTGCGAGAGGCCGTCGTCCCACACGACGTGAAAAACCGTGCCGCCGCCGTTCTCTTTGACGGCCCGCGCAAACCAGGCCGTCGAGTACCCATACCCCGACCCCAGTTCGAAGATGCGTGTGGCGCCGATCAACCGCGCCAGTTGATAGCAGAAGTAGCCCGCCGCCGGCCCCACGATCGGGAACTTGTTTTGCTTCGCGTAGGCTTCCATGGCCTGCATCTCGGCAGGACGTGGTGGAACGAGGCCATCGAGGTACTGGTGCAGCTCCGGTGCCAGCGGTTCCATGACGTGTAATCCTCCCCTACTAACCCTACCAGGTCTGCCCTATTGGTTTGCACGATGCTGCGAGAACTCCTCGTCTCCGCCTGCCTGATTTGGTATCATCATCGTATGGAGATCTTTCGCCCAGAAGCGGTTCCTGCCGAAGAGCCCGAGTCGATGCCCGGCGTCAAGATCCGGTGGGTCATCGACAAGAAGCGCGGCGCCGAGAACTTTGCTATGCGGGTGTTCGAGGTCGACCCCGGCGCCTCCACGCCCCTGCACGACCACTGGTACGAACAAGAGATGTACCTGCTCGCAGGGGAAGGTGTAATGGTCGGCGCGACCGGCGAACAGCACCTCGAGCCTGGCGTGGTGATGTGGGTGCCGCCATACGAACGTCACCAGATCAAGAATACCGGCTCGGAGACGCTCAAGTTTATTTGCTGCGTCCCTCAGAAGAAACCGTAGGCGCACCCGCACCCGGCGGCACAGTCGCCCTCGCGCGCTCGAGCGCCGCTTCGGCGGCGCGCACGTCGTCTCGCGTCGGCCGCCACCGTCCGTACCGTACCCGCTCGTACGTCCACGTCAGCGACTCGACCTCGGGCCCGGCCTCAGGGAGCGCGCCGTGCAGCGGCGGCAGATGCTCGCGCGGTGTTGCCCAGGTCTTGCGTGGGGCGCCCAGGCTCGCGCCCATCTCGAGCAGCGTACGATAGATTCGCCTGATCGCGCTCACCTCGGGCCCCGGCGCCTCGCCGGCCGTCGCGCGCCGCAGCCGTAACCCACCGAGCAGCCCGGCCAGAGCGGCCAGCGCGTCGCGCGCCGACCACACCGACTCGCGCTCGTCTTCGTCCTGCTTCCGCTCACGCCGCCGGATGAGGACAATCGTCACCGCCATTCCGATGATCAGCAGCGCAAGCAGCGCGAGGGCCATCCCCCATCTGGCGCTCTCAACGAATTGACGGTTCACCTCGAGTTCCCGCAGGCGGCGCAGCAGGTCGTCGATGACCGTCGTCGGCTGCCCGATCTCGCGCGGCTGCCGCTGCGGCAGCTGCGCTAAGATGGCGATCAGCACACGGACGATCAGGCTGGCGATGAAAAACAGCACGACAAACACCACTTCGACGACCGGCATCAGCGGCCGAAGTGCAAGCACCAGATACTTCGAGATGTCGGCCGCGGCCAGACCGGCCATGGTGCTCGCCACCAGCATGATCGATCCGACAACGCCGATCACCAACAACAACCAGGCGCGTCCGGGCACCTGCGCGCGCTCCTCGGGGCGCCCGGTTTCCCAGATCGTCGACAGACGGGCGAGCGCAAGCGCCGACAGGCCTAAGAAGAAAAATGCCAGCATCGAGCTGGGCAGGTCGGGACCGGCAGCCGCAAACCCCTGCGTGTCCGCATAGACGGCCACCGCAATCAGATACAACACGACCATGGCGACACCGGTCTTGTACGCCATCTCGATCTCGATCGCGCCGACCTCGCGGAGGCCAATCGCCAGCCCGCGCCACCACAGCAGCGCGGCCAGCAGCGACGCCGTCACGGCCACGTGCACGCTGGGAAAGATATCGTGAACGGCGCGGAGCAAGGATCCAATCCAGGCGGGGTGCCAGAGAGGCACGGACACGTAGTGCCGATCGTGGACCGCAAGCAGGCCCAGGATCACGCCGCCGGCGATCAAGGCCACGCGAGAAAACCGAAGGGTGGACGCAGTCTCGACCACGGGCCGCACCAACGCCTGGGCGCCCAGCAGCAGCCCCAGCGCCCAGACGGGCGAGAGCAGGGGCCCGTCGGCTCCGTAGAGGCCTCCGCCGATGACCACGAGCCACGGATAGAGCCAGCAAAACTCCATGATGACGCGGACGGTCGGCAACAGGCGCCGCACGCTGTCCCAAAAGCCCTCGCCGCCCCGCGTGGCGGCGGGCCCGCGACCGATCGCCGCGTTGGGCGCGGCCTCAGACGAGGTGGATCTCGTCCATCGCACGCCAGCCGGCCTCCTGGCTGACCCGATAGGTGGGCACGTTGAGTTGGACGTCGCCGGTGGGGTCGCCGATCAGCACCAGGATCACCCCGTGTCCCGCCTCTCGCAGACGGTTGATCCCGACACGGAGCGACAAGTCGATCACGGCGGTGACGACCACGGCCGTGGTTCCCCAAGGCAGATCGCCGGACTCCAGGTACATCAGGTCGCCGATGGGCATCACCGGCGTGGGGAACACCTTCGCGAGGGCCTCGAGGATCGCCGACAGGTGCGTCTCACCAAGCGCGGGCGCCAGCCGCACGCGCCGCAGGCCCTCGGGAAGATACCCGTTGGCGATCAGACCGATGGGATAGTCCTGTTCGTTGGCCCACGCCGCCAACGAAGCCGCCACCATGATGTTCAGCTCCAGCAGTGGGCGCACGAACCCGCGGTACTCGGCGTAGTGGCCGAGCGTGTCCATGTTGAGAAACACGGCGATCCGGTGCACTGCCGTCGGCTCGTACTGCCGCGACTGCAACACACCGATCCGGGCGCTCGCCTTCCAGTGCACGCGGCGCAGCGGGTCGGTCGTCCGGTACTCGCGCACGCCTGCCGTCCGCGCGGGATCCTCCAGCAGCGGTCGCGGCGCGCGCTGATCGCCAAGCGGGTGCAACGGTGGGATCCCCAGGGCGTCCAGTGGCACGACTTTTGGATACACGATCAGGTGATCCACGTGCTCGACGTCGTGGCCACGCGACGTAATGCCAAAGACATCGCCGGACCGCACACGCGCAGGACCAAGCGGGAAGTAGCCGCGCGCCGTGCAGGTCACCGTGACACGCCGGCGGACACGTTCATACCAGCGTAGCGAAAAGAGATGCACCAGGTGCTGCCGGCGCTGCCGCAGGCTCGGGATAACGCGACCGCGCTTTGGGATCAGCTCTTCGGGCAGCTCGTCGGTGAGTTCGAGCCAGGCCAGCGGAAGCGGTTTCCGGTTGGTCACTTCTAACGTGAGGGTCACGTCCTCACCGTAGAACACCCGGCGTGGTGTAAAGATCCGTCGAAACTCCACGCGATCCAGACAGTGCGTGTGCGACAAGTACGACGTCCCCGCGCCCAGCAGGAGCACCATCCCCACCACGAACGGACCGCCGCCGTGCACGGCGAGTCCCAACCCAATCAGGACGATGCCGACCACGAGCCAGCCCTGTGAGAACATCGGCGCCCCTACGGGTGGGTCTCGAGGAACTGCATGATGCGGCCCACGACGCGATCACCCGCGTCCTCCTGCAAGAAGTGGCTGGCATCATCGATCTCCAGACGCTCGGCCCGCGGGAAGATACGATGCCACATCTGGAGAACGTCCGGGCCGAGCACCGGGTCCCGCATACCCCAGACCAGCAGGACGGGGATCGCGGCAAACTGCGCGAGACTGCGCTCGACCCGCTTCATCTCATCGAATGACGGATCGGCCGCGCCCAGCGGGATGTCCCGCGACCAGCACAGCAGCGCGCGGCGCGAGGCCGGCGTCGGATATGGGGCGCGGTAGGCGTTGAGGACCGCCGGCGTCAGAAGCTCCGGATGGTGCGTGGTGCCGAGCAACGCAGGCTCGAGATAGCCGTTCCGCTCAAGCACGAACTTCTCGCCCCGATCCGATCGAATGATCTCGAGGAGCCGGGGCAGCGGCCCGCCGGGCCACGGCGCAAACGCCCAAGTGTTCGTCAACACCAGGCGCTTGATTCGTCCGGGGTGGCGAGCGGCGACGCCCAAACCGACCGGCCCGCCCCAATCGTGGACGATCAGCGTCACGTGGCGAAGATCGAGCCGCAGGACCAGGCTTTCGAGGTTCGCAATGTGATGCGCGAGACGGTAGGGATACGGAGTATCGGGGACACCCGATTTCCCCATGCCCATGTGATCCGGCACGATGCATCGGTGACCGCGGGCGAGCGGGGGGATGAACGCGCGCCAGAGATATCCCCACGTGGGATCGCCGTGGAGCAACACCACGGGTTCCCCGCGCCCCTCGTCGACGTAGTGCATCTCAAATCCGTTGACGGCGTGGTAGTGGGGCGCGAACGGGAAGGTGCCGCCAAACGTCTCGTCCCTGATCTCGGTCACGGTTAGGGGCGAGCTTCGCGCTCGACCGGTGCGGGGACGCTTCGGAGGATCTCGTCGACGATCTCGACGGCTGTGCGGTCGCGCAGCCGAGCGCCGCTGCTGATCGACAGGCGATGTCCCAGCACCGCGGGTGCGTTCGCCTTGACGTCATCAGGCAACACGAACGTCTGCTCACGCATCGCCGCCAGCGCCTGCGCGGTGCGGCGGAGCGCCAGGGTGCCGCGGGGGCTGAGGCCGAGTTCGACCTCGGGGTGCGCCCGCGTCGCCCGCGCAATGGCCACGACGTACGCCTCGATCGCCGGGCTCGTGTAGACGGCGCGCACCGCCCTCTGCATCGCCAGGACGTCGTCGGGTCCTACCACAGGCTGCAGATCATCCAGCGGTTCGTCCACCTGATAGCGCCGGAGCACCTCTTGCTCATCTGCGGCCGACGGGTACCCGAGCGCCAGACGAATCAAAAAGCGGTCGAGCTGCGCTTCGGGAAGAGGGAACGTGCCCTGTAGTTCGACCGGATTCTGAGTCGCGAGGACGATAAACGGCCGGGGCAGCGGGCGCGTCTGCCCTTCAACCGTCACCTGCCGTTCTTCCATGCTCTCGAGCAGCGCCGATTGCGTCCGCGGGGTCGCGCGGTTGATCTCGTCGGCCAACAGGATCTGCGTGAAGACGGGGCCGGGGCGGAACTCGAACGTCTGTGTCCGCTGGTTGAAGAATTCCAAACCGGTGATGTCGGAGGGCAACAGGTCGGGCGTGCACTGCAGGCGTCTGAATGAACAGCCGAGGGACCTGGCTAGCGCTTTCGCCAGTTTCGTCTTGCCGATCCCGGGCACGTCCTCAATCAGGATGTGCCCTTCACAGAGAACGGCAACGAGCGCCTGGTCGATGACCTCCGGCTTGCCGACGATCACCCGCTCAACGGAGGCGCGTACGCGGCGCGCCAGCAGCGCGACGGCGGTGAGATCCGGAGCGGCCTGAGGATCCACGAGGCGGGCTTCGGCGCCCGCTTTGACGGCCCCTCCACCATCGCGCGTCTCCCGACTTTCGAAGGCGCTTGCCCCGCCGGTGCGGAAGGAACAAGCGGCCCGAGCGACTTCGAGCCGGAGGAATGCGGCGAATGTCGATCAATCTCCAACGCCTTCAAACGGCCCGAGCGTTTGGGAGTAAACTCTGGGTGCTCGTACGACCGTTCTGGTTCTCCGACGAGCGCTGGCCGGCGCGCGGGCTGCTGGCGCTGCTCATCGGACTGAATCTCGGCATCGTGTATCTCAACGTCCGGTTCAACCAGTGGTACGGCGTCTTCTACGATGCGCTGCAGAACAAGAACTACGCCGTCTACCAGCAACAGTTGCTGGTCTTCACCGGTCTTGCCGTCGCCTACATTATCGTGGCCGTGTATCAAATCTACTTCCGCCAGATGCTCGAGATCCGCTGGCGGCGCTGGCTGACCGGCCAGTATCTAGGCGACTGGATGTCGCGCCGCGCCTTCTATCGCATGGAGCTCAAGGACTACGGCACCGACAACCCCGAGCAGCGCATCCAGGAGGACATGCGACTCCTGACCGACAACACGCTGCGGCTCTCACTCGGACTGCTGAGCTCAGTGGTGACCCTCGTGTCGTTCCTGGCCATCCTGTGGACTCTGTCAGGACCACTGAGCGTCAAGCTCTCGCGCATCGCCCTGACGATCCCCGGGTACATGGTCTGGGTCGCATTTGTCTACGCGCTCTTCGGATCGCTGCTTACGCAGCGGATCGGGTGGCCGCTTCGGCTGATCAACTTCAACCAGCAGCGTTTCGAAGCCGATTTCCGCTATCGCATGACGCGCATTCGCGAGAACGCCGAGAGTATCGCGCTCTACGGCGGCGAGAACGACGAGCGGCGAAACCTCGACGGGAGCTTCGGCAACATCTGGCAGAACTGGTGGCGGCTCATGCGGCGCCAGAAGACGCTCACCTGGTTCACGTCCTTTTACGGACAGGCCGCCATCATCTTCCCGTTCCTGGTCGGCGCCCCGCGGTACTTCTCGGGCGCGATCCAGCTCGGCGGTCTCATTCAGATCAGCAGCGCATTCGGGCAGGTCCAGGGCGCGCTGTCGTGGTTCATCGACGCGTATCCGCAGCTCGCCGACTGGCGGGCCACCGTTGATCGTCTGACCTCGTTCGGCGCCGCGATAGAGCGGTCGAGGGAGGACGCGGCCGCAAAGGACGCGATCCTCGTGGAGCAGACCGGGACGCCGGCGCTGGAAGTCAAGGGCCTCGAGCTGGCGGTCCCCACGGGGCGCGTGCTCCTGAAGAACGTCAACGAGCGCATCGAAGCCGGTGAGAAGGTCCTGATCAGCGGGCCATCGGGAAGCGGCAAGACGACGCTCTTCCGCGCGCTCGCCGGGTTGTGGCCGTTCGGCCGCGGCACCGTGCGCATCCCGGCCGACGCTAGGATCCTGTTCTTGCCCCAGAAGCCCTACCTACCGCTCGGCATGCTGAAAAACGCCGTCTGCTATCCGCGCAACGCCGACGATGTAAGCGACGCCACCGCGCATGAGGTCCTCGACGCCTGCCGCCTCGGACATCTCGGGGAGCGCCTGGACGAATCTGCGAACTGGTCGATGGTGCTATCGGCGGGGGAGCAACAGCGCCTGGCATTCGCGCGGGTGCTGATCAATCGTCCCGACTGGATCTTCCTCGATGAAGCGACGTCGGCGGTCGACGAAGAGATGGAGCGGCATCTCTATGGGCTGCTGCGGGAGCGGCTCCCGAACGCCACGGTGATCAGCATCGCGCACCGACCGACGGTGTCGGCCTTCCATCAGCGGCGGCTGCAGCTCGAACCGGACCGTCAGGTGATCACCGCCTCGCCGATTGGCGACTAATTACTGCCCCCAGGTCTGTCGCAGGACGCGCACCCAATTGCCGTGCGCGATCTTCTTGAGATCGTCCCGTCCAAATCCGCGGTCTGACAACGCCTGCATGAGCTTGGGCAGCCCCGCGGCATCCTTGAGCTCGGCGGGCATCGTCGCGCCGTCGAAGTCCGACCCCAGGGCCACGCAGTCGACGCTCATGCGGTCCACCATGTAGCGGACGTGATCGACCATGCGCGAGATCGGCGTGTTCGCGTCCCGGCCGCCGTCCTCACGCAAGAACCCGACGTGGAAGTTGAGCCCGGCCACTCCCTGGCTTTTGCGCACGGCGTCCATCTGCTTGTCGGTCAGGTTGCGCGGCGTGTTCGACAGCGCCCACGCGTTCGAGTGGGTCGCGACCAACGGCGCGTCGGAGATCGACGCGACCTCCCAGAACCCTTTCTCGTTGAGATGCGACAGGTCGATCATGACCTTGCGCCGGTTGAGCTGCCGGACGAGCGTCTTCCCCGCATCGGTCAACCCCTCCCCGGTGTCGGGTGAATGAGGGAACTTGAAGGGTACGCCCTTCGCAAAACGATTCCGCCGGCTGTGGGTGAGCCCGACCGACCGCAGACCCGCCGCGTAGAATGTCTCGAGCGCCTGTCCATCCGGGTCGAGCGGCTCAGCGCCTTCGAAATGCATCAGCATGGCGAAGGTGCCCCGATCCAGGCAATCCTGCAGTTCGGCGGCGGTGCGCACGATCTTGACGGCCCCGTTCGACGCCTGCGGGACCCGCAGGAGACGCCCGAAGAGGTCCAGTGCGGCGGACTGCGCGTAGTCCAGCGCCATCGGCTCGGGCCAGGTGCGCTCGTCACCGTAGATGTTCAACACCCGCTCCGGTGACAAGTCCCCCGGTGTGGATGTCTCGGCGATCACCGGGTCGCGGATGTACATGGCGAAGAAGCCGCCGCCCAAACCACCCTGCCGTGACCGGGGCAGGTCGATGTGCCCATCCTCGGACCGGTCGAGAAGCGACCGTCCGGTCTTCATCATGCTGAGGATCGTATCATTGTGCCCGTCGAAGATCGGCGGGAACGCCGGCGCGGCTGGCGACATGTGCGGTGCTCCTCCGGACGACTAGTGTCTTAGGCCCACTGCGGGAAGAAGGCCTTCCAGTTTTCGTAGATGATCCGGTCCTGCACCTCTTTGGAAATCTTGGGCAGGTTCGTGCCCTCGACCGGCGCGTTCACGTTGCGCAGGCCGTTGATCACGTTGGTGATCGTCCCCGATGGGAAGTCCGACGCGAGGAGGATCTTGTGGTCGACGCCGTACTCCATCGCGGTCGCCATGGCCTGCCAGTAGCGCCACGGCCGATAGTGCACCGCGCTGATGTCCGTGTAGACGTTGGGGCACTTGCGGATCAGCACGACCACATCTTCTTCCCACGGGTGACCCAGATGGGCAATGATCATCTTCAGGTCGGGAAACTCCATGGCGATGTCTTCCAGTTGCAGCGGCTTGGCCCAGTTCAATTTTGCCCGGCTCGGGAACGTCGTCCCCTGGTGCCACATGATCGGTAGACCCAGATCCTGGGCCTTCTTGAACAACGGCCAGTGCTTTCGGTCCTGCGGATCGAAGTGCTGGTACGTCGGTCCCAGTTTCAGCCCGCGCAACCCGAGGTATTTGACCGCATGCTCGAGCTGCTCGACGCAGTCACGCTCGTTGGGATCGACGGACGCCCACCCTTCGAGTTTTTCGGGGTGCTGGCGAACGTAGTCCGCGATCAATTCATTGGGCACCCAGATACCGGTGGCCTTCGCCTGGAGACCAAAGACGACCACTTTGTCGGCGGGTTCAGAGACCTTCCAGTGGATCTCGGGGGTGGAGTCGTACGAGTGCAAATCGAGCCGGCCCGTATACGCTTGACCGCCGGAATACTTCAACTTGATTAGTTTTGACGCGAGGGCCTCCTGCGCGTACTGCTCGGTCACGTGGTCCGGGTACCACATGAGGTGCGTGTGGCAGTCGACGATCACCGATCGTCCTCCTAAGTCAGCGCCGCACGTTGTGCGGCGCTCACGTCCTCAGCAACTCCAGATCGATCAATGTCCGGCGCAGTTCCTCTCGGTCCTCAGATGCAATCGGTACCAGCGGCAGTCGCACCGTCCCCCCCGGCAGCCCCAGCAGATTCATCGCCTCTTTGACCACCGCGATCGCGTACCCTGGATGCCGCGCGCGCAACTGCGCGAGCGGCCTGACCTTTCGTGCAATCAAGTCTTGCAGTTCGTCGGCCCGGCCAGCCGCCCCGGCAGTCCACACCCCAAGCGTGATCCGAGGCGCGAAGTTGACGATACCCGAGGTGAACGCCTGCGCCCCTGCGGCGAAATATGCGGGAGCGTGCATCTCCGCCATGCCGTTAATCCACACCAGACGCGGGCCGAGTGCACGCTTCATCTCGGTGAACGCGGCCAGGTCGCCGTGCTCGTCTTTCAGCGCAACGACCTGGTCGATCTCGGCCAGCCGCCGGACCAACACCGGCGTCACCGGTGATCCCTTTGTGCTGTAGATCAGCATCCCTAAGCCTGTTGCGCGCGCCAGCGTCTCGTAGTGGCGCACGAGACCATCGTCCGGCGCCTCAACGAAATATTGTGGATGGACCATCAACCCATCCACGCCCACCGATGCGGCGTGTTCCGCCAGGCGTGTGGCCACGCGCGTGCCGTGCCCGATGCCCGCGATGACCGGCACCCGTCCCCGCGCGGCGTCGGCAGCCGTTTTGATGGCTGTGCGGTATTCGTCCATGTCGAGCGAGAAGAATTCCCCGGCCCCGCCGCAGACGACCACGACGTGCGCCCCGTTACGGATCAGATAGTCGACGTGCGTAGATAACCCATCGGCATCCAGCCCGCCGTCCTGAAGGAACGGCGTGGGCGTGAAGGCCAGGACACCCCGGAGACGTTCTTTGAGCGCCTGCGGTGTTGCGGTCAAGCTCTGACCTCGGAGTGGAGGAAGAATCGCAACACTGTGTGCAGAATATATCCACTACAGACTAGCCCGGCGCGGGTTGCCCTGTCAACGCGGCCGTTCGATGCCGCGCCGGTCATGTCTACATTGCTGAAGGGACGTGATGCATGCCTTCTTCGCGCCACATCAAGTTGACGCTTGTTGCCACCGGCGAGTCGGTGACGGCTGAGTTGCTCGACGGTGAAGCCCCAAAGACCGCGCAGATGCTCTGGGATCGGCTGCCGCTCGAACACGATCTCGCCCACGGTCGATACTCGGGCATGGAGGTCTTCGTCGTCATCGGCAACCCGCAACCGGCCCCGCCGGAGAATCAGACCAACCTGCCCCTCCCAGGTGAGATTCTCTACTGGTTTTCGAACAACACCAGCGTCACCGGCGACGGCAAGCCGGTCGCGGAGATTTGTCTCATCTACGGCCGCGGCGTGACGCTGCGCGGGGCGGAGGGGCTGCCGACCCACGGCAACCTGTTCGCCCGCATCCCCGGAGACTGGAAGTACGACTGGGTCGGCTTCCGGGAGGCATGCCGCGGTGTGCGCAGCGCGCCGTCGCGGTTGCGGATCGAGCGGGCATAGGGGGAACATCCGATGAGTCTTCCTCCCACGCAGATCCTCCGACGCCTCGGTGCCGGCGAGTCGATCGCCGACGTCTGTGCTGCTTCCGGGTGGACCCGGAAGGACTTCGACACCTGGTGGAACGGCGAACTGGCCGCTCGCCTGCCACACACGCCTGATCGCCTCGATGTCTCTGGGGCCGGCCGTGGTGAGATCCTGCGTGACCGCTGGGGGATTCCCCACATCTTCGCCCAGACAGACGACGCGCTGTTCTTTGGATACGGCTTCGCCATGGCGCAGGACCGTCTGTGGCAGATGGACTATCTCCGCCGCAGAGGCATGGGGCGCCTCGCCGAAATCCTCGGCCTCGACGGGCTGGCGCTCGACATCACGGCCCGCACTGTCGGCCTCCCCGGAATCGCGCGCGCGCACCTCTCCCAGTTGCCCGCAGAGACCACGGCGCTGCTCGAGCGTTTTGCCGCGGGCGTGAACGCCTGCATCACGCAGCGCCGCGACCGTCTGCCGATCGAGTTCGCGCTACTCGACTACACACCCGACCCCTGGACCGCACTGGACAGCGTCGCGATCCTGGCGGAGTTCCGCTGGTATCTCACCGGGCGCTTGTTTGTGATCGCGCTCCCCGAACTAGCAAAGCGTACCTTGAAAAACGACACGCTCTATCGGGCGTTTCTCACACCCGAGGCCGGGCAGGAGAGCATTGTGCCGGCTGGATCGTACGCGCCGTCGCGGCCGCCGCTGCGGCCGCCTCTGCGGGCCCGGCTCGAACGCGCCGGCAGCGCGGGAGCCGACGACGGTGGCAGCAACAACTGGGCCGTCGCCGGCAGCCGCAGCGCCACGGGCCGACCGCTGCTGTCCAGCGATCCACACATCGCGTTTGGGGTCACGTCGTGCTGGCACGAAGTCCACCTCCGGGGCGGCTCGTTCAACGTCGCGGGGATGGCCTATGTTGGTCTACCCGCGGTGCTGATGGGCCGCAACGAGCGCGTCGCCTGGGGGATCACCAACAACATCTGTTCGCAGCGTGACCTCTATCAGGAGCGCACCGACCCGCAGCACCCGGGATGCTTCCTCTACGACGGCAAGTGGGAGCCCGCGCGCGAACGCGTCGAGGAGATCGCGGTCAAGGGTCAGGCGCCGGTCAACAAAGTCATTCGCAGCTCGCGCCACGGCCCGATCGTCGACGAGTTGCTCCCCGAGCCCGCGCGGGACACGGGCCCTGTGTCGTTCCGCTGGGTGGGCGCAGATTTCTGCGATGAACTCTCTACCACCCTGCGCGCCGGCCGCACCCGCACCTGCGCCGAATTCCGGGAAGCGCTCCGGGACTGGCGTGCGCCGACATGGAGCTTTGCG
>JBGQGY010000081.1:0-18012 GCA_041497675.1 bacterium | reverse complement strand
CCCTTCCTGGCCATCCTGAGTGACCGCGCCGGCATGATGGTCTCGCCGGCCGCCGCCAGGCGCCTGGGCCGCGACTTCGCGCGTGAGCCGGTGGGCTCCGGCCCGTACAAGTTCGTCGAGAAGCGCCCGCAGGAGCGGATCGTGCTGGAGCGCTTCGACCGGCACTGGGACCGGACGGCAGGGAACGTCGACCGCATCATCTATCGGCCCATCCCGGACGAGCAGGCGCTGCTGGCAAATCTGAAGGCCGGCGAACTCGACATCAACAACGTCGTGCCGCCGACCGAGGTCCCGGCCCTGAGAACCGATGCGAAGCTCAAGTTACTCGAGCGCCAGAGCCTAGGCTATCAAGGGATGTGGATCAACACCACGGCGCCACCGTTCAACAACAAGGCGCTGCGGCAGGCCTTCAACGCCGCCATCGACCGCCGGGCGCTCGTTCGTGTGGTGTTTGGCGACACCGCGACGCCGGGGAACGGTCCCTTCCCGCCCGGGCTGCTGGGGGCCGACGCCGGTCCCAACGCGCGGGTGCCCGAACGAAATCTCGACTTGGCCCGAGCCAAGTTGCGCGAGGGCGGACAACCCAATGGGTTTGCGTTCACCCTCAGGATCGTCCCGGGACGGGTGGAGCAGCAGATCGCCCAGGTCCTGCAATCCATGGCCGGCGAGGCCGGCATTCGTGTCAACATTGAGATCGTGGAGTTCGGCGCAATCCTCAGCCAGCTGGCGACCCAGCGATACGATGCGGTGCGCATCGGCTGGAGCGGCCGGCCCGATCCCGACGGGAACCTCTATGCATTCAACATCACCAGCGGGGGTTCCAACTTCAGCGGCTACTCGAACCCACGCGTGGATGCCATGCTGGACGCGGCCCGCCTCCTCAGCGCTCCCGATCACCGGCGGCGGGCGTACGCAGAAATCCTGACCGTTTTGAACGAGGATCTGCCGTTCATCTTCCTGTGGTGGCCCAAGGAATACAAGTTGATGAGCCCCAAGTTGCAGGGCTTCGTCCACATCTCGGACGGTATGATGCGGTTCCGGCACGTTTCGTTGTCGCCGTAGGCCGAAGGCCGAGGTGACGAATGTGAAGCGCCTCCTCCTGTCGGCGGTAGCAATCTTCGTTTTGGTCGCCGGCCTGGCATCCGCCCAGACGGCTCGCCGTGGTGGGGTGCTGCGGGTCGGACTGAATGCGGATCCGCCGAACATGGACCCGCACCAGTCGACGGCCGCGGTCGATCGCCAGGTTTTTCAGAATCTCTTCGACAAACTCGTCGATATCGACGAGCACTTCACCATCGTCCCGATGCTGGCGACGTCGTGGACGATCACCAACAATGGCAAGACCTACACGTTCAAGCTCCGGCCCAACGTGGTCTTCCATGACGGCACCCCATTCAACGCCGAGGCGGTAAAGTTCAACTTCGAGCGGATGCTCGACCGCGGGTTCGCCTCGCCGCGGCGGTTCGAGATCATCCTGGTCGAAAAGGTGGCAGTGCTCGACCCGTTGACGGTCCAGGTCGACCTGGAGAGTTCCTTCAGCCCCTTCCTATCCGTCCTCAGCGATCGCGCGGGCATGATGGTCTCGCCGGCTGCCGCGCGCCGGCTGGGCCGCGACTTTGCGCGCGAACCGGTCGGGACGGGTCCCTACAAGTTCGTTGAGAAACGGCCGCAAGAACGCATCGTACTGGAGCGCTTCGATCGGCATTGGGACCGGACCGCGGGGTTCGCGGACCGGATCGTCTACAGGCCGTTCACCGATGGGCAGGCCCGCCTGGCCAACCTGCGCGCCTCGGAACTCGACATCATCGATATGGTCGAGCCGACCGACGTGCCTGAACTCAAGCGTGACAACCGCGTGAAGATGGTGGAACGCGAGGGGCTGGGCTGGCAGGGGGTCTGGCTGATGGTCCAGGGGCCGCCCTTCAACAACCGGGCGCTGCGGCAGGCGCTAAATGCGACGATCGACCGCCGCACGCTGGTGCGCGTGGTCTTCGGCGACACGGCCACGCCGGCCAACGGTCCATTCCCCACGGGCATGCTGGCGTCCGACGCCGGACCGAACGGCCGGATCCCGGAACGGAACCTGGAACTGGCGCGGGCGAGACTCCGCGAGGGCGGGCAGCCCGCGGGATTCGCGTTCACGATGAAGATCACGCCGGGCCGCGTGCCGCAGCAGATCGGCCAGATCGTCCAGTCGATGGCCGGCGAGGCCGGCATCCGGGTCAATCTCGAAATAGTGGAGTTCGGCGCCCTGCTGTCGGTGCTCGCGTCGCTGCGGTACGAGGCGGCGCTGCTGGGATGGAGCGGCCGGCCAGATCCCGACGGCAACATCTACAACAATTTCGTGACCGGCGCCGGGCAGAACCGGGCGGGCTACAGCAGCGCGCGATTCGACGAGCTCCTGGGGGCGGCCCGCATCTTGACCACACCCGACCACCGCCGCCGGGCGTACGCGGATGCGCTCGCGATCATGAATGAGGACCTGCCATATCTGTTCCTCTACTGGCCCAAAGAGTACAAGGTCATGAGTCCAAAGGTCCAGGGCTACCCGCACAATCCCGACGGGATGATGCGGTTCCGCCAGGTCTGGTTGAACCCATAGCATCGTGACCCGCTACATCGCGCGCCGTCTGATGCTGACGATTCCCGTCATGCTGCTGGTCAGCGTCATCGTGTTCACACTAATTAACCTGATCCCGGGAGACCCCGCCCTGCTGTTTGCGGGGAACGAAGCCGGGAAAGATGTTGTGGAAGCGCTGCGCAAGCAGATGGGGTTGGACAAGCCGCTCGTCGTCCGGTACCTGATCTGGCTCGGCCGGCTCCTCCACGGTGATCTCGGCAAGTCTGTGCGCGACGGCCGGCCCGTGCTGGCCACCCTGCTGCTCAAACTCCCCGTCACGATCGAACTGGCCATCGTGGCACTCACCGTCGCCTGGACCATCGCCGTCCCCGCCGGAGTGCTTGCCGCATGGAAGCGGCGATCGGCGGTGGACTACGCGGCGACGACCGTCGCGCTGGCCGGCATCTCGATCCCGAACTTCTGGCTGGGAATCATGCTGATCTACCTGTTCGCCGTCAATCTGCGCTGGCTCCCGCCGTCGGGCTATATCGAACCCTGGATCGATCCACTACGAAGCCTCACGCTGATGATCATGCCGGCGACGGTGCTGGGCACGGCGCTGGCGGCGCTGGTGATGCGCCTGCTGCGCTCGAGCATGCTCGAAGTCCTGGGGTCGGAGTTTATCCGGACGGCGCAGGCGAAGGGCCTCTCGGACAAGGTGGTTATCGTCAAGCACGCGCTGAAGAACGCGATGATTCCGGTCGCGACGGTAATGGGTCTGCAGCTCGGCGGGCTGCTGGGTGGCGCGGTGATCACCGAACAAATCTTCGCGGTCCCCGGGATCGGCCGGCTCGCCATCGAGTCAATCCTGACGCGCGACTATCCAATGGTCCAGGGCGTCGTGTTGTGCAGCGCCACCGCGATCGTGTTCGTGAACTTCTCGGTTGACATATTGTACTCGGTGCTGGATCCGCGCATCGGTCTGGTTGAGGAGAAGGCCTAGGATGGCTACTCGGGAGGAGACCCTACCGCTCGCGGGCCCAGCCCGGCGCGCCTCGACGGTCGGCTTCCGCTACTTCCTGCACCGGTACGCCAGGAACCGGCTGGCGCTCGCAGGCCTGTGGGTCGTCCTGATCGTCTTCTCGTCCGCCACCTTTGCGTCAGTGGTCGCGCCGTATGATCCAACCAAGACCGACTTCAACAACCTGCTGCAGGCGCCGACGCGCGCGCACCCGCTGGGGACCGATGACCTGGGTCGCGACATCCTCAGCCGCCTGATCTTTGGGGCGCGTACGTCGCTGCTGGCCGGCGTCATCTCGGTGGGCATCGCACTTGCGATTGGTCTCCCGCTGGGGCTGACGTCTGGGTTTGTGCGCGGCCGGTTCGACAACTTCATCATGCGTCTCACCGACGCGCTATTGTCGTTTCCATTCCTGGTGCTGGCCCTCGCCATCGCCGCCGTCCTGGGGGCCGGGTTGGGCAAAGCGATGATCGCCATTGGGATCGTGTTCACCCCCGGCTTCATCCGGCTGTCGCGCGCCCAGGTACTGAGCGAGCGCGAGAAAGCCTACGTTGAGGCGGCGCGTGGCTTGGGCGCGCGGGACGCACGCATCTTGTGGAAGCACATCCTGCCGAACAGCCTATCCCCGGTGCTCGTGCAGGCTTCGCTGGCGGCGGCCGCAGCCATCACCCTCGAAGCTACGCTGAGCTTTCTTGGACTGGGGACGCAGCCGCCAACGCCGTCCTGGGGGTCGATGCTCAACATCGCCCAGGCGTACCTGAGTCGGGCACCGTGGATGGCGATGTGGCCCGGTATTGCGATCTTTGTGACGGTGCTGTCGCTAAACCTGGTGGGGGACGGGCTGCGTGAGGTGCTGGACCCGCGCTTGCGCTGATGCTGCCGGTCCTTCGATCAAACGCGTCAGGGCCTCAACGCATTTAGCGTCGAACACCGTCCCGACGTTGTGCTGCAGGAAGACCTGCGCGGCGCCTTCGGCCTGCGCGGGCCGATACGACCGTCCGGATGTCATCGCGTCGAAGACATCAGCCACGGCCAGGATGCGGGCCTCCAGCGGGATCACGTCACCTTTGATGCCGTCCGGATAACCGCTGCCGTCCAAACGCTCATGGTGCCACCGGATGCCCGGCAGGGTCGACCGTAGCGATGGGATCTTGCCGATCATCTCCTCCGATCGCGCCGGATGCCCCCGGACCACCGCGAACTCGGACGGCGTCAGACGCCCGGGCTTGTTGAGGATCCAGTCGGGGACCCCGATCTTCCCGATATCGTGCATCAGCCCGGCCTGGTAGAGCACCCGCAGGCGCTCGGGCGGCAGGCCCAGTTGCTCGCCGAGTTGCACGGCGAGGCGTGCGACTTTCTCGGAATGGCCTTTCGTGTAGGGATCCTTTGCTTCGACCGCCAACACGAGCGCCGTGAGGACTTCGCTGTAGGATTGCTCGAGCGCTTCGACCGAGCCGCTGAGCAGCAGCGACGAGATGGTGCGCGTCAGGCTGGCGTCCCGGCGGTAATCGAGGATGAGACCATAGAAGATCGTCACGAAGCCTAGGAGCATGAGCACGTGGTACTCCCACCAACTCACGTGCCAGACGGATGCGAAGAAGAACGACAGCAGACTTTCCATCAGCAGCACGAGGCCCGCGACGATGGTAGCGTGGAGCGGCAGCCGGCTCAACCGATAGTTGCGGACGTACCGCAGGGTCGTCACCAGCAGCAGCAGCGCGGTGATGCCGACGAGCACGCCGGCAATCCACGGCGGGCGCTCAGTCACCGCACCGGCCGATCGCGAATACTCGTCCCGGGCGGAGCTGCCTGGCTGCCCCAACACCTGGTGTTCCCCGTGCGACAGATACCCCGACAGCGACGTCGGGTGATCATATAGGAACTTGGGGAACGTGACCGCGAGGATGAAGAACGCTACCCAGGCCGCGACGAGGCACGCCAGGATGAGCTTGCGGCGCGCAAAGACCCACGACTCGCCGCCGGGCCGCTGCCGCACCGTGCTGAACAACAGGAAGACCGCACCGAGCATCAGCCCGACGAGCGGGGCCCAGCCGATCCAGTTGCTGGCGTCCTTGAACACGAATCCGGGCGTCAGCAGGCCGTGGATGAAGAGGAAACCTGCGATGGCGCTGAATGCCAGCCCGAGTGCGAAGGCGCGCGCGTCCCGCAGGCGCCCGGCGACGGCGAGGACCAGTAGACCCACAACGAGGGCGAGACCGGTCGCCATCGTCACGATCATGAAGTGAAAGGCCGGCGCCTGCAGCCGCGGATCCAAGTGGGGATGCCACAGCAACAGCACGAGGACGGCGATCGGGGACGCCAGGAAGGTCAGGCGGATCAGATCGCCAAACGCGAGACCCGGCTGGCGGACCGTATACGTCGAGGGCGCGATCATGGGTTCGACTTCTTGACTGCCCCGTTCTGGCGGGCGCTAGTCGCGAAAAGCGTGACCGGCCGGGTTCTTGCGAACCCGGCCGGCCTCTTGGGTGGGGCATGCCCGGCTGCAAGCTGGCCGCCGCGGCAAGGCCGACTTGGCGCGCGCTACGCGCCGGCCGGCGCCTCGTCGCGGATCGTCCCGCGGCGGCTCAGGTAGACCGCGGTGCCAATCAGGATCAACGAACCCACGACCACGAGCGCGCGCACCTCGGCGCTAAGCGGTCTGATGACGATCGGGGCGATCAAGATCGCCACCAGGTTCATCACCTTGATCAAGGGGTTGAGCGCGGGGCCGGCAGTGTCCTTGAGGGGATCGCCCACGGTATCGCCGATCACCGACGCCTTGTGGTTCTCGGTACCCTTGCCGCCCAGATAGCCGTCCTCGATCTTCTTCTTGGCATTGTCCCACGCGCCGCCGGTGTTGGCCATGAACACGGCAAGCAACTGCGCCGTCAGGATCGCGCCCGCCAGGTAGCCACCAAGCGCCGAGGCGCCCATCCCAAAGCCCACGAGCACCGGGGTGCCGATGCTGATCAGCGCCGGGCTCAGCAGCTCGTGCTGCGCGGCCCGCGTCACAATATCGACGCACCGCGAATAGTCGGGACGGTTCGTCCCTTCCATGATGCCGGGGATCTCGCGAAACTGGCGCCGCACTTCGGTGACGACCTGAAACGCCGAGCGGCCGACCGCGCGGATCAGGAACGACGACACCAGGAACGGAACGGCGCCGCCGATCAGCATGCCGATGAAGACCTGAGGCAGGTTCACCTGGATGCCAACGCGATCGAGCAACACCGCGCCGGCTTCGCCGCCGGCGCGCACCAGCTCGTCGATGGGCACAAAGAGCCGCGCCTCGTCGATGAACGATCGGAAGAGCGCGATCGCCGCGACGACCGCCGTGGCGATCGCAAATCCCTTGGTCAGTGCCTTGGTGGTGTTGCCCACCTGGTCCAGACGCGCGACGATGCGTCCGGCCAGGGTCTCCTCGCCGTGCGACTCGCCCGACATCTCGAAAATCCCGTTGGCATTGTCCACGATGGGTCCGTAGGTGTCCATCGCCAGGATGTACCCGGTCGTCGTCAGCAGCCCCAGACCGGCCAGCGCGATACCGTAGGCGGCCAGCGCGACGTTGCCGGCGAAGATCATCATCGACGCGCCGATGGTCAGCGCGATCGCGATGATAGCCCACACCGACGACTCGAGTCCGTAGCCCAAACCTGCCAGCAGCAGCGTCGCCGGACCGGTCTTGCTCGCCCGCGCGATCTCCGAGACGGGCTCGCCGTCGGTATGTGTGAAATACTCCGTGAGGCGGCTGATAATCAGCGCGAGGATGATGCCCGTCAGCGTCGCCAGGAAGAAGCGATAGTCAGGCGCGCCGGTCCTGGGGTCGAGGAGGTAGAAGTGATTGATCAGACCGAAGCCGACCACCGACACGCCGGCCGACACGTAGAATCCGGTGTTGATCGGCCGCATGGGGTCGCCGATTTCCTCGTCCTTGGGCCGCACGCTCCACGTGCCGACGATAGAGGCGATCACGCCGAGGGCGCGCACAAGCAGCGGGTAGATAATGAGCTTGAGCGCGAAGGCGCTTGCCGCGGCACCGTACAGTTTGACGAACCCGGGGTCGAGCAGCGCTGCGGCCCCCAGGATGATGGCGGCCACCAGCGTGACCTCGTACGATTCGAAGACGTCGGCGGCCATCCCGGCGCAGTCGCCGACGTTGTCGCCCACGTTGTCGGCGATAACGGCCGCGTTGCGAGGATCGTCTTCAGGGATGCCGACTTCGATTTTGCCAACCAGATCCGCGCCGACGTCGGCGGCCTTCGTGTAGATGCCGCCGCCGACGCGCATGAACGCGGCCACGAGCGAGCCGCCAAACCCAAACCCGATCAGCACGCGGGTCGCGTGCTCGCGGAAGAGCATGAAAATGATCGTCGCACCCAGCAGGCCCAGTCCGACGGTGAACATCCCCGAGATCGTGCCGGCCTGGAACGCGGTGCTGAGCGCTTCGCGATACGACCGGCGCGCAGCATTTGCCACACGCACATTGCCCTGGACCGCGGACGTCATCCCGACGAAGCCGGCGCCGTACGACGCGATACACCCCATGAGGAACGCCGCCGCGATGCCGATCGCCAGGATCGGGTTCTCAGCATAGATCGGCCGGTAGAGCAGGTAGAGGCCGATGGTCACAATGGCGACAAAGGGTACCATGGCCCGTATCTGGCGGCCGAGATAGGCCATGGCTCCTTCCTGAATCGCCGTGGCCACGTCCACCATGCTTTTGGGCCCCGGGTCCTTGGCGACGACCCGCTGCCGCAGCAGCCAGCCGTAGCCTAGGGCGACGATCGACGACGCGAGCACCAGCCACAACAGCAGCGTCTCGAGAGCCGCAAAAGGCGGCAGGGTAATTTGGGATTCGCTCATACCCCTCGTCCTTGGTTCACGGTTGAAACCGGGATGTGGTAGTGGGACAAGCAATTGTAAAGGCTAACATGAGGCGCGGCCGGGCGTCAACGCGCGCTTGACGCGTGTCGGGCAGACCGCTATTCTCAGAAAAGAATCCGTAAAAGCTCGTTCCACTATGTAAAACTATGGCGCTGGCGACCTACGACTACCCCATCAAATCCGTCGAGAAGACCATGCGGATCCTCGACGCCGTCGCAAGCGGCGACGAGGGTGTTAGCCTCGGCGATCTCGCCCGCCAGATGGAGATGAGCAAGGGGACCCTCCACCGCTTTCTCGCGACCCTGAGGGTTGGAGGCTACATCGAGCAAGACCCCGTGACAAAGCGTTACTTCTTGGGTCTTCGGTTCCATCAGTTCAGCCAATCCATGCTCCGGCAGAACACGCTGCTGGCCAAGTCACGGCCGGTCATGCGGCGTCTCGTCCAGCGATGGAGCGAGACGGTCACGCTGGCGGTCCTTGATGGCACGGAGGTGCACTACGTCGACGCCCAGGAATCCACCGACCCGCTGCGGTACAGCGTGAAAGCCGGCGGACGCGCGCCCGCCCATGCCACAGCGCTCGGCAAGGTGCTGCTGGCGGGTCTCACCGACGATGAAGTCCGGCGTCGCCACGCGGGGCGACGGCTGTCCCGCTATACGCCGCACACACACACGTCCCTGGCGGGTCTGCTTCGCACGCTCCGCCAGGTGCGCCACGATGGCCATGCCTGTGATGACCAGGAATTTATCGAAGGCATCAGCTGCATTGCGGCACCGATCCGCGAGTACACAGGCCGGACAATCGCCGCACTGAGTATCTCGGGGCCGGCCTTTCGGTTTAATCCGGCCGGCTCTCATGAACTCCATTCCGCTCTGGCGCTCGCGGCGGCCGAAATCAGCCCGGGCGGCGAGGGACGACGATTGATCACCACACGGGAGGGGAGCAAAGTATGACACGCAGCCTGCTGAAGACGATCCTGGTAACCGGGCTCATGCTGATGTTGTTCATACCGGCTGTGCCCACGCGCGCTCAATCGACGACCGTGACCATGTGGGCGTTTCCGCTGAGTGGGGACGATGCGGCGCTCTATCGACCGATCATCCAGGCGTTCGAACGCGCCAACCCCAGCATCAAGATCAACATTGAGGTCTTTCCCTGGGCGGGGCGCATGGAAAAGATGATGGCGGCGGCCGCGGCCGATGCGACGCCCGACATCGCCTATCTCAACACCGACTTCTTCCCCAAGTTCGCGGAGGTCGGAGCCCTGTGGAGCATCGACGGGAGGGTCCCGCAGGACGTGCTCGATGACTACCTGCCGGGGCCGCTCAGCGCGCCCACCTACAAGGGCAAACTCTACGGCAAGGCCAAGCTGTATGGTCTGCCCATCCTGACCAGCATGTTCACAAACGTATACAATGTTGACCTCATGGAACGCAGCGGCATGAATCCCAGCCGCCTGCCGACCAACTGGACTGAATTCGAAGAGTTCATGAAAGCCATGACCAAGTCGGGCACCCAGTGGGGGGCGCAGTTCAATGTGAAGCGCGCATCCCCCGTGACGACGTTTGTCCCGTTCCTCTGGCAGGCCGGTGGCGAAGTATACGCGCCAAACGGCCGGACGTGCGCGTTCAACTCCTCCGAGGGCGTCCGCGCGCTCGACTTCATGGTGGGCATCTTCAAGAAGGGCTACGCGCAGCAGGCGAACATTACCGGTGGCGGCGAGTCGTTCACGAACGGGCGGATGGGCGTCCTGGTCCAGGCCGAGCCGAACGACATCCCGACGGTCAAGCGACAGGCCCCGAACATGCGACTCGCGATCGGGCCGACGCTCAAAGACAAACGGCAGATCAACTTCGGCACCGTCGGCAGCTATGCGATCTTCGACAAGTCCCGCAACAAGGAAGCCGCGCTCAAGTGGGTTCTGCACATCACGACCCCCCAGAACATGGTGCAGATCCTCCGGGTGACGGGCTTCATCTCGCCGCGCAAGTCGCTCCAGGCCGGAGAGTACGCGACCACACCGGAGTTCCGGCGGATCGTCGACGAGGCCAAGTACGCGCGGCCCGAACCCGTCCACTTCTATTCTCGTGAGGTGTTGAATCTCATGACGCCCGAGCTGGAAGCCGCGTTTCTGGGTCTCAAGACGTCCAAGCAGGCGCTGGACGCGGCCGTGAGTGCCTGCAACGACCTGCTGAAGACGCAGTAAGACGGCGCTCCGAGCACCGCGATGAGTGCGGCTGCGCGTGTGCTGCGCGAGGCGGCGCGCAGCCGCACGGCCTACCTCTTCATCCTGCCCCAGGTCCTGGGGTTCCTCGTATTTGGCATCTACCCGCTGATCGGCACGATCCGCCTCTCCCTGACCAACTGGGGGGGACTCGGGCGGATGGCGTATGTCGGGTGGAGCAACTACGCGGCGCTCTGGGGCGATGCGGTCTTCTGGCGGTCGTTCAGCAACACCGTGCTGTACGCGTCGTACTACGTGGTGCCGTGCCTGATCGTCTCGCTCGGTGTGGCCCTGCTGCTCAACCTCCGCATCGCGGGCATGCCGTTCTTCCGTGGCGCCTACTACATTCCCACCGTCACGTCACTGGTGGTCGCGGCTTTTATTTGGAACTGGATGTTTGACTTCAACGTGGGGTTGTTCAACCAGTCCCTGGCGAAAATCGGTATTTCACCGCTGGCCTGGCTGCTGAGTCCCACGATGGCGTTGCCCTCGCTGGCGTTCATGTCGGTGTGGAAGAACGCGGGCTACACGATTCTGATTTACCTCGCGGCCCTGCAGAACATCCCCGATGAATACGTCGAATCCGCCCGGCTCGACGGCGCATCCGGGTGGCAAACCATTCGCCACATCACCATCCCGCTGCTGAACCACACCACGCTCTTGGTGGTCGTCATGCTGACGATTTGGGCCTTCCAGATGTTCGTGCAACCCTACATGATGACCCAGGGTGGCCCCGCGTACGCCACCACAAGTCTCGTCTACTATCTGTACCAACAGGGGTTCTCGACGTTCAAGATGGGCTACGCGTCGGCCATCGCCGTGGTCCTGACCGTGACGGTCCTGATGGTGTCGATCGTGCAGAACCGTCTCCTGCGCCGGATGACGACCGATGTCTAGCGCCGCGGGCGTCTTCAGCCGACGCACGTCGAACCGCGCCGCCGCGTATCTGACGCTGTCCGCGATCGCCGCTGCTGTGATGTTGCCGTTTGTCGCGATGGTCATCCATTCGTTGAGACCCGAGACGGTACCGCCGTATCCCTTCGAGTGGATTCCCAAACAGGTCACGCTGGCCAGCTATGTGCACTTGTTCAAGAACACGATGATCCTGCGATGGACGGCCAACAGTCTCTTGATTGCCGGCGGCGTCGCGCTCCTCCAGGTGGTGACGTGTTCGCTTGCCGCCTACGCGTTCGCGCGCAAGCGTTTCCCCGGCAAAGACGTGATCTTCTGGGTCCTGATGCTCCAGGTGATCCTGCCATATCAGGTGACGCTCATCCCGCTGTTCGTGCTGCTCACCCGATGGCACCTGACGAATTCGTACTTCGCCTTCTGGCTCCCATTCGGCACCAACGTCTTTGGAACGTTCCTGCTCACGCAGGCGATGAAGACGATCCCTTCGGAGTTCGACGAGGCGGCCCGCATCGACGGATGCTCGGATTTTGGCATCTATTGGCGCGTGTTGATGCCCATGCTTCGTCCATCGTTGATCGTCCTCGCCGTCTTCGCCTTCATCTTCCAGTGGAACGACTTTCTCTACCCGTTGATCATGACGCACAGCAACACGATGCGGACGCTCCAGGTCGGGCTCGCTGCGCTCCGGCCGCAGGGTGGCGTCCTCATCGGGCCGGAGTTGGGGATCCTGATGGCCGGCGCGACCTACGCCTTCGTCCCGACAATGATCCTGTATATGGCACTACAGCAGCACATTGTGACCGGCCTGGTCGCCGGCGGCCTCAAGGGCTAGGAGGCGGATACGAATGGTACCCGGAGTCATTTGTGCGGTCGTCACACCCTTCAACGGGGACGGCATCGACTTGGGCGTGCTGCGCCGTCACGTTGACACGCTGATCGCGAGCGGGATCCACGGCCTGATCGTCGCGGGGTCGTCCGGGGAAGGTCATGCGCTGGTCGTGGAAGAACGGCAGGCGCTGCTCGATCTGACCTTGAGCCACGTCGGGAGCCGGATCCCGGTCATGCTGGGAGCCTCGGCGCCGTCGACGCGAGACACCGTCGCGCTGTGTCGGTACGCCGAGCGCGCCGGCGCCGCCGGCGTCCTGCTCACGCCACCCTACTACTATCGCCCCACGATGGAAGAACTGCGTCGGTACCTCGGTGAGGCCTGCGCGGCGAGCGGTCTTCCCGCCATGCTCTACAACACGCCTGAAGCCGTCGGGACGGATGTCACCCCCGAGATGGTCGCGCAGTTGGTCGCCGAGGTCCCGCTGGTCGCGGTGAAGGAGAGCTCGGGAAAGCTCGACCGGATCGCTGAACTCCGCCGGCGCGTCCCCCGCGTCGCGATCTACATCGGCACCGACACGATCGCACTCCCCGGTTTGCGCGCCGGGGCGATCGGGTGGGTGACCGGCGCCGCGAATGTCATCCCCGCGGAATCAGTCGCGCTCTTCGACGCCGCCGCGAAGGGGGCCGCCGCCGACAGGCTCTTCGACCGCCTGCGCCCGCTGTGTGCCTTCCTTGAAGAGAGCGGGCGGTACGTCCCCGGCCTGAAGAGCGGCATGGCGATGCGTGGTTGGCCGGCCGGCGACCCGCGGCCCCCGCTCCTCCCTCTCGAGGCACCGCTGGCCGCCGAGCTGCGCCGGCTGGTCGCGCAGGCGACGGCCGGATCGGGGGCACCGCTGGCCGTCTGATGCGCCGGGTGATCGCAAGATCTGGCGCGGCCGTTGTCGAGGACGTCGAGACACCTGTGGCGCCGCGAAACGGGTTCCTGGTTCGAGCCATCTGCTCGCTCATCAGCCCGGGGACCGAGCTCGGCTTGATCGCCGCGTCGTCTCAAAGCGACGCGCGCCCGCTTGGCTACAGTCTGGTGGGTCGCGTCGTGGGCGCCGGCCCCGAGGCGCCCGCGGTGGCCGAAGGCGCCCTTGTGGCGTGCGCCGGCTTCGAGTACTCGTACCACGCGGACTTCGCGGCGGTGCCGCGGCTGATGGCCACCGCCGTACCGCCGCAGGTGAGCGCGCATGCCGCGACCTTCACGACGCTTGGCGCAACGGCGATCCACGCCCTGCGGCAGGGACGCATCGCGCTTGGCGATCGTGTCGTCATCATGGGGCTCGGCGTGGTGGGGCAACTCGCGGCGCAGGTTACGCGCGCCGCGGGTGCGCGTGTCGCCGCGATGGACCTCTTATCTTCACGGGCGGCCCTGGCCGGCCGGCTGGGTGCCGAGGTGACGCCCGACCCGCGTCGTGCGACCCTCGTCGACGAGATCCGCGAGTGGAGCGGCGGCATGGGCGCCGATTGCGTGCTGCTCTGCACATCCGGAGGCGGGGACGTCGTCAACCTGGCGGCGCGGTTGACCCGCGATCGGGGCCGCCTCGTCATCGTGGGGACGCCGCCGATCCAGGTTGATCGCGAGGTATTCTTCGCCCGGGAGCTCGAGCTGACGATCGCGAGGGCGTATGGACCGGGACGGTACGATCCGGTGTACGAGCGAGAGGGCGTCGACTACCCGCCCGGCTACGTGCGCTGGACTCAGGAGCGCAATCGCGCCGAGTTCCTGCGATTGATGGCCGACGGGCTCGTGCAGGTCGAGCCGTTGATCACGCACACGTTTTCGATCGATCAGGCGGTCTCGGCATATGCCGTGCTGCAGCAGAAGCCGGAGTCGGCCATGGCCGTGCTCCTGACGTACGACAAAGGAGGCATGACGTGAAACTCGTGACCTACAAGACGTCGCCGGGCACCCTGCGTGCCGGGGTCGTCGGCGCAAACGACCAGGTGTACGATCTCGCGGAGACCAGCCGGAAGGCTCCGGGGGGCGCCGCGCTCTCCGACTCGTTGCTGGACGTGCTGGGTCAGGAGGAGCGTGGGGTCGATCGCGCCCGGGCGGTGGCGGATTGGGCCGTACGGTCGGGTGCCGCGGGCCTGCCTCTGACCGGCGTCAGGCTGGCGCCGCCGCTGCCACGACCCGGCAAGTTGATCGCCGTGGCGAACAACTACTTCGAGCATATCGTCGAGGGCGGGGCCGAGACATTCGAACGGACGGAGCAGACCCCCTGGCTCTTCATCAAACCGAGCACCGCGATCATCGGTGATGGCGATCCCATCCTGCTGCCGGCACTCTCCGACCGGATCGACTGGGAGATCGAACTCGCCATCGTCATTGGCAGACGCGGCCGGTACATCCCGGAGGCGGCCGTCTACGAACATATCATGGGATACACGATCGTGAACGACGTATCGGCGCGAAGGATCAACGTTGGATTCGAGCGGCGGGCGCGGGCGGACGATCCATTCTACGATTGGCTGCACGGCAAGTGGTTCGACAGTTTTGCTCCCATGGGCCCGTGGGTCGTGACGCGGGATGAAATCAAAGATCCCCACAACCTGAACTTCAGCTTGAAGGTCGACGGCCACACCCGGCAGGCAGACAACACCGCCAAGATGATCTTCCGGGTCCCGGACATCGTGGTGTTTGCGTCCAAGATCATGACGCTGGAGCCCGGAGACATCATCGCAACGGGGACGGCCAGGGGGACCGGGTCGGCGACCGGCACGTTCCTGCAACACGGCCAACAGGTCGAGGCGACGATCGACGGTCTGGGTGTCTTGCACAACCCGGTTCAACACGAACCCCGGCCGCGGTAGCCTAGAATGAAGATCGCCGTCGTGGGGCTGGCGTTCAGTCACCCATACAGCTACACGCAGATCCTGGGCCGGATGGGCCACACGGTCTCGCACGTGTGGGACGACGACCCCGTGAGGCTGGCCGAGTTCGCGACGCGGTTCGGCGCGACCCCCGTGTCGTCCCCGGAGGCGGTACCGTCGAGCGGCATTGACGGCGTCATCGTGACCGGACGTCTGCCGGAGCGGATCGACCACGCGCTGGTGTTTGTCGATCGCGGCACTCCGGTCTACCTCGGCAAACCAATGGTGGCGGACGCCGCGCAGTTGAGCCGGCTCAGTGAAGCCGTGCGCCGGACCGGTACGCCGGTGTTGACAACATCAGTACTCCGGTACGCGCCGGCGCTCCGCAGCCTGCGACGCCACCTCGATCAGGGGCGGCTGGGCACGCCGGTGGCTGCGCGGTGTCTGTCGGCGCACAGCATCGAGCTCTATCTCAAAGAGCCGAACGTCTGGCAGGATGATCCCGCGAGGGGCGGCGGGACGCTCGTCACGATGGGGGTGCACGCGCTCGAGATGCTGAGCGTGTTGGTCGGGTATCGGATCCGCTCGGTTTCGTGCCGCACCGGCCGCCGGTTTCACACGCGATCGTTGTCTGAAGATGTCGCCGTCCTCACGATCGAATGGGCAGACGGGCTGCTTGGGACGGTGGACATCGTCGGTGCCGTCAGCGGCGAGTTCTACGGCGTCGAGATGTACGGCAGTGACGCCGTGCTACGCGCATCGATCCCCAAGGGCGACGTGCGCGACCACCGGGGCGCTTCCCTGGGCGACGTCGATCCGTGGGAAGAGTTTGGCTACACCGGCACCATGACCGCCTTCATGGACATGTGCCGCACGCACGACACACCGGTGCCTCTCGAGGAGAGCGAGGCGATCATGCGGGCGCTCCTGGCCGCGCGGTTGTCTGCGGCGTCGGGACAACCGGTGAACCCGGACACGATAAGAACAGGGGGACGTTGATGGTACGCGTCGGTATGGTAGGCGTCAATACGCCTCATGCACCGATCTACGCGAGACTGCTGTGGGATGCCGACGCGCCGGGGGCGCCGGCCGAGCCGCGGGCACGGCTGACGGCGATCTGGGATGAGGACCGGGACCGCGCGGCGGCGTTCGCTAAGGAGCATCAGGTGGCCGAGATCGTGGGCCGGCCGGAAGACATGATCGGTCACGTCGACGCCATCCTGATCGTCGAAAAAGACCAGCGCAAACACGCCGCGCAGGCCATCCCGCTGCTCCGTGCCCGATTACCCGTCTTTATCAACAAACCGCTGGCGGACGACATGGCCGACGCCAACGCGATCATCGCCTGCGCCCGCGACACGGGGACACCGATGTTCTCGTGCTCGGCGTTGAGGTTCGACTGGGAGATCCAGGCCCTGAAGGAACGCGCCAAGGACCTCGGGCCTATCCGTGTGGCCATCAGCGTCGGCTACCGCGAGCTCCTCTACTACGGGGTCCACCCGACCGAAATGCTCGTTGCCGTCCTGGGCACCGGCGTCGAGTGGGTCGAAAACCGGACAGAAGGCGGGGACCGTGACGTGGTCCACGTGCACTATGCGGACGGCAAAACCGGGTTGGTTCTGGTATTGCGTGATGCCGGAAGAATCTTTGAGCTCCGAACATATAATGAGCGCGGGCAGGATCACGCCGTGGTAGCGGACACGTCGGCCAACCCGATGTTTGCGGACGAGACGAGAGCGTTCCTGCGCATGGTGCGGACCGGTGAGGTCCCGGTGCCGGTTGAAGAAACGCTGGAGGTCATGCGGATCCTCTGCGGCGCGCGGGAATCGGCGCGGACCGGCAAGCGGGTGCACGTTCGCGACCTGAAGTGAGCGGCCCGATCTACACCGCCGCCATCATTGGGTTGGGCCGCATCGGCAGCCTGCTCGACGACCCATGGGCCGACATGCACATCCGGGACGAGTCGTGGCGTGCTCGGCCGTGCACGCACGCCGGTCAGTTTGCGGCCCATCCGAGAATCCGCCTGGTCGCCGGCGCCGATCCTGACTCCCAGCGTTGCGGCGCATTTGCCGCACGCTGGGGTCTGAAGGCTTACGCGGATCACAAGGAAATGCTAGAACGGGAACATCCCGATATCGTCAGCGTCTGCACGCGCGCCGCCGACCGCTACCAGCCGACCCTTGATGCGATCGCGTCAGGAGCGCGGGCGCTGCTCCTTGAAAAACATCTCTCCGCCTCAATCGCGGAAGCCGATGCGATCGTCGCCGCCGGTGACCGCGCCCGCATCCCCCTTGTCGTCAACCTGACGTTTCGCTTCGCCGCAGGGGTCCAGGCGCTGGCCGAACGCGTGCGTACAGGCGCGATCGGCGCGCTGCGCACGGTGATCTGCTATCCGGGCCCGCTGCTCGTCCACTCGGGCGTCCACTTCTTCGATCTGTGCCGCTACTTTGGCGCCGGAGAGGCAAAGAGGGTCTTTGGCCGGCTGGACGGCGATGCCGCGGCCGCCGACCCTCCGGGAAGCGCGTACATCGAGTTCGATTCGGGTGTGCGAGCGTACGTCGATGCGCGCAGGCGCGCCACGCACGGCTACATGGAGTTCCACGGCGCTGAGGGCGTGGCGCGTGTCGGTAACGATGCCGAGTGCGCCGTCCACCTGTGGCTGGTGCCGCCCCCGGCAGGCGAGGTCGACCGGTTCTACCAACCCGTCCTCCAGCCGGCGGGGTG
>JBGQGY010000080.1:0-18022 GCA_041497675.1 bacterium | reverse complement strand
GCGGCGATCGCGAGAATATCGGTGCATTTATTGTTGAACACGTAGCGCGTCTCCGGTACGCGTCTGAGCGCTATGGCGAATCGCTCTCTTTCGACCTCCGCCGCCGGAATCCGCCCCGTCGCAGCGAACGCGATGCCCTTCGCGTAGTGCAGCATGGCGGTTGTCACGCAGAACAGATCCCGGTCTCGCGGCAGGCGCTCGACCATAAGCTCCTCCCACTTCCCGAATCGGACGTACACGTGCATCTTCATCGACACGAAACCTTCGAGCCAGTCGGCCATGGGGGGTGACGCAACCCGCAGCAATTCTTCTGGGATCGTGGCGATCATCTGGTTGGCCGCTTCACATGCCGTTCTATACTGCCCAAGAAACATCGCCGAGTACAGTTTGAAGTGATAATTGTGACAACGATAGAGCGTGTAGAAGTTGATCGGCCCCTCGCGCTCGAGGTACTTGGCGTCGGCCTCAATCGCCCTAGTGTTGGCCACGACCGAATCGTGGTAGTGACCGCACAGCACGTCGATGTGCGAGGGCATGTGGCGTAAATGGCCGGCATCCGGCACGAGATCGCGCAGCGCGTCACTGGCCTGCAGGGCCCGCTCTGGGTGCGGCGACATCTCCATGGTGTGGATGTACATGTGCAGCAGTCCCGGGTGCGGCGCGAGCCCGGCGCGTTCGATCTGATGAAACGCTCTCTCGAGCACCTCGACCGCCTCAACGGTGCTCGCACCGTCGGCCGGCAGTCCGCTTCGGAGATCCCACAGTTTCCAGGGTGTTCGATTGATCAGGGCTTCGGCGAACAGGCTGGCAACATCCAGGTCGTCGGGAAAAGCCGTGTACACGCCGCGCATGGCGGCAGCATAGGCGTCGTTCCACGCGCTGAACCCTTCGGGGCCGGCCGCTTCAGACGGGTATCGGCGCACCAGCGCGTTGATCAAGGCCCGCTCCACCGGTGACGCAGAATCCATGTGGGCGAGCGCGTTCTTCATGGCTGCCCGAATAGCAACGAGGGCCTCTTGTAACTCTATCTCTCTGAACGCTTCCCAGGGCTTGTTGTAGTTGCAACCGCCGGCGTAGGCGATTCCCCAGTAGGCCATGGCACAGCGCGGGTCGAGCTCGGCGGCCTTCGCGAAACACCGAATGGACTCTTCGTGGTTGAATCCATAGCACCAGAGCAGCCCCCGATCGAACCAGAGCTGCGTCTCGCGCGAAGAGGTCGTGACCGGCCGGTTGTACGTACCCAGATCGTAATATCCGTCCATCCCGGCTAGCCGATCTTGGCTTTCATCTGCTCGATGAACCTCTCCCAGACGGGATAGTTGCTCCCTTCCCAGATCGACGCGCGAAACGCTTCGGCCTCGGCCCCGGACCAACCCAGGTGCTTCATCGCGTACAGCGCGTAGAAGGCCGTGACGCGAAAGTTGGCGGCACAATGAATCAGCGCCTTCCCGGGCGCAAGCTGTTGCACCGTTTTCTCAAAGGCCTCGAAATCACCCTCCGTCGGATGCTCCCACTCGACCGGGATGTGGCAGTAGGTCATGCCCAGCGAGCCCACGAGACCCGCCTCATCCTCCAACGAGTATCGCGGGCTGATCGTGGCCAGATTGATCACGGTGGCAAACCCTTCCTCAGCGGCCGCCTTCAGTTGCTCCGCAGTCGGTTGCCCTCCCGTGACGAGCCGGTCGCTCGCCTTGCGATAGTTATGTATCGCTTCGGTGCCCAATCGCTCCGCCTCCGATGCGACTCCCTTCGCGCCCGATTCTGCGCTGTCATTGTCGGCGATGCCCGCCGTCGAGGTCAACGCTGCGCGTCAGGGCGCGCTCAGCCGGGTTCCCGAGTTCGACGGAGACAAGCATATCGACTCGGTCCGGACCGAGTAGCCTGGTAGGGCGTGCGCGGCTCTCTCACAGCAGCCGGTTGGCGCGGACCGAAGAATAGCTCGGCTTCATAGCCGTTGTGCCCGCGGCATCGCAACTGGATGTTGGCTGCCGTGGACTCACCGCCTGCCGCATGAGGCGTAACGTGATGGAACTCGACGAAGCCCCGCGCCGCGCAGCGACGGCCGTTGGCCGCGACAAAGGCGCATCGCCCGCCATCGCGGAGCCACACGGCGCGCCTGACGTCGGCCGGGACGTGACGCGAACCAGGCGCGCTGCCCCGGCTTCCGCGCGGCCGGTCGGTCGCGGCGAGTTTCTGCCGGGCGAGATCCCCGAGGAGCGCGGTCAAGGCTCGATCGAAGATCTTCGCCGGATCGCCGTCAGGAATCTGATGACGCAACAGGTCCTGCGCGAGCCGCAGCTTGTCGCAGGTCTCGGCGCTCGCCGTGAACTGCACCCTATAGCGCTCGGGCGCCAGCGGGGCGACGACCGCAGGGGGCGTAGCCGCCGGCGCGACAGGCGCAACCGGCAGCAGCAAATGCGCACCGGCCTCCGCGACATCCGCCAGCGGGGGGGAGGCAGGAGTCGGGCTCGTGGCCGGCAGCTTACGGACCGTGGCCGGGACAGCCGGCCTGGGGCGCAGCCGTGCGACGAGTTCCTCGACCTGTCGCTTGCTCTTGTGTGTGGCTGCCGCAAGGAGCTCGCGGTGATTGTCGTGTGTCAGGTGCGCCGTCAACATGCACACCGTCGTCAGGTTGATCGATCCATCCTCGAGCATCTCGAGCACGGCGGGAAACCGCCGGCCCGTCCTGGCGGCCTCGATGCGCCCGTACGCGGCGTGCTCTGAGAAGTGGAGGACATGCGTGCAGTAGGTGAAGAGCGACGAGCAGCCCTCGCCGAGATACAGACGCCGCACGTCGAGTTCCGCAAGGTGGACAATAAGGGACGCTGTCGCTTCTCGCTCGTTCTGGGCGAGACCCTCGACCCGCGCGAGCAGCTCGCTGTTGGAGAGTTCTGCCGGCGCCGAGAGCGCGTCTCGATCCATCGTCCCCTCTCAGTCTGGCGCAACTCGGTCCGGACCGAGTTGGCGGGACACCGCTTGGCGTCGAACAACGCGTTCCCATACCATTCATCGGCCTGGCTCGAGGCATTATGCGGGACGGCCCGTGAGTCTTGCCAAAAAAAGAAAAAGCCCCGCTCGTTTGAGCGGGGCCCTGTCTGACGTTCCTTACTTTACGGGCACCATCAAGTGCTCATACGGGGTGCCGGCCCACATGATCCAGGGTCCCCCCGAGTGGTGTTCGGCGGTAAACATTGCCGGATCGAGCTTGCCGGGAACGACCAGCATGACGTGGGGAGGCGACGAGAGCCACTGCTTCGGGGACTTAGGCGGTGGCGCGAAGGGATCGGTGTTGCCGGTATCGCTGCCACCCTGGAGCATGTAGGCGATCCCCGGCGCGGTGACCTTCGGCGCCGCCTTGGTCAGATACCCTTGCAACCACACCATCCACGACTTGTCCAGGCACATGGGGTCGTTCCCCGGCGAGCTGGGATCATCCGGGAAACAGGTCCACGCATTCGTCCCCTTGCGCAGGAGGGGCGGCTGCTGGCCCTCCTTGGCAGGATAATCCATGATCGTGGCGTTCTTCGCGATCGACGAAGGCGCCGCACTCATCGCGCTGCGGATCTTCTGATCGACCTTCATGCCCTGTCCTAGAACTGTTTGCATGAACAGCAGCACGCCCGCAATCAGCAGCACCGCGATAATCCCAATCCGTCTCATGACTCAACCCCCCGGTGAATGAGCACCTAACCCACGGTTCTTGCCACTACCCAGCGTCCGCATTTTCGGGAAGTCCGGATGAACATCCTCTTGTCATCGGGTCCGAGCGGCGCTGTCAACTTGGACGCAAGGTCTCGGGAACTCGGTCCGGACCGAGTTCGAAGCTCACGTGATCGATCTGGATCGGTCGAATCGCGTTCGCTAACACGATACACGGGTGGTTCGGCTCAACCACGAACCCATCCTCCGCCGCCCAAATCGCGGAGAGCACGCCAGAGGGATCGGTCGAGCCGCGTATAACCATACGTCCCTACCTTTCTCTCTTGGGAGGTTGGAACCGCGTCGTGTCCAACGTTGCGGGGAGCGGACCCTGGAGCCAGTCGTTGGGACACCTGGTCATCCCCTCTCCCGACTTTGTCGGCCGCGAGGAAGAGCTCTGCTGGCTTCAGGACCGGTTGGAAGACGCGCGGCGTGGCAGGGGCAACCTCATATTCTTGGCCGGCGAGGCCGGTGTCGGCAAGAGCCGGTTGATCGCGGAAGTCGCTACGAGGGCGCAGCAGGCTGGGGCCCGTGTCCTGGAAGGCAAGTGTTCGTTCTTCGAAACGGCTCTCCCATACGCGCCTTTCATAGAAGCCTTCCGCGGATTGCTCCATGCTTGCACTCCCTCGCAAATAACAGCGCTGCTCGGACCGCACACATCAGAAGTCGTCAAACTCCTGCCGGAACTCGCGAAGCGGCTTCGAGGTGTCGTACCCAGCCCGCTCCTGGGTCCTGCGGAAGAGAAGAGCCGCCTCTTCGAGAGTCTGTACCTCGTGCTAAGTCGAGTCGCCGCCGAGTTGCCGCTGATTCTCGCGCTGGAGGACATTCACTGGGCCGATCCCGCCAGCCTGGAGTTGCTGCACTTTCTGGCCAGGCGGCTACGACGAGACCGCTGGCTTGTTTTGGCGACCTACCGCCCCGGGGAGCTTCCCTACGGCGAGGGCATGAGCCAGCTGCGCCAGGAACTCGTGCGCGAGCGCCGGGTCCAAGAACTGACCGTGAAGCCGCTCAATGCGTCGGAAACCGGCGACCTGATCAATCGGGTGCTGGGTGCCCGGGGGCCCGCTCCGGACGGCCTTATCGCCTGGATCTTTCGGTTGGGCGAGGGCAACCCGTTCTTCACCGAGGAGATCCTCCGCTCGATCGTCGACGGCAGCGGCGACGCCGGTGTCTCTCTTGATCCGACGAGCATCTCCGGCGTGGTCGTTCCCCCGACCGTCCGAGAAATGATCATGACGCGGGTGAGTCGCTTGACGCCCGACGCCAGGCGAGTCTTGAGCGCCGCGGCGATCCTCGGCCGGGCCTTCGAACTCGAAGCCCTCCAGCATGTCAGCCAACTGACAGGAGAGGCGTTCTCTCAGGCATCCACGGCCTTGCTCCTCACGCAACTCGTGGGTGCCGATCACGCGTCGCCGCGTTACAGCTTCCGGCATTCTCTGATCCGAGAGGTGGTGATGCAGCACCTCGCCCCGGATGTGCGCCGGGCGCTGCATCGCCGCGCGGGTGAGTTCCTGGAAACGCGGACGTCGCCCGTGGCCGCCCCGCAAGTTCTCGCGCACCACTTCCACGCGGCGGGAGATCCGGACAAGACGATCCAGTATGCCACGGCGGCCGCCTCAGAGGCCTCCTCGGTGTATGCGCATGACGAGGCCGCGCGGTTTTTCGGCCTTGTCCTGGAGGCGCTGCCTCCGGGCGCCACAACGACCCGGCTCGCGGCGGCTGAGGGTCTTGGAGATGCGCTCTTCAAGGCTGCGGCTTTTGATCGTGCGCTCGACGCCTTTGTTGCCATGCTCGAATGCGCCACAACAGCCGGGATGCGGCGCGAGATGGCGCGGGCCTACAGAAAGCTTGGCCAGGTTGAGGAGGCACAGGCAGGAAGAGGCTTCGACTCATGGGAGAAGGGCCTGGCTCTTCTCGCTGAAATCGACGATCCTGCCGAGGAAGCCGCCATCCGCCAGGTCACTGCGAGTGCCAGATTCAGGATAGGGCAGTACGGGCGCGCGCTGGTCGACGCGCGGGCAGCGGTCGCAGCCGCAGTCCGCAGTGGAGCTCCGATGGCGCTCAGCCAAGCCTACCTGAGCCTCGCATTGCTCCTTGAGATGGTGGGGCAACACAATGAAGTCACAGCGTACACGCGGCAGGCGCTGGCACTCGCGCGGCAGGCCGGTGATCGTGAGGCCGAACTCAGGGCGCTGAACAACGGCGGCATATTCGCGATGGAAGATGCCGATTTCGGTAGCGCGCGGGACGCCCTCGAGCGAGGGTACGCGCTCGCGCGAGAATATGGCGCACTACGCCTGTCCTGGGTCGCTTCAACGAGCCTTTCTCTGCTCGCCTTCGTGGATGGTCGATGGGACGAGGCCGAAGCCATGGCCAGGGAGGTTACGACACGGATCCTGGAGCAATCCAAGCGTTACTGGCCAATCCTAACCGCCACCACGGCGCTCGGGACGGTCCTCGTTCACCGGGGCAGGTTCCTTGAGGCGGAATCGCTCCTTCAAAAGGTCTGCCGCGTACCCGAACTCTTTTACAGCGTAGTCCTCGCCCGGAATGCGCTGGCCACCCTGGAGCTCAAACGGGGTAACGTCGCGGCGAGCAAAACGCTTCTCGAAGAGGCCTGGAAGATCATTGAGACCACAGAATACGGGGGATCGGGAAAGACGGAGACACTCCTGCTGCTGACAGAAGTGAGTCTTCAACTCGATGACGCGGCGGCGGCGCGATCCTGGTTGGAGGAGGCAGTGCGTGCCGCGAATGGCTACCGGCGTCTGGTGCCCGCGATACTTCGGGTTCGAGGCGAAGTCGCCGCGCACGAAGGGAACCTGGATGCGGCGATCGACCACTACGAGGCGGGATTGGAACATCCCGCGACGCCTCCGCAACCGTACCAGGAAGCCCTGCTCCGGTATCACCTGGGTGCCTGCCTGCTCCGGCGCAGCCGGCCGGGAGAGCGGCAAGCGGCGCGGGCCCATCTCACCCATGCCCTTGCGATTCTCGATCGTCTGGGCGCGAAGCCCGCCGCGGACGCAGTCCGTCAGGCTCTCCATCGGATCGGCGGACGCGCGCCCTCTGGTCGCGCGCTCACCGAACGCGAGCGCGAGGTCTTGAGCCTGCTGACGCAAGGCCTCAGCAACGCCGCTATCGCCGGCCGCTTGTCCATCTCCCAGCGGACTGCTGAGGTACATGTCAATCACATTCTGACGAAACTCAATCTCGCAACCCGTGCCGAGGCCGCCTCTTGGGCCGTTCGAGAAGGGTCCCAGTCCGAGCCGCCTTCCTCGTAGTCGTCCCGCTCCGCCAGGCCATTCGTACGTACGGCCCTCCCCGAAAGATACGCAGCGACCACGATGGCCGCCGGCGACGATCACGCTATCGTGGTCGGTAAATTGAGATCAACCCACGCGGGGCGGTGCGATGCGGACCTCTGTGCACACGGCGATCGTGCTGGCCATCCTGGCCATCCTGACCGTGGCCGCGGTCTCCGTGAGAGCCGTTCGGACCGAACACGGCCCCGTCCACGAGCTTCAACGAGTGAAGCAGACCACGTCAGACCCGGACGATGTCCCCCCGATCGGCGGGCTCCAGTAGGGCCGCGTGGTTCGGCTGCATGCGGTGTTGGACGCTCACTCCGACTTGGATTCTTGATAACGCGTGGGTGCGTATCGAGTGGCTAGCAGACCGGTCGCTTCCTCGACGGTCACGACGTTGTCCAGGGTGCCACCCCCGGCCTCGATGAGCGCCTTTATCGCGGTGAACACCTCGCGCGCCTGGCCCCGGAAGTCGCCGCGGTGCTTGACACCCCGTCCGTGTCGTAGGCGACCTGCCCCGCAAGGATGAGGATCGTCTGGGCACCCGTCACGCGGACAGCCTGGCTGTAGCCGCGTGGATCATACGCGCTTGGAGCGCAGTACTTCTCGATCGTCGCCATGGCTGGTTCCTCCCAGCAGCAGATGATGGGGCTATGAAACCCCCATTCGGAACACGTCGGTACTGAGATATCGAAGGCCGGTGTCGACAATGATCGTGGCGACGGTTGCCTGCGGGCCGAGCCGCTGCGCTAGCCGCAGGGCCGCGACCACGTTGGCGCCGCTCGAGGTTCCGGCGAAGATGGCTTCCTCGCGTGCCAGTCTCCGAGTCATCGCTTTGGCCTCCTCCGTCGTGACCGTCTGGATTTCATCAACTTCGTCGGGCTTCCACAACGGAGGTACGAACCCGATACCGATTCCTTCGATCTTGTGTGACCCCGACGGCTTGCCCGAAAGCACCGCTGATTCGGCGGGCTCCACGGCGACGACGCGCATCCGACGATTGTGTTGGCGAAGACCCTGTGCTGTGCCGTGGATCGAATGCGCCGTGCTCACCGAGTGGACAAATGCGTCAACACGTTCGCCCGCCCGCCGCCACATCTCCTCGCCAAGCGCCACGTAGCCGAGCTCGCCGTCCCGATTGTTGAGCTGGTCGCACCACCAATGGCCGGGTTGGCGGCTTATCTGGCCTGCCCTCGTGATCATGGCTTTGATGAGCTGCGACGTGATCTTCTTGTCGTCACTCGGAACATCGGTGATCTCGGCCCCGAACGCGCGCATGGTGTACCGCTTCTCCTCACTGAAGGCGTCAGAGTATACGAAGTGGGTCTTGTACCCGAGGGCTGCGCACACGAATGCGAGCGAAATCCCTGTCGTCCCGGCGGTGTATTCAACGACGGTTCCGCCTGGAGGGAGCCGGCCGTCTGCCGCGGCACGCTCGATGAGCGCCCGGGCCATGCGATCCTTCATGCTCCCGGTCGGATTCGTCGACTCCAGTTTTGCGACGACCCGGGCGGATCCCGCCGGCACCACTCGGGACAGTTCAACCAGTGGTGTGTTGCCGATGGCGTCTAGAACAGGATTAGCCACTATCTTTGGCGTCAAGCAATGCCAGCAATCTCTGGCGGAAAGTCCGCTCGCGGTCGGCGAGTTCGGGCAAGACAAGGGATCCTTCCTCAAGAAAATGCCGCGCGCCGCGCCCAAGTCGCCGTCCCGCAACCGTGTGCCTGTCGATCGCATAGTCGGGCACAACCGGGCGCTGCCCGTCCGTCTCGATAGCATGCTTGACCCAGTTGAACAACTCATCGCTGGAGCGGTCTTTCGTGCAGCGGCACAGGTAGCGCACCGCGTGTAAGGCAAACAGGTCGCGATCACCCTGGGGTCTTGGAAAGTCATGATGCATCTGATAGAGTGCTTGGATCAACACCGGCGCGTCGATCTGCCCGTAGCCGACATCTTCCACGCTGATGACCTGGAGCCGCTGCCAGAGCTTGGCTTCCAGCTCCTCGCTGGTCACCAGCATCTCGTAGGCGAGGAAGGCGGCGTTCTCGACATGCCCGCGCCGGATCTCCTTTTGCAGGGCAGAGATCACTTCGTCGGCGGCAAGATCGTGTCGAGTCCGAGCGCCTACCCACCGCTCATCGGTCGCCATGGTCAATTCCCTTCCCTCGCCCGGCTGCGTTAGCCCGGCTACCACTGGCCGATCATCCGCTCAGCGCCGTGCGAACTTTGGAACAATCAGCCTTTCGGCTGCACCCAAGTCTCCGACCAGGCCAGGCACGCACTCGAGGACTGACGATCGCCGCGCATCTGAAGCCAAGGTTTGCCTTTCGCGATCCGGCCGTTCAGCGAGGCCTGCGCGGCCCGCGCGGGGAAGAACGTCGAGAAGACGCCAAGCGGACGGTTGTTGAAGCCCGGTGGCGCATTGAGGACAAAACTCTCCATGAAATCGTACCACGTGAGCAGGATCTCCGTGTCGGGAGTCACGACCCGCTCCGTCGCCGCAGACCGCGGGTCCCCCGAACGGTCGAACCGGGCTGCGATCACGGGTGCGTTCGTGTCGGCGAACGGCGACTGTAGCACCGCCTCGATCCTCGATTGGAGCCAGCGCGCTACGGCGATGTTGTCCGAGTAGATTCGAACCTGGCCATCACTCAGTTCGCTCCGGGCGAACAACGCGTGGCCTGGCCCCGCCGGACACCACAGCACGCGCCAGTGGCTGAACTCATCGCTCGTCGTCGTGCCGCCATCGGGGCTGAGGCGGACAAACGAGTTCTCTCCGGTCATGAGCACAGTATTGGGATCAACGGGTGGTGTCATAGTGACCTCCGTGTGGTGATTGAACCGCTTTCGGCGGTTCTCCATCGTGAACCTTCCGGGGGGATACCGCTTAGGTCCCGTTCGGTGAGTGATTCAATGGGCCTATTCAGTTCAAGCCGTCGCGCACTTCCTGACGGTGTCCCAAGTACGAGTGGTCACATTGGCGCCAAAAGTCCTCTCGATCAACGTCATGAACACGGGTCCACGCGGGCTTCGAACGTAGGCGGTGAAGACCTCGCAACCATTCACGGCGAGGATGCGCGCGCCGTCGACTTCGAGCGGGAGCGAGAGTTTCGTCTTGTGGGGCTCGCGCAGAAATGTCACGACTCGCTTCGCCGCTGAGGACAGGCGGAAGGCGGCGTACGGATCGCTCTCGATCAATTGTTGCAACGCGCTTGTTGGGCGCACGATTGTGTAGAAGGCACGGCCGAGTTGTTTCGCCATCGCGGCTTCGGCTTTGCGCTCAAGCGCGGCTTCAGACGCGGCGCGCGCGCTGAACACGACGTTGCCGCTCGACAGCACGGTCCTCACATCGGTGAACCCGGCGAGCTCGAAGCAACGCCCCAGTTCAGGCATCGTCGCATTCATCGGGCTGACGCCTCGGAGGAATGCTGCGTAGCGCGGCATGATCTAGCTCACAAGTAGTACAACGCCGAGAGTATTACCCTCCGTGTCTTTGAACCGCTCAGATGGCCCGCATTCGGTTGTTCTTTGGATTGTGCTCCACCTCCGCCTTGCCCAGCACCTCCATCAATGGCGGCACATACATCGCGAATCTTCCGCGCAGACCCTTCTTCAAGCCGTACCAGCCCTTCACGGGGTTCTTGGGAGACCGCGCCCATGCCTCCACGGTGCCTTCGGCGGCAGGCTTCTGCTCGTCAGCGCTGCCGAGCAACATCCAGTCACCGTGTTTCTTGAGCATGGCGTGCAGATCGGCGATGCAGCCTAAGTGATAGGCGAGCTTGGTTGTTCCCACAATGCACACCAGCGCTGGAGGGTCGGCCGCCTCGTCATGATACATCTTGTACTCCGATGTGCCCGGAGGCGTCTTCAGCACCCACGGATCCGTCGCCGTGCCCTTACCTTTCACCGCTACCTTCGCCACTTCACGCCTCCTCGCGGAGAGTTCTTTCTCAATCTTTGTGATGGTGGCCGATCTTATAGACTTGTAGTTTCTCGATGACGCCCTTCACCAGTACCTCATCCGGGACCACGTGATGCGCCTTGAGGGCGTCGCTGACGCCGGGCGAGTTGTACACATCGGCGGTGACGTACACCTCATTGGCGTCGGCAAGGGCATGCACTCGCGCCGCGATATTGACCGTCTGCCCGAAGTAGTCGACACGCTCATTGACCGTCACGGCGATGGAGTGCCCCCGGTGGATGCCCACCTTCAGAATCAATTCCTGCGAGATCGTGTGGTTAAACTCGTTGAGCGCGTCGATCATCTCAAGGGCAGCGCTGGTAGCCTCGACCGGGTTGTCGAATACCGCCATCACTGCATCACCGATCGTCTTGACGATCGCGCCGTTCCGATCGCGGATCACGCGGCTCAGCGCATCGAAGTGCTGATGCACCAGAAAATAGGCTTTAGCGTCGCCGATCTGCTCGTACATGGCTGTCGAGCCTTTCAGATCGGTGAACAAGAAGGTGATGTCCTTGATCGACAGCGTCTCGTCCCTGCTGGTGACCTCCGACCGGAATAGATCGCGGAAGGTTTGCGTCGTCAGCAGCTTCTTGCCGCTCAAACTCGGCCTCAAGGCAAGCACGGGCGTCGGCAACTCCCCGGGGTGATAAATCCACAATGCGCTGCGGCGATCCTGCAGATTCTCCAATTCGAGCACCAACTTGCCGTTGGGCAGCTCCCCCTCCAAATCAAAACGAAATTGCACCGGCTGATTTTCCGCGGTGTAACGAGTCAGGCTGCGTGGCTGCATCTCTGGATCATCCGACTGGAATTTCCCGTTCACCAGCCTGATCCGGATCACGCGTGCCTGCTCATTCTGCTCATGCGTCATCGACAGCTGGAGGCAAGCCCGGCCGTCGGTGGCCCGCAAAGCGCCTGGCGGCAGTTCAAACTCAGCCGTCACTCTCTCGCCTGGCTGCACATAATGCAGATATTTGGTGATGTGCATCATCACATCACGCCACGAGGGGATTGCCGGCACCGGAGAGATCACGTCCAGACTCAGACGGTAGTTGAAGAACAGGTCTTCTATGCTCAGCGACTCCGGGTGATGGTATTGAGTGTCACGTACCTGCGGTGAAATCGAAAAGGCGATCTGGATATAATCGTCCAGCGCATAATCGCGTTCAGCCGCACAGATCGGGCACAGATGATGGGTGCGGAGCTGGCTCATGTTGTGCAAGCTGTCGATGACAAAGCCGCAGTGTGGGCACACGATGTGCCAGTCCATCTCAAATATTCCAACTTTGGTCGCGTGCAAGAAGAGATCCAACGCCTCGGCTTCGGTCATGCTGCGCTCCACCGCGTACTGCACCGGATTGACGCGGAACAAAGACAAATCCGGAGCAGAGCGAATGAATGCCTCAAGTCTGGACATCACTCGCGGACTCCAGGGGCGCGCCTGTTCCAATTGCGAGAGTCGCTCGTCAAGTTGCTGATCATTAACTTTGATATCGGGCATGGGGATCATTTGCCATCTACTCCGTACCGGACCTGACGCTGGTACTCGGCAGCGGCGAAGCTGCCGAGCGATTCAGCGATCAAGCCATCGCCACCAATCCGCCACTCTTCGAATCCGCTGATCCGAACCCGCTTACCTGTACCACCAGGTCCACTGTTGGTGCCTTCGAGGATCCATTTGTAGATCACCTTGCCCTGTCTCTCGAGCAGATCATTCATATAGACCTTGAGCAGCGGTGTATCGGCTGGCAAACTCTCGAAGCTGAGTCATGCGGTCTTGTGCCATGAGGATCTCCCCTAGGTTAGGCCTCATCGCTCCGCGAGCGCAAGGTTGACCGCGAGACCGGCGAAGGTTGCCGCGAACCCACGACGCAACCGAGACTGTACCCGAGGTGACTCAATGACTGCCCGGCGAAACGCGTGAGCCAGGACGCCGTAGGCAACGAAGACAGCGAACGTCATTGCCATGAATACACCGCTCAGCAAGAGCAATTGCGCGAGCGGCGACGATGCACCTGGCTCGACGAACTGCGGCAGAAAGGCAAGAAAGAAGATCGTGAGCTTCGGGTTCAGAATATTGATAAGAAACGCCTTGATGATCACGCCTGAGGCTGTGCTTCTCGAAGACACGGCCTCGACTGCGAGCGCCGACTTGTCTTTCCAGGTCGCATAGGCGACGTATAGCAGGTAGGCGACGCCGGCGTACTTGAAAACTTGAAACGCGACGGCACTCGTGTGCATGAGCGCGGCCAAGCCCAGGACGGTTGCCAGAAGATGGGGCAGGATGCCTGCAGTGCATCCTAACGCTGCGAACACACTCGCTCTTCGGCCCTGACTCAGTCCCGTCGAAACGGTGAACACGACTCCCGTTCCTGGAATGAGGACAACGATCAGCGACGTGATCAGGAACTCAGCAGTGATCATTTCAGTGGCTAGCGCGAGGGCGCTTCGCCGAAAAAGAGCCCGAGATTTTGTACGAAGACCCACCCGCCCACCACCAACAACCAGGTGAGCGCCAACGCATAAGCCGCAGCACTCGGCTGGAAGCCAAACCCGACGGTGTTCACCCACAAGGCAAGTGTGGCCGTGATGGACATCGCGAAGGCGACACGCGTTTGAAGCTGGATTGGACCGATCGTTACGCGGCGCCTGCGGCGGAACAGGAATATGAAGTACACGGAAAACATGAATGCTGCCGCTGCACTTGATAGACGCCAGATCGTCAAGTTCGCGAGGCCAGTGAACGAGAGCGCCCCCGGCAACAGACCAAAGGCCGCGACGGCAAGGCCGCCTTCAATGAAGAAGCGGACGAAGTACATGTGCAGGGCAGAGAGATCAGCTCCTAGTGCCCGCCGCAGAGCCACGACCACCGCTGCAAATCCGACAAATGACACCGCGAGTGCTGATAGTCGTAGCAGATAGTCTGCTCCAGTGAGTGTCATAGGCACCCCTCCTCAGCCGCTTGTTAGACATCTTCTATTGTGGCAACAGCCCTGGCAAGGATGTATCCACGTCGGCTCTGGTGCTCAACCTCCGGCGGATACGGGTCGCGTTCCGTGGACCGCTCAACCTCGAAGCCTGCGGCCGTCAGATACCTTTCGACCTCGTCGGAGCGAAAGAGCACGAAGTCAACCGAAACCCGATGCCCCCACCACTCGTCGAGATGCACGGTTTCTGCGCCGACATGAAAGGCCAGGAGAAGCAGCCCCCGCGGCTGCAGGACCCGCCGAAACCCCCGAAGCGCGGCCACCACGCGACCACGCGGGACGTGGATGAGAGAGTAGAATGCCACGATTCCCGCCCACGCCTCGCTGGGCGTCGGCAACGTTTCCATGTCCGCCTGCTGGAACTCAATGGTTGGGTGCAGTCTCCGGGCGCACTCAACCATTCGTGGCGAGAGGTCGAGGCCAACTACACGTGCGCCGCGATCCTGCAGGTAGCGCGCGACGTGGCCAGGGCCGCAGCCGACGTCGGCGACCCACCCCAGGTCGCGGACTCGCTCCGCGAACTGATCGAGAAGCAGTCGGTCGAAGGGCTTCTGCTCGAGCTCCGCCGCGATGCGCGACGTGTACTCGTCGGCGACGGCATCATAGCTACTCCGCAGATTGTCGTTAGATTGCGGCTTCATGACCCGAAGGGGGTCCTTAAGGCTTGTAAACCACCGTTTCGTCTACCGCGTACAGCGTGCAGGCTTGACCGGCGCGTTCCGCGCAGCGACGCAGCGCCTCAGAGACATCGTTGGCGCGGTATTCCAGGCCCAGTGCCGGCGCGTCGCGGCCACGGCAAACGCACGCGGAAAACCCGCGTCCAGGAATCGCCGGTAGTTGTCGAGTCCTTCGGTCGAATCCAGCGGGACCTTGCCCAGATCATCGATCGCGGCGTAGCCGCTGGCGGGCATGCTTTGCGCGCGCAAACGATGCGGGAGCGTCGCTTGATCGGGGCCGGAAACGCGGCGTGTATCGGTAATGACGCCGCGGTCCAGCGCGTTTGTCGACAGACGCTCGCAGCCCAATGGCCGGTTTCCTTCACTCCCATCGCAGAAGAACACACTCGCCGAGCGGACCGCTGCCACCTCAGGATGGAAGAAATTCGCCGCCCCTGCCGCTCTTTCGATATTGATCCACCGGCGCACGAGCGCCTCGTCGGCCTTGCCGTCCGAATACTTGACAATCCACTGGTAGAGACCCTGGGCAACCACGCTGCGGACGTCGAGCCGACCGGCGGCATCGTAGCGACCGTGAAATCCTACGAACGTTTGCCACGCTGGATAGTCATCGGTAAACATGCGCTGCCGGCCCCCGAGGAACATACGGGAGCACGACGAGACGCAGTAGCCGGACACCGCGGTGGTCATACCCCTGTCTCGAAAGAGCTCGCCGATCCGATAGCCTGTCGGCGCGTGTCCCCCCCAAAAGTTACGCAGGACCGCCAAGTTGATCGAGGGGTTTTGGGCAAACATGTTTCTGACCTTCGCAAGTTCGTCACCGACGACCGGGCCGGAGAGCATCATGGTGTTGCCAATCACGCTGACTTCCATCGCCTGTGCCGCGGATCCACTGGCCAACACAGCGGCAATGATCAGCGCCGCCATCAGCGCTCGGCCACGAACGCTACCCGCACCCACCGGATATCAGAGATGGCGCCTCACGATGCCGAGCATTCTACCGTCTGAGGATCACTACTGCTACGAGGTTGCGGCTTTGGTCAAGCTCGTGGGACGCCCAAATCTTCCCTCGAAGGCAATGTCCTTGAGCTCCTTTCGGTTCTTTCGCGTGACCATTCGCCTGCGCTTCGGATACCCCAAAACGATCAGATCAACAAGATTGAGATGGTCCGGAACCCCAAGAAGCTGCTTCGCCTTCTTACGATATGGTATGCGCTCCGGAGGCTCAGGCCCAGAGATGAACACCGACCCTATGCCGAGCTCCCACGCGACGAGAGTCATGTTTTGCGCTGCTCTCCCAGCGTCGACAACGTCAAACTCACTCTTCGGATCGGAGATGATCGCGATCCCCGTGTGAGATCTCTTCATGATCGCTTCATCGACGTCGCCTTTCATCAATTCCGCGAGCGCGTCCAGTGTGCCCCTATCTCGGATGACGATGAAATACCAGGGTTGCAGATTCTTCCCACTCTGGCAAAGTCTCGCCGCGTCGAGAATCCGGATCAGGTGCTCTTCCTTGAGAGATTCATCCGTGAATTCCCTCACGGCGATGTTCGTCAGAACGGCATCGAAGACGTCCATCTTCCTCCCCACCGGCCGAAATCCAGCGTCGACACACTTCAGCGCGTCGTTCCCACCCCTTCCCCACCGCGGCTGAGCGGTCCTGCGGTAACGTTGGCTCCCACCTCAGCTCATCGTCAGGACGACCGGGGCATGGTCGCTGGTTCCCACGTCGGTCAGCACCACGCAGCCAGACGCGCGGGCAGCGACTGGAGGCGCGGCGAGCACGTAGTCCAGCCGCCAGCCGATGTTTCGAGCGCGAAGGTTGCGCCACGGCGCCCACCAGGTAAAGAGGCCGGGGTTATCCGGATCGAAGGCGCGCCCGAGGTCCACGAGCTGATCGCCCAGCAGGGTCTCGAAGAGCGCGCGCTCCTCGGGCAGCTGGCCGACGGCATTCGGCTTCCGTTCCCTCGGGTGCACGTCCATCTCGGTGCGCGCGATGTTCATGTCGCCGCAGAGCACGAGGTGGCGGCCATCGGCATGAAGCCGCCGGACCCAGTCGGTCAGTGCATTCAGGAACGTGATCTTCGCGGCGAAGTCTTTCCCGCCGTTGGGCACGTACACCGAGGCGACGATCAGATCGCCGACCTCCGCCTGTACGATCCGCGACTCCATGTCGAAGGTGGGGTGGCTGAAGACTACCTCTGCCGGAACGAGATCCCTACGGATGTGCAGTGAAACACCCGAATAACCCTTGAGGGTGTGCCAGTACGCGTGGTAGTCGGGCAGCCGGCACTCCGGCGGAATCTGGGCCGCTTCGGCCTTGAGTTCCTGAAGGCACAAGATCTCGGGGTGGTCGCGCTCGACCCATTCGCGGAGCTGGGCCGCGCGGGCACGAATTCCGTTCACGTTCCAAGTGGCAATCTTCACGCTCTGCTAGGAAAGCAACACAAGCAATCCAATTCTGTCTCCGCTTCCCACAAGGGCCCTGAGGTTCGGCGGCGTCATTTGACCCCCAGCACACACGCTCCTCGGAACTCGTCTGGTCGAGGATACAGTTCTAGCCGCACCTGGATCGCACAGGCCGTCGAGCGCGTCGGCTCCATTTGCCTGTTAGCCGGGCGCCGGTAAGATGCCAGCCCTGTTCCAAAGATGCCGCGCTATCACCAGACGGCGGGCCAGCAGCTGATCCTGAAGCGAACTGTATAGCCTCTCAATCTGCATCGGTCGCAGTCGTCACAACGTCGGTAGGCGATTTTCCTGTGGCTGAACGATGAGGGTATGCAGTTCGAGATACGTGCGCTTTGGCGTCACACCGGCCGGCAAGTTCGGGTGGATGTACTTGGCAAAAAACGCCGTGGCGTCCTGTTGCGTTTCCCAAATCTCAAACACTCGCCAGCCTTCGGGAGACATCCCTGCTCCGTGAGCGATGAAACCCTTCGTCTGTTCCAGCAACGGTCGTAAGGTGGCGATTGTGGCATCGTACCCTTCCTGCGTTTGCCCCAGGACTACCGCCGTGATCAGGATGGGCATGTTTCGCTCCTTCAGCTTCGTTTTGCAATGTCTCGACCCGATTCTGCCAGCTTTGCGATGAACTCGCCACGTTCACTGCGATCCAGCTAACGTTTGAGCTCAGCCGCCTGCGAAGGCTGGCGAAGCCGGCCGTAGCAGGTCGGCTGCAGCGAAGGGTTAGGCGTCATCGCCCCTGGATCAAGACGAGGTTTGCGTCTGAGGCGGCACGCCTATGTTGCGCCAAGTCTTGATATTCACCCGAGTGATACCAAGAGGGCGCCTGGTCCTCCGACGGAAACTCGAGGAGGACAGTTCGCGTGTAGCCCCATTCGCCCTCGATCACCTTTGGCGCTTCGTCGACGGACAGCAATCGGC
>JBGQGY010000079.1:0-18137 GCA_041497675.1 bacterium | reverse complement strand
GCGGGGCTGACGTTTGCCAACGGGCTCCGGTCGTTCCTGCGGCAGGACCCGGATATCATCATGGTGGGGGAGATCCGCGACGAAGAGACGGCGCGGATCGCGATCCACGCGGCGCTGACGGGGCATCTGGTGCTGTCGACGCTGCACACGAACGACGCGTCGGGGGCGGTGACCCGGATGGTCGACATGGGGATCGAGCCGTTCCTGGTGTCGTCGTCGGTGATCGGGGTGGTGGCGCAGCGGCTGATACGGTTGTTGTGCACGCGGTGCCGCGAGTCGTACGTACCGCCGGCGGAAGTCATTGCGCGGTACGGGCTGGCGGGTCCGGACGACCCGCCGCCGACCCTGTATCGGGCGAAGGGGTGCGAGGCGTGCAACAGCATCGGGTACAAGGGCCGGATCGGCCTGTTCGAGATCATGGTGATGGATGACGACGTGCGCAACCTGGTCGTGAAAGAGGTGGCCTCGGACGTGATCAAGCGGGCGGGGGTCGCGGCGGGGATGCGGACGCTCCAGCAGGACGGGATATCCAAAGTGCTCAACGGGATGACGTCGCTCGAAGAGATGCTGCGCGTCGTGTTCGTGGAGTAAGTGACCGTGTCGACAATTGCGGAGGTGTCGCATGCCAAAAGTCCGGGTGCTTCTGGTCCTCGCGGTTCTCTTCGTGGGGCTTGCGTCCTCGACTCGAGCGCCGGAGCTACTGCTCGCCCCAGCCAAGGTGGCCGCCGCTCCGGTTGCGGTTCCCCGCGGCGGCGAACTGATCGTTGGAAAGGATCAAGAAGCTCCTGGGCTGGACCCGGCCAAGAACCCGGCGTCTGCCGCGATCCGGATTTTTGATCTCCTGTACAGCCGGCTGACGCGGCTCGACAACGAGATGCGCCCTCGCCCCGATCTGGCGGAGCGCTGGCGCATTAGTCCCAACGGGAAGATCTACACGTTCTGGCTGCGCAAAGGTGTCAAGTTTCACAACGGACGCGAGCTGACGTCCGAGGATGTGAAATACACCTACGAGCGGATCCTCAATCCCGAGACGGGGTCGATTGCCCGTTCGTTCTTTGCGGTGGTCGAGAAGATCGAAACCCCGGACAAGTACACGGTCATATTCCTCCTCAGAGATCCATTCGCGCCCTTCCTGGTGAATACGGCGAGCGCATGGGCGGGGATCGTGGCGAGAGAGATTGTCGAGCAGAACAGAGGCGACCTGAACAAGGTCGCGGCCGGAAGCGGGCCGTTCAAGCTCGAGGAGTGGAGTCCCGAGAACCGGACGGTCCTGGTGCGCAACCCCGACTACTACATCCCCGGTCAGCCTGCCCTGGACAAGGTCACCTTTCTCATCATGCGAGAGGAGTCGGCGAGGATTGCGGCGCTTCGTACCGGGAGGATTCACTTCACGGTCCTGACGGCGGCGGGCCTGGACACGCTGAAGGGCAGCTCAACCATCAAGGTCGTGAGTGGCCCAACCCTCAGCTACGGCTATCTCGGCATGAACGTCGCGCGCGAGCCCTTCAATCAACTGAAGGTGAGACAAGCGGTCAGTTATGCCGTGGATCGGAAAGAGATTATCGACATCGTGTATCGGGGCCATGCGAAGCTGACCGGACCGGTGCCCTCTGCCCTGACCGAGTGGGCCATCGACGTATCCGACAATCCCTTCTACAAGACCGACATCAACAAAGCCAAGCAGTTGATGGCGGAGGCCGGCGTCCCAAATGGGTTCAAGACGACGATCATGGCGATGGCCACGATTCCCTCGCAGGTGGAGTCCGCTCAGGTGGTCCAGAGCCAGCTGAAGAAGATTGGCATTGAGGCCGAGATCCAACCGCTCGAAGTCGGCGTCTACGTGGACAACTGGCGGAGGAAGGCCATGCTCATGATGGTCGGCGGCAATAACGGGGGCACGAACCCCGACCGAGCCGTCGCCTTCTTCTTCAGCACCAGGGGATCAGCCAATGTGTGGAACTTCTCGGATGAGCGAATCGACGAGCTGGCCGCGAGGGCGCCAACGCTCACCAGTCGTGTGGCGGCCAAGCAGTTGTACGATGAGGCCCAGCGGCGGATCATCGAGCTGGCCCCCAATTTGTTCCTGGCCAACCCGAACGACTTTATCGCCTATCGTCCGGGAGTCATGGGCTATAAGCCGATGCCGGATCAGACCTTTCAGTACCTAGTGGAGACCTACCTGGCGCGGTAGAGCTTGACGATCAATTGGCCCGATACGTCGCCCACCGCCTGATCGGCGTTCTTGCCGTCCTCGTCGGGATTTCCATCGTTGTGTTCCTGATGATTCGTCTCATCCCGGGGGACACGGTCCAACTGCTTCTTGGGACCGAGACGAGTCAGGAGCAGATCGATACGCTCAGACGCGTCTTCGGTCTTGACCGCCCCCTCTACGAGCAGTTCATGGGCTGGTTCCGGCGTTTGGTGCGGGGCGATTTTGGGACGTCGCTTCGCACCAGCCGTCCCGTCCTGCCGGATATCATTGCCAGGTTCGGCGTCACGGTTCAGCTGACCATGGCCTCCATGATTGTCGCCCTGCTGGTCGCGGTCCCCCTGGGCGTGGCTGCTGCCGTCAATCGCGGTAGAATCGCCGATGCGATCTCCCGGGTGACGGCATTGGTGGGCCTCAGCATTCCCAACTTTTGGCTTGGCACCATCCTCATCCTCTTCGTGTCGCTCGTGCTTGGCTGGCTCCCGCCGATTGGGTTCATCAGTCTCCTGGAGAACCCGTGGCTCGGTGCGCAGACCCTGCTGTTGCCGTCTATCGCGCTGGGGACCGCCTTGGCGGCGTTTGTGATGCGGATGGTCAGATCGACCCTCCTCGAAGTCCTCCGGCAGGACTACATCAGGACCGCCCGGGCGAAGGGGCTGCGAGAGCACACGGTCCTGTACACGCATGCCCTGAAGAATGCCTTTATCCCGGTGCTCACCGTGATCGGTGTCCAGATCGGGCATCTTCTGGGGGGTGCGGTGATCATCGAAGAGGTCTTCTCGCTGCCCGGCATCGGAAGGTTTCTTCTGAACGGCATCTACCAGCGGGACTACCCGGTGATTCAGGGAGGCGTCCTGTTTGTCGCGATGATCTTCAGTCTCATCAATCTCATGGTGGACATGCTCTATGCCTGGTTTGACCCCCGAATCCGCTACTGACGCGTCCCGCGGCGACCGCACCGGTGGGGGCCGGAGGGCCCTGATGGCTGCCAGGTTTGCGTGGTTCTGGCGCCGGTTTCGCAGAAATCACATTGGCATGGCCGGTGCCATGATCGTGATCGCGTGCGTCTTGACATCCCTTGTCGCTTCCGCGATTGCTCCCTATCCGCCGGACGAAGTGCACAGCCGGGCGCGTCTCGCTGCACCCAGAGCGGAGTTTCCTTTAGGTACCGATGAGTTGGGGCGCGACATCTTGAGCCGCATCATCTTCGGGTCGCGGATCTCATTGCAGGTGGGCGTGATCTCGGTGAGCCTGGCGCTCCTGCTCGGTTCGGCGCTCGGTCTGGTCGCCGGGTTCTTTGGCGGGGCGACGGACAACGCGCTCATGCGCGTCATGGACGTATTGTTTGCGTTTCCGGCGATCCTCCTCGCGATCGCCATCATGGCGATGCTGGGTCCCAGTATCACCAACGCGATGATTGCGATCGGGGTCGTCTACGCGCCCTCCTTTGCGCGTCTGGCGAGGGCCTCGGTGCTCTCCCTCAAAGAGATGGAGTTCGTGGAAGCGGCCCGGGCGCTCGGTCTGTCGGACCTGCGGATTATCGCGCGTCACATCGCGCCAAACCTCCTGGCGCCGGTGATCGTTCAGACAACCTTCAACTTGTCCACGGCCATCCTGACCGAGGCCTCGCTGAGCTTTCTGGGACTGGGCACGCCGCCGCCGGCTCCCTCATGGGGAAGCATGTTGAGCACGAGCCGCCGCTATGTCGAGTTGTCGCCCTGGCCGGCCATCTTTCCGGGTCTGGCCATCATGATCGTGGTCCTCGGCTTTAATTTGCTTGGTGATGGGTTGCGGGACGTTCTGGACCCGAGATTGCGCGCCGGTGACTGAGATGCCTCAGCAGCACCCGGGGGAGTTGGGGCTTGATCCCGATCGCCTCGAGAGGGCCAGGGGGTTACTGGAACAGGCGATCGCCCAAGGGGCGTTCCCAGGAGCAGTGGCGCTGGTTGCCCGGCGCGGCCGAGTGGCCGCGCACTGGGCGCTCGGCCAAGCCCAGTGCGACCCCACGCGCCGTCCCATGCAGCCGGACACGGTATTCGACCTGGCGTCGCTAACCAAAGCCGTAGCCGGCGCAACGGCTGCGCTCCTGCTTCTCGAGGACGGGGCGTGGAGCCTCGATGACGCCGTCGCTCGCTTCATGCCGGAGTTCGCCGCGCACGGGAAGCAAGAGGTCACCCTGCGCCACCTGCTCACGCACACCGCCGGGTTCGCAGGATGGGTGCCCACGTACGCCAGGGCAAGGGATCCGGAGGCGGTCGTGCGTGTGATCTGTGACCTGAAACTGGGTGACGCCCCCGGGACGGTAGTCCGGTATAGCGATATCGGTATGAGCCTCATTGGGCATCTGGTTCGGCGTGTGACCGGCGAGGGCATCGATCACCTGCTGCACCGTCGCGTGTGGATGCCGCTTGGAATGCGGGACACCGGCTTCACTCCGCAGGGAACCTTGCGAGAACGTGCGGCCGCGACCGAGCGCGGCAATCGGTTCGAGCAGGCGATGGTGGCGAATCTGGGTGAGCACTTCGAGGGCTGGCGCGACGGCGTCCTGGTGGGAGAGGTGAACGATGGAAACACGCACTACCCCCTGGGTGGCGTCAGCAGCCACGCCGGGTTATTCTCGACCGCCGCGGACCTCTTCATCTTCTGTCAAATGTACCTTGACGGAGGCGTCTTCAACGGAAGGCGGATCTTCAGTTCGGCCACCATTTCCGAGGCGACGGCGGATCAGACGATCGGCCTAGCTCAATCCTGGGGGCTCGGCTGGCAGCTATTGAAAAAGGGGCGACAGCCTCGAGAGGAGTGGGCGCCTTCTCCGGCGGCGACCAAGATCTTTCCGCCGGAACGCTACGCCTTCCCGGTGCCGCGACCGTTCGGCGACCTGCTCTCCCGCGCGACCTACGGCCATACGGGGTTCACCGGGACGTCCGCGGCCATCGACCCGGCGCGACACCTCATCATCGTTCTGCTGACGAACCGCACGCACCCGGATGCCGACAACTTTGCGATCAACGACGTCCGGCCTCGCTTCCACAACCTGGTGGCGGCCGCCGTCCTCTAATCGCCCGCGAGCACTCGGCGCGGATTGTCGACGAGCAGCCGTCGCTGGTCTGCCTCCTGCAATCCCCGTTCCCGGGCCTGCGGCAGAAACCGACCCAACAGGAAGCTGTATCCCCAGGCACCGAGGGTGTCGGGGTTCTCGGCGATCTCCGATCCCATGTCGGAAGAGATCACGATCTGTCCGGCGTACCCTCGGCGGATCAGCTCCAAGAGCGTCTGGAGTCGAAGCTGGTCGGACACGAAGTACTGTTCCTTCTCGAACTCATAGCGATGATAGCCCGCGGTCTCGCTGCGCGTGTAGTCAAACCGCTGCTTCCCGATGGTGTCGAAACCGACGTTGGCGCCGCGACGGAGGATGCCCTCGTGATAGTCAGGGTTGCCGTTCAGGTCGGAGTGTCCGATGATCACCCGCTTGGCGTCGACCCCTTCCTCGAGAAAAATCTGGGCTTGTTCCGCCCCCATAGTGCCGAGGGTCGCATGAGTCGTAATGGGAAAGCCGGTTCGTCGGTGTGCCCTTGCGGCGCCCCTCAACACACGTTCCTCCGGTGCGGTGATGCGCTGCTTCGACGTGCCCACTTTGATGATCCCGGCGCGATGCCGGGTTCCGTTGATGCCGTTGGTCAGCTCGTCCACCATCACGTCGGCGATCTGATCGGGGCTGAGCTGGTAGGCCCAAAAGCTGCTCATGTTGCCTCGCGCCGGATGATAGTATTGCTCCTTCATACAGCCGGTCGCCACGACCACATTGATGCCGGTTTCTCGTGAGAGCCACGCCATGCTGTCCAGTTCGTTTGAAGAACGACGTGGGGTGCAGTCCACCACCGAGCGAAGCTCATACGCATCGCGCGCGTGCTTCAACTCCCGCACAACGTCGTCCATGTCGATGCGCCGGGAGAAGAGCAGTTTGGTCGGCGGCGACGGAATCTGGGGTCGAGGCAGAAGATGCTCGTGGATCAGGGTGACGCCGAGCCCTTCTGGCTGAACAGGACCCAGGATGGTCTGGATGGCGCTCATGGCATTCTCCTCACAGGTTCTTTGAAGTGAACGCCATTCCGGTGCCCAGCGCGACCGCAGTGAGTGGATCATCACTCAGCCGTACCTGCATCCCGGTGACCTCCATCAAGAGCCGGTCAATTCCGCGGAGAAGCGCCCCGCCCCCGACGAGTGTCAGACCCCTGCCGACCAGGTCGGCGGCCAGCTCGGGTGGGGTCTCCTCTAGCGTCTGCTTGACCGCCGCGATGATGGCCTGCAGCGGTTCTGTCAGTGCCTCACGAATCTCACCTGCCGTCACCCGCAACGTGCGCGGCAGGCCTGAAACCAGATCCCGGCCGCGCACAGGCAGTCCCGGATCTTCACCCTCAGAAGGATAGGCCGAGCCGAGTGCGATCTTCGCCTCTTCCGCGGTGCGTTCGCCGATCATCAGATTGTAGGCGCGACGCGCGTACGCCATGATGGCTTCATCGATGTCGTCGCCTGCCATGCGGATGGACCGGTAGGTCACAATACCACCCAGTGTGATCACCGCCACCTGGGTTCTCCCGCCGCCGATGTCGACCACCATGCTGGCGATGGGTTCGGCGACCGGCAGGCCGACGCCGAGCGCGGCCGCGAGTGGTTCTTCGATCAAGTAGGCGTCGCGGGCCCCAGCCTGTAACGTCGCATCAATCAGGGCGCGTTTCTCCACCACCGTTGCGCCTGAGGGAATTCCTACGACTACCCTGGGACGAAGCATCGAACGCCCGGGCACGGCCTTCTTCAGGAAATATGAAAGCATCGATGTCGTGATCTCGAAATCGGCGATCACGCCCCCTCGGAGAGGACGTGTCGCGGTGATATCGGCGGGCGTTCGTCCTATCATTCGCTTCGCGGATTCGCCGACGGCCAGAACTTGACCGTCGGCACTCGTGGCGATTACCGAGGGCTCACGGACGACGATCCCCCGACCCTGGACGTAGACCAGGGTGTTCGCCGTGCCCAGGTCCACCCCGATATCCGCTGCGAGCCGTCCGAGCAGTGACCTAAACATATGTGGCAGACCGGTCAACCTTTCGGTGAGACCCGACCCTCGGCCCGGATGGTCGCGACCGTGGCGTCGATCAATCGGCGGGCGATGCTGATCGGGTTTGGCAGATCGGGCAGGCTGTCGATGCTGAACCACTGGGCTGATTCGATCTCCGCAGGATCGACCCGAATCTCGCCGCCGGCGTGGTCACAGTTGAAGGCGATCATCAGGGAATGCGGAAACGGCCAGGACTGGCTCGAAAAATAGCGCGGGTTCGCGATCTCGACGCCGACCTCTTCACGTACTTCACGCGCCAGGCTTTGCTCGAGACCCTCTCCAGCTTCCACGAACCCCGCAAGCGCGCTGTGCATCCCCGACGGAAACCGCGGTGAGCGCGCGAGCAGCAAACGGTTGCCGTCGCGGACGAGCGCCATCACCACCGGCGCGATGCGCGGGTAGTGGAGCTGGCCGCAGGCGGGGCACAGACGCGCGCGTTCGGTGGTGCTCGCTTCGGTCGGCGTTCCGCACCGGCCGCAATACTGGTGGGCACGATCCCAGTCCATGATCTGAACGGCCCGGCCCGCCAGGGCGAACACCATGTCATCCAGCAGACCAAAGAGTCCCCGGAGCCCCGACCATGAGAGGCTGTCCGGCACGAGCGTGTCCGCCGCGACTTCTGCTGAGAAGCAGTGCCGGCCGCCCAGCGTGCCCAGGTATTGCCGGCGCACCGTCACGACGCCGAGTTCGGCGGGATCCGCGCACACCGGCACGCCGGTCCCTGCGGGCGACGTGTGGACCAGGATCTGATTGTCGCGGAAGATGAACCACAGGGCGCCGCCTGTGACCGGTCCTACGGGCGCGATCAGCGGCGTGAACATGCACGATCCTTCAGTGCGCACTCATGACTTCCTCTACCGCCCAGACTCGACCCGCGCGGCGACCGGAAAAGTCAGCCAGACTGTCGTCTCGCCCCCTTCGCTGGTCGCACCGACGTCTCCACCGTGCACGCGGGCGACTTCCTTGACGATGGCCAGGCCGATGCCGGCGCCTCCGGATGAGCGTGCCCGCGATTTCTCACCACGATAGAATCGCTCGAAGATGTACGGAAGATCCTCAGGGGCGATCTCGCCGCCGGTATTTGTCACTGCCAGGCGAACGGAGTGCCCGTTCTGGACCGCGTGCATGGTCACCGTGCCCCCGGAGGGGGTGTACTTCAGCGCGTTGTCGAGCAGGTTGGACAGCGCTTGGATGAGGAGGTCGGCATCAGCCTGTGCGGGACCACTCGTCGCCACATCGCTGTGCAGCCCGATGCTGCGCGTGCTGAACTCACCAGCGCGGAGACCAGCCATGCGCCGGACCAACTCGCCAAGATCAACGGGCTCGAACCTCGCCCGGGGCAGCCGGGCATCGAACTGTGAGAGTTCGTGGAGCGCGTCAACCAGGCGAACCAGCCGCATGACCTCCTCGTGCAGCATCGTGATGGTCTCGGGGGAGGCAGCCGTCACCCCGTCGCCGACGGCCTCCAGGTATCCCCGCAGATTGGCCAGCGGGGTACGCAGTTCGTGGGCGACGTTGGCCACCAGGTCCTTCCGCAACCGCTCGAGCGTCTCCAGCGCCGCGGCCATGCGGTTGAGCGATTCGGCCAGCCGGCCGACTTCGTCTTTCGAGGCCACGGCCGCGCGAGCCGCGGAGTCGCCCGAGGCGATGCGCTCCGCCATGCCCATCATGCTGCGCAGGGGGCGTACGACTTCGCGAAACAGGAACAGGCTTAGCAGCAGGCCGATACCGCCGGCGATCAGGATCGCCTCCACCAGTGACCGCGACAGCGCCTGCGTGAAGGCCTGGTGCATCCCCTCGACCTCGATGTGGAACTCTTTCATCAAGTTGGAGAAGATCTGATCGGCAAGACGACCGACGCTCATGGCGGTGACCGCGATGGCGACGCCGACCACCAGAATATTGACCCCGACCAACTTCCACAGGAGACTGCGCCGCATGGTGAATGCCTAGAGGAGCTTGTATCCGATCCCGCGCACGGTGGCGATGTAGCGCGGCCGGGCGGGATCGTCCGCTAGTTTCTCGCGCAGCTTGCCGATGTGGACATCGATCGTCCGGTCGACGACATCCACCTCGTGGAATGCATGGATGCGGTTCAGCAATTGCTCGCGCGACAGCGCCCGCTCGGGCGCCTCTAGGAACACCTGCAGGAGTTTGAACTCAATGGGCGTGAGGCGCACCTCGCGCCCATCGTGCCGGACGTGATGGCGGTCGAGGTCCATCTCGAGATCGCCATGGCGCAGCACCTTCCGTGGACCCTCTCGGGTCGCGCGCCGCAGGATGGCGGTGACCCGCGCCACCACCTCTCGGGGGCTGAAGGGTTTCGTGACGTAGTCATCCGCGCCGAGCGAGAGGCCGAGCAGTTTGTCCACCTCGTCGACCCGCGCGGTCAGCATCAAGATTGGTACGTCTGACGTGGCGCGGATGCGCCGGCACACCTCGATGCCATCGAGATGCGGCAGCATGAGGTCGAGGATGACGAAGTCGGGATGTGCGCGCTCTACCGCCTCCAGACCGGCCCGGCCGTCGTAGGCGGCGGTCACGATGAATCCTCCGCGCTCCAGGTAAAGCCGGAGGAGATTCACCATCTTGGGGTCGTCTTCGACGACGAGGACCGTCTGCGCCATCACTCTTCGAAGCTACTATAGCAGGACGGAGCAGTCTCTCAGAAGCGGACCCTCACGGTGTGGTATCCCTGGCCCCCATCCGGCAATGTCGCCTTTGGCTCCTCCGGTTGCAGCATGCCCTTCCCGTCCGTCGCGCGCACTTTGACCGTATGCTCGCCCGGCCTCGGAGGCGTCCACATCGCCGACCAGAACTGCCAGGTGTTCTCTCCAAGCGGTTCCTTCACGGCCGCCGGAAGCCATGTCTTGCCGCCGTCTGGGCTGAACTCCACCTTCGAGATCCCACGGTTGCCCGCGTAGGCCCACCCGCCGAGGGCCAGGGCGGCTCCATCTTTGGTCTGAACACGGAACGCGCTGTTGACCTTGACGTACGCGTCCTGACTCCACCCCTGTTGTACCCAGTATCCTTTGGTGCTGCGATACTCGCGATCCGTGACCTCAATGGCGGTCAGCCACTTGGGCTGCTTCATGCCGTAACGGTTGGTGAGCAGCACGCGGACAGGGGCGCCGTGGTTTTGCGGGATCGGCTCGCCGTTCATCTCGTAGGCGAGCAGGGTCACGGGATCCATGGCGACCTCGAGCGGGATCGACTCGGTGAAACCATCCGCCGCGTGCCAGATGATCGTCTTGGCCCCTGGTTTGACCCCAGCCAGGGCGAGGATGTCCTTCACGCGCACCGCTTTCCATTTGGCATTGCCGATCAGATCGCCGCCGACTTCGTTGCTGATGCACTCAAACGTCTGGTGGCGCTCGACCGCCGGCCCCGCGTTCTTGAAATCCTGGAGGGTCAACTTGAGGGGTTTCGTGACGAACCCCTTGACCTCGAGTGTCCACTTGGCAACGTCGACAGTGGGATCGAGGACGTTCTTCGAGATCTGATAGAATTGATCGTTGGGTGTCACTTCGGGCGGCATTCCTCTGAGGAGCGTGAACGCTTGAGCGGCCGCGGCGGCCACGTGTGATGCCGCGTATCTAATCCACATCGCCCACCGGGTTCCCAGGGCGACCGCCACGACGGGGATGACCGATCGCCGCATCATGTCGCGCCGTGTGACTGCCTGCCCTGTCGGTGGCACCGGCGCCGCGAGGGGCGCGGTGGGACGCTTGTCGGGGGCGACCGGGGCGGCCAGAAGCACGAGCACCGCAGCGTAGATCAGGCTCGCGAGCGCCGTCGGGAGCGCCGGGGACGTCACGAGGGTGGTCAACGGGACGCCAAGGATGTCTCCCTCGATCACCGGGAGGAACACAAACATCAAGAACAGCCACGTAGTGACCGCGGACAGCAGGGAGAGAACCGGCCGTCCCCAACGGGCCCGGCGGCCGGCCCAGGCGTACGCCGCACCGCCGAATCCGAACCCGATCACGATGGCGACGATCGCCATGCCAAATCCCAGGGGCTTCGCCAGGTGCTGGAGCTTGGCCAGGACGAGCGCGAATACTTGATAGGGTAAGAGCCGAATCATGCGCTCGGCGAGCGCTTCGGGCAGCGTCGGCATCCCCGTCGCGTTCCGGTAAGCGAACATCGCCAGTACGGCGGCCGCCCCGCCGGCGCTGCCGGCCCAAAACCCTCGCCAGACGCTCACCGGTCTCACGATCGCCACCTTCTTCCTCATCATCAGGGGTCGACGCGCATGCTGCTCCATAGTAGCCCACAAGGTGTGTTGCCTGGATAAGGATCAGGTAAAGAAATGGCGAAGAAGGGCTCATGAGATTCCGTCGCCTTCAGCACGTGTCGCTGGCGTATTCGGCCGGTGGGCAAGACACGGTCCGGGCGTTCTACGGCAACGGGGTGGGCCTGCGAGAGATTGCGCCGCCGTCAACGCTGGAGGCCCGAAACGTGGTGTGGTTCGCGGCCGGCGCGGACGAGTTGGAGATGCACTTCTTCCCAGGGGTCGTTGACCCCGAACACCCAGGTCACGTGTGTCTCGAAGTGGAGGACCTGGCAGCGGCACGACGCCAACTCGAAACAAGCGGGTACACGCCCTACGACACGACTCCAATCACGAATCGACCCCGTTTTTTCTGTCGAGATCCCTTCGGGAATCTGCTGGAATTTACGACGATCTTGGGTGCCTTCCAGTAGCCCATCGGAGGGAACGATGGCCAGCATTCCCCATGTGCAGGCGTTGACGTTTGACGTTTTCGGCACGATTCTCGATTTGGACGGGAGCCTCACGCCACACGTGCGGCGGTTCCTCGCGAACAAGGCAGCAGATGTCAGCGCCGAGCGATTCTGGGAGCAGTGGCGGGCGCGACAGCGGCTCGAGCAGTTCCAGGACACGCTCCTGATGCTTGGTCACAGCGGCTACCTGGAGACGGCGCGTCGCGCGCTCGTGTACGCCCTCCGCCTGAACGGGATCGAGGCTGCGCCCGAGGAGGTCGCGGAATTCATGAAGGTCTGGCGCGAGTTGTCGCCGTTTTCGGATGTGATTCCCGCATTGAAGCGCCTAAAGAACCACTACCGGCTGGTGGTGCTCTCTAATGGCGAGACGGAGTTCCTGGACCACCTGGTGAGACATCGGGTGCGATGGGAGTTCGACGCGGTGATCTCCGTATCGCCAATCGGCGCGTTCAAGCCGCACCCGGCGGTGTATCGGCGTGCGGCGGGCATGCTAGGGCTAGAGGTGGGGGAGTGCCTGATGGTGTCGTCCAACTCGTTCGACGTGGTCGGTGCACGCGCGTGCGGGATGCGCGGCGCCTACGTGAACCGCTACCGGCTGCCGTACGAGGACACGCCGTATCAGCCCGACCTGACAGTGGGCAATTTCACTGAACTGGCAGACGCGCTGGCGCCCGCGGACCCTCGAGCGAACTAGTTGTCCTTGTCGATCTGGGACAGGAGCGCCTTTGCCTCTTGCGCCGCCGCGCTCTGTGGATCCAGCGCAATCACCTGCTCCAGCGCGCGCCGGGCTTCATCGTACCGGCCGGCTTTGAGCCCCGCACGGCCCAGCCACAGGTGGGCGCGGAGATAGTCCGGCATCACTGCAACGGCCTCGCGAAAGCGCGCCGTCGCCGGGCCGTACCATCCTTCGTGGTGAAGGCGAATGCCGTCGCGCATGAGAGCCGTCAGTCGAGGCCACACACGGCCTTCCTGGACGCCAACGACAGCCGGGACTTTCGGCGCGGGTGCGCGGGTCGGCGCCTGCGGCACCCGCTCGATTTGGTTGCGGGGTATGGAGGGATTCCACTCTACCCCGCGGCGGGGCGGCGCGGACTCGGCGAGTCCCAGTTCGCGCTGCGATTCTTCGGCGGATTGTCTCGCCACGTTCTCTTGATCTCGGATCTGTGCGACCCGGCTTTTCAGCGAATGGCCGAGTTGTAGGCCCCCGACGATCGTTGCGGTCATGACGGCGATCGACACGCCCCATGCCAGAGTGCGGATCAAGGCCGTTGATCTCTGGGCCGCGGCCGGCGGTTCTGGGAGTGACCCCTCTGAGTTGATCACCAGCACTTCTGGCCCGCTGAGGTGGTTCCCGAGGAGGAGGATCGGCTCTGCGGCAGCCTCTTGCGGCTGGTCCACGAAGCCCACCGGGATCGCTGGGACAATGGGCGGTTCGTGGGGCGTCACGGGAGCCAAGTGCGAGACGGGCCGCTTCACCCGTGGCCTGGGCGTCGTCGTGCGGCGTGTTCTGGCCTTCGGTTGTGTCCGCGTCTTACGGGATGCCGCCATTTCAATCCCCCTGGCGGTCTACCGCCGTCCAGTCGGACCGCCGTCATGCGGATAATTGCCCTGAATGCTGCAACCAGGTTCTGCCCAAATCACGGGGAAGTTAGACGAAGATTCTCAGACTGAGGTGCATCGTGCAGCGAATCTTGCGGGAGCAGGCCCGGAAGTACGCCTTCGACTGGCGGGATGAGCCGCTGCTGCGCGTGCAGCGCGGCGAGAGCTTTGAGGTCGAGACGTACGACGCCAGCACCGGGTACTTCAAGACCGAGGCGGACAAGGCGATCCCGGCGCGCCGGCCCGGCTTTGACCGCAGCCCACCGTTGACGAACCCAATCGGAGGTCCGGTCTTCCTCGAAGGGGCCGACCGCGGCGATACCCTTGTGGTCACGATCGAGGACATCGTGGTGGACGACTACTCCTGGGTCGCGGTGGGTCCCGGGCGTGGCCCGCTCGGTGAGTCGTCGCGCTGGCCGGAACTCTCGAGAGACTACACCACGAAGATCATCCGGCATACGCCGGGTCGCAGCGGCACGACGCGCGACGGGACGATGCACTTCAACGACCGCATTTCGTGGCCGGTGACGCCGTTTGTCGGCACAATTGGCGTCGCGCCCGAGCGCGAGGTGATGACGAGCGGGGACGGTCAGGGCGACTGGGGCGGCAATCTCGATATCCGCGACGTGGCGCCCGGCAACCGCGTCTTCCTACCGATCTACCACGCCGGGGCGCTGTTCTACCTCGGTGACGTGCACGCCAGCCAGGGTGACACAGAATTCACCGGCACCGCCGCGGAGACGAAGGCGACCGTGCGGGTGAAGCTGGACGTGATCAAGGGTAAGCGAGTCCCGTGGATGCGGATCGAAAAGCCCGAGTCGATCGTTTCAGTCTACGCGTATCGGCCGCTCGAGGTCGCCGTCGAGACCGCCACAGTGAACCTGATGGACTGGTTGATCACCGACTACGGTCTCACCCCGACCGAGGCGTACTGTCTGGTCAGTACCTGCCCGGATTTTCGCATCAACGTGTACCAGATGTGCAGGCTCGGCAAACTCAGCTACGTTGCCGGTGCGGAGCTGTCGAAGCGACATCTCTCCCATGCGTCGAGACCCACGCACGCCGGTTAGGCGGTCCGGCCCGTTTCCGGCGCTGCGGCACCGGAACTTTCGCTTGTTTCTCATCGGTCAAGGCGTCTCCATCGTCGGCACCTGGATGCAAGCGACAGCGCAGGCGTGGCTCGTGCTCACGCTGACGAATTCTTCGTTCTTGCTGGGAGCCGTCAGCGCGCTTCAGTGGCTTCCTGTCACCGTGTTGGGCGTCGTGGGCGGCGCCATGGCCGACCGGCTGCCCAAGCGCCGGTTGCTGATCATCACCCAGGCGACGCTGATGGCGCAGGCGCTGGTGCTCGCGTTGCTGTCGTGGACCGGCGTCGTGCGCTACTGGCACGTGGCGGTTCTCGCGGGGCTGCTCGGGTTGGTCAACAGTTTCGACATGCCGACGCGTCAGGCGTTCTTCGTCGACATGGTGGCCCGCGAGGACCTGATGAACGCCATCGCGCTCAACTCGGCCCTGACGAACGTCGGTCGGGTCCTGGGACCCGCCGTGAGTGGGCTCATCATTGCCAGCAGCGGTGTTTCGGCCGCGTTCCTGCTGAATGGTGTCAGCTTTCTCGCGGTCATCGCGGCTTTGGCCGCGATGACCGTCAGGCCGCCTGAGCCGATCCCGCCAAGACCGCTGGTCGGTCACATCAAGGAAGGACTGGCGTACGTGCGCGGCACACCCAGCATCCTGACTTTGATGGTGCTGCTGGCCGCCATCAGCACGTTCGTGCTGAACTTCAGCAGCGTCCTCGTGCCGGTGATGGCCCGTGCAATCCTTGGGGGCAGCGCCCACACGTTTGGTCTGTTGATGTCGGCGCTCGGGGCCGGATCGTTCTTGGGAGCCATCACTCTGGCGGCGGCGAGCCGGCGCGGTCCAGACAGAGGGTTGATCCACACGGGCGCGGTCGTCGTGACGCTGATGGTGCTCGTGCTCGGGTTTGTGCGAACCTTTTACCAGGCGGCGACGCTGTTGTTTGTTGCGGGGTTCAGCATGATCGTGTTCTCGGCAACCGCGAACAGCTTCGTGCAGGCACTTGCGCCCGACCACCTCCTCGGGCGCGTCATGAGCATCTATTCCGTTCTATGGGCGGGGATCACACCGGTGGGCGCCCTGCTGATCGGTGGAATCATGGATTTGTGGGGACCGCGGGCAGGCTTCGTCGTCGGGGGCTCGCTGGGGCTGCTGTCGATCGTGGTGGTGACGTGGTGGAGCCGGAGGCTCATCCCTCGACGGGCCTAATCGCTCAGTCGAACTCCCGGCGTGGCGGGGACTGCTCCAGGCCGACCCGACCCGCGACGATATCCGCGATGAAATAGTTTTCGCCTCGAACCGGTGCGCCGGCCAGACGGCGGCGCGTCGCGATCTGCCCCACGTGCGTCAGGGCGTCGGCGATTGGACCTTGAAAGAGCTTCTCAGGCGGCGCGTGCAGGGGGGCGTCGGAGGCCAGGTACGCATCGAAGGCCGCGAGCGAGGCGAAGAACCGCTGCACCTCGCGGTCCCACGGCTGCGGGGTCGAGCTGCGCCACTGCTGCTTGCCTTGTGCGAGAGACAGCGCCCAGTCCAGCAGGTCGCCCATGTGGGCCAGGACTTCGCCTGAGGTCCGAGCGTCTGCTGAGATACGGAAGTCGCCAAAACCATCCGGGGCGCCGCGCAACGGTCTTCCCGCGCGGTACGCCAGCGTCGCAACGGTATGACGAAGCAACTGACGGCCGGGGTCAGACCCCGCCGCTTCGATGTTGTCGCCCATGCCACCCCCATTGTACCAGCGGGGGCTCGGCTCAGATGCTTTTCGCCCCACCAAACAGCGCGACGACCCCAAGCCCCAGTAGCAGGGCCCACCAGGTCAAGATCAGCGCCGTGACCACCCACGTCCCGACCCCGTGTGCACGCACCGCGCTCACCCCTCGGGTGACGTATCCGGCTGCTACCCACCAGGAGGCTCGTCGTTGTGGGTTCTACACTACGCAGGGGCTGTTGGTGGCACCATCCTCCGATGGTAGGGTGTGATGCCATTCGCGGGGGCGGTCGGCGATCCGCCAAAGGAATTGGCGTGGCACCTTCCTGCCGCTGGGTCTTATAGAATTCCAACAATTCCCAGGTAGGATTGGGACAAATTCGAACTCGGGCGGATCGACCATGCGCGACCAATCCGTCGCGCCGGTCCAGACGAATGCACAGAAGGAAACGCACGACATATCCTAAGTGGGGGTGGGTAGAAATGAGCATGCGCACGCGGTCCCTGATGTTCGCTCTACTCGTTGGAGCGATCGCACTCGTTAGCACGATGACGTTCGCCGCATCAATGACCCCAGAGGCGTCGGTCGGGGAGCAGTGGAAGTACGCGCTCGACCAGTCGAAGGACGCCCAGAAGGCAATGGCCATGAACGACGTGAAGACCGGCATACAGCGCGTCATTAATTGTCTCGAAGGGCCGCAGGGCCCGAATCACGACAACGCGGTCTCCGACAAGTGCGGCTCGATGGGTAAGGGCATGATGGTGGACGCCAAAGCGGCCGGCGGGAAATACATGAAGGCCATGCCGTGGTTCGAACTCACGACGGACGTCGCCTTGATCGGCAAGAAGGCAACCACGATGGAGAAGACCAAGGCAGCGGCCTGGGCCACGCAGATCGTGCTCGAGCAGATCGGAGGATTGCTGAAGTAGAGTTCGGGAACTGTTCTCACAGTTGGGGGTGGGCGCGCAAGCCCCGCCCCCTTTCTGTTTGCGTCCGTGCGTCAGGAACGCGGTGATTGGTCAGAGGTACCCGCGGTGAGTTCCGGCTCCTTGATCTCAATAACCTCAGCGCCGTCGGCATAGAGCAGGGCCCTGCGGAAACGCAGCCGGAGGACCTGGCTCTCCGCCATCTGCCATTGCCCGCTGGTGAACATCTTGAGGAGTCCCGTGCCGGAGCCCTCGACCATCACGTCTCGGTAGTGCCCCAGATTGACGATGCGGACCACCCGGACGGGGAATCCCGCGTCGCCATCGACAGGGAGGACGTCCTCAGGTCTGATGGCCATCGTGACCTCCGTGCCCTCTGGCCAGCGGGAGGTCACTGGGACCCGGAGTGCCTCGTTCACCAATGCACCCAGCGCCGGCGCGAAACGGAAGCGAACAAAATTCATGGTGCCGATAAAGTCGGCGACGAACATCCGTTGCGGGTGTTGGTAGAGGTCGTCGGGCGTGGCGACCTGCTCCAGCACACCCTTGTTCATCACGGCAATGCGGTCGGCGAGCGTCAGGGCTTCCTCTTGATCGTGGGTGACGAACACGGTCGTAATGCCCACCTGCCGCTGCAACGTCTGCAACTCCTCGCGCATGCGCACGCGAAGACGGGCGTCCAGGTTGCTAAAGGGCTCGTCGAGCAGCAAGATCTTCGGCTCCAGAACCAGCGCGCGCCCGACCGCAATGCGTTGCTGCTC
>JBGQGY010000078.1:0-18162 GCA_041497675.1 bacterium | reverse complement strand
CGTCGGACGCCGGGCGACGATGATTTCTGCCGTCGCACCCATCCGGCAGGTATTCGGCGTGCCGTTCCCCTGGTTGTAGTCGGGATTGGCGGGGTCGCAGGCGATATCCCCTGCCGCGGCGATGACCGGATCGCTTTGCGCGAGCGCCTCAGGCGCAGTGGCATCATGCAGGTCGACGGGAATCAACATGAGGGTCAGCGCCAGGATGAAGAGCGCGGGTGTTCGTCTCAACAGTTTATCTAGCCCTGCAGTCTCCGGCGACGGATATCTTCGTCGATGGCTAATCGCAGGCGGGTCAAAATGGTCACCGCGAACTCGCGCACGCTGCTCCCCTGCGGCGTATCCGATGCGCTCAGCCGCAAGACCGCCCACCCGCGGGCAAAGAGGCCCCACCCGTCGGCAGTCTCGCGAGCGACGATTTCGTACGGTTCCAGATCCGTGTCGAAGAGACGATCGAGGAGTTCGCCGGCATCCTTGATCCGTGGAAGATCCGCCAGACGGACGATCGACCGGTTGTTGATCAGGATCTCCCCGTATACCACCCCGGCGTCCGAGCCCTCGCGCACGGTCAGCACCAGATAGTTGGCCGGCGCGCGGCGGTTGAGGGCGATCTGGCGCGCGCGCAACTCGGCTTCGACGTACTGGACGCGCTCGGCGGTCGAAGGATGGTCCGCGAACGCTCGCGCCTGAGGCTGCGGGTTCATCTGCTCCAGGCGCAGGAGGCGCTCGAGCAAGGTCAGCATGCCCACGGGATTGTACGGGGTCTTGCTCAGATAGCTGATGGCGGTGAGATCCGCCTCGCGCTCCATCTCGCGCGAGTAGCCGGCGATCATCCCGCCGGACACGATGCTGGTCCCTTGGATCAAGGCCGGGTCACGTGTGAAGATCGCCACCAGAATCATGGCGATCGACGCCTGGTTGGACCGCTGCATCATGATCATGCCATGGCCGTGCGCCGCGTGCGTAGCCTCGTGCGCCATCACACCGGCCAGCTCGTGATCGCTGCGCACGAAATTCAGCAGGCCCGTGGTGACGTAGACGAAGCCACCCGGCAGCGCCACCGCATTGACCTGATCGATGTTCACGACCTTGAACGACCACGGCAGGTGCGGTCGTTCGGTCACGACGGCAATCGCCGTACCGATGCGCTTCACGCGCTCGGCGGCCGGGCCTTCCTTCACGAGCTGGAACCGGGCCTCCAGCGATGCGGCGCCCTGGCGACCCAGCGCGATCTCACGGTCCTCGGCCGGCGCGGCCGACGCGGCAAACGGCGTTGCAAGCACCGGGATGAGCAGCAGGAGGATCAGAACCACAGTCCGTGATCGGCGCGAATGCGTCCTCATATCATTCCCTCAGGATTCATTCCCTCGCCGGGGCCCGGACGAGACCAAATACCTGGCGCGCGTTGGCGGTTGTCAGTTCGGCCACCGTCCCGGCCGCGACCCCCCGCACATCCGCAATCGCCCAGGCCATCAGCGGCAGGTACGCGGGTTCGTTCCGCTTCCCCCGATGCGGTTCCGGCGGGAGGTATGGAGCGTCGGTCTCCAACAGCAACCGGTCCGGCGGGACGAAACGCGCGACATCCAGCGCGCGCCGTGCGTTGCGGTAGGTGACCGGCCCACCCAGTCCCAGGAAATACCCGCGGTCGAGACACGTGTGCGCCATCTCCAACGATCCCGAGAAGCAGTGCATGATGACGCACCGGGGCGGTACTTCCGCCAGGATGCCCATCACGTCGGCGTTCGCGTCACGGGTGTGGATGATCACCGGCAGATCCAACGTGCGTGCCAGCGCGAGGTGGGCGCGGAAGGCTTCCTGTTGCACCTCATTTGGCGCAAAGTTGCGATGATAGTCGAGCCCGGTCTCGCCAATGGCCACCACACGTGGATGACGCGCCAGCATCGACAAAAGTTCCATCGTGTCGGCCGTGGCATCGGCCGCGTCGTGTGGGTGGATCGCGACGGCGGCGTAGACGTCCGTATACCGTTCTGCTAAGGCCAACGCACTCCGACTGGACGCCAGTGACGTTCCAACCGTGACGAACCCGAGGACGCCGGCGCCCCGCGCGCGGTTCAGAACGGCGTCGAGGTCGGTGGCGAATGCCTCGTCATCGAGATGGAGGTGCGAATCGAACAGTTCAAGCGTCACAACCCAAGTTTACTCAACGCGGCCGGGGGCTGCAACACGGCCCCGCGCGGGCGGGACGTCCGTCACGTGCGTGAAGCTGAGCGCATTTCGCGCCGGCACGATCGGGTAAGATAGAGGTATCTTCCGCTGAGGGGGGACGATCGTCGTGAAGGCGTCGGTGTTGCTTGGAATTCTGTTGATTGCCCTCGGGGTCATCGCGCTCGCCTATCAAGGAATCACGTACACCCGCAACAAAACGATACTAAACGTCGGTCCCATCAAGGCGCAGGTCGAGGAGAAGCGTACGATCCCGCTCCCGCCGGTGCTTGGCGGGTTGTCGCTCGCGGCCGGCATTGCCCTGTTGGTCGCGGGCACGCGGCCGATGCACGCATCATAATCTGCAATCAGGAGAAGGTATCATGCGGATCGATGCGGCCTTGCAACCCATGGTGGCACTGATCGCCGGGATTCTCATTCTCGTGATTCCCAGATTGCTGAACTACATCGTGGCTATCTACCTTATCATTGTCGGTCTTCTGGGCCTAGGGCTCTTTAAATAGGGCTCGGTAAAAACGCTGAGGCCGGCGACTCGCTCGCCAGCCTCAGTCGTCGTTCGTGCGGGAGCGGTACCCAGGCTCTTACCGCTCAGCCGTCCGGGTTTGCTCGACCACGATCCGCGCCGCCTCGGCGTACGAAAGCCAGTTGCTCGTCTGTTAGAAGGTCACCCACCGAATGTACCCTGGCAGCGACATGAAGTTGGACTCGGCCGAGAACGGATCGAGTTTCGAGACATCCGGATACGTCGTCTGCGCCAGTACCGGCGTCACCGCACTTGCGACCAGCAGCGTCGTTGCTACGATCATGAGCCCTCCGGATCATGCGACTCCCTCCTTTGAGTTCCCAGAGTCCGTTCGCAAGCTGCCTGCTGTCTTTTACCCGAGGCCACCGTCGCTCAAACATGCTGTACGTGCGATTCAATCAGCCTGGCTCACCGCCGCGGCAACCGCCCGGACGCTTTCGGACCGCAGATCCGTGGGCGTGGCCAAGGGCTGAGGCGCATTCGATAAAATTGCGCTTCACACGTCCCATGTTTGTCTTTGAGCTCATTTGTGGCCTCCCCAACACCATGTTCGAAATGCGGGGCACGGTAAGATCGTGAGAATTTTCCCCGGAGCGCCGTGGTCCGAAACCAATGGGGCGACGGATAATCGTCGCGCATACGAGTGGCGACATGTTTTGAACGACGCGGCAGCGGGGAAAATTGGCGCGAATTCTGAGGACAAATCCTAAAAAAGGGGCCAGGAGATGCTTTGGACGATCTTTGTAATCCTGTTAGTGCTGTGGCTGCTGGGTTTGGTCTCGTCCTACACACTCGGTGGATTCATCCACTTGCTTCTTGTCATTGCGCTGGCCGTTCTCGTGATCAACATCATTCAGTGGCGAAGACCGGCTATCTGAGGCCGGACCACCGACGATGCGGCGCCTGATGATGGTCGCAACGCTCTTGATTGCGCTAAGCATAGCCTCTGTCGCATACGCGATCGGAGCGGGCGGCGCGTTTGGGGTGGCGTCGCTCCCTCCAATTTTGGGCGTCTTAGCGATTGCCGGCGGTGTTGCCTTCCTGATCGCCTCGCGAGAGGCTCGAGTGTCGTAAGGCCCTCACACCCGCGGTCCGTCGTGTGATCCTACTAGACTGGGAGGGAGACCCAATTGCCTAGTTTCGAGGTCTGGCGAGCACCGGGAGGAATGATCTGGCAGGGTATGGATCAGGGGGAAGCGTTCCTGGTCGTCCTCAACCACCGACAGGCTGGAGTTGTCATCGAGGTCGCGGAGATTTTTGACGTAGAGGGCGAACTGCGGCCACGGTCTCGCCTGTCATAACGGGCGACAACCGAGCGAAGCGCCCTGAGTCAAGGAGCCTGGTCGTCCCAGCGCGGCGGGGCAGCCGGTGAAACCTTCGCGCGCCGAACTCTGCCGGCTGGGCGTGTCGAAGGCGCCCGCACCTTCGTCTCGTCGATCTGCGTCCCTCGTCTCTTTCGGGGCTTGGTCTGAGGGGACACTTTCTTCACCTGTCTCATACTGCGCCACCTCCACACATTCCGCTCACTAGAGTGCTCGCTTGAAGGCAAGCCCGGGCTGCAGCGCTCGCGCCGTCGTGGCCGGTCGTCGAGACCACACGAAGCGGACGTCAACGCTCCGGCGCGAGCGCGCGGACATTGACCAGGTCCTCGGCAAGTCGCGTCAGCCAGCGATCGGCATCCGCTTCGTCGTTCAGACACTCCTGCAAGACGCGGTGCGTCTCGGCATCACCAAGGACACCGGCAAAACAGCGCGCCGAGTCGTAACCCGCCATCTTGTAGAGGGCCGCCTTTTGGGCGACGCCGATCAGAGCGGCATCCAGCGCTACAGACGCCTGGTGCTCCTGGACGAGCCGGCTACCCGCATCGGCAATTCCTTGCATCCCCTGACTCTGGTCATCACGATTCGCCGGTCTCGTCTCGGCGAGTACGGCATCAAGCGCCCCAATGTGGCGCCGGGCTTGTTGAACACACTGCGTGAGTAGCCCTTGAAGAGGGACCGTGGACGCGCCTTGTCCCATTTGTGCAAACGCCGCTTCGACAGCACCCTCAGCGCTCCGGAGGTCTCGCAGCTCGACAACATACAGATCTCGTAACGTGGTAAGAAGGCGTCGCACTCGCGGGACTCCCGGTGCATCCGGCATTCTCTCGCCGCCGGGCTGTTGTGGATTCCTTTCCGGCATGTGCCCCGGTCCCGGCTTTGGAGCCTGGCGTCCCCCTCGCTCCCAATCGTCGTCCTGGTGGCCTGGCTGTTCACGTTCGTCAGATTGCGGCTGACGCTCGTCCATGGCTTCTCCGCCCTCCTTTTTTGGAATCTGTCACGCTGATTTGCGTTGCGATTTTACCCGTGGGCTTCGTCGACCAAACGCTCCTTGTTTCGGATTCGCTAGTCTGCGCTCCGCGAATCTCGTAATGCTCGACCTTCTGTGCGGCCAGAATCAATCCCGCGTCGATCACGGCCTCTTCTCCGTCCTGTTTCATTAACTCGCTTCCCTACGCGATGAGACCCTCCATCCCGACGCACTTCTTGCCTTTCGGGCTCCCGTCGAGACCCTCAAAGATCTCCTCGATGCGCTGGACGTGGCCGCGGGTTTGTTCCAAATGCTCTTTGAAGGCCTGCTTCAGGCGTTCTGTGCCGCTTTCACCATCTTGGGCAGCGCCTTCACGAGCTGAGACCCAGCATTGTAGAGGTCTCGGAGCTCCTCTACAAAACAAATCGCGCAACGACGACATCTTCATGGACCTTCACCTCACGAGTGAGAAATGGACCTGCGTCTTGGTTATGTCCCGCTCTGTGAAGTGCCAAACACGCGAGGGGATGCTCGGTTCCCACGCGCCCACACGGTTGGTTTATCGCCTGCACGATCGGGGAAAAACTTGGGGCATAGCGCAGAATCGAGCGCAAAAGGAGATACGCGATGCTGTGGACTCTGCTTGTCGTTCTTCTCGTCTTGTGGATTCTTGGCTTCAGCCTCCATGTGGCAGGAAGCCTCATTCACCTGCTCCTCGTCGTTGCGGCGATCGTTCTACTCTACAATTTCATCACGGGCGGGCGCACGGCCTAGAGTATGGTCGAGCCGCGCTCCAACCTCGGGGTAGACATGTGCTATCCCTTCGATCTTTTCGCTCGACTTCGTGATCTCGACGGGACCTTGCCGCCTTTCTTCCGCGCTTCTGATAGCCCGATCGCAATCGCCTGTTTCTTGCTGGTCACGCTCTTGCCGCTGCGGCCGCTCCGCAAGGTGCCGTGCTTGCGTTTTCGCATCGCTCGCTCGACAGATCTCTGCGCCGATTTCCCGTAACGAGCCATCCCGCCAACCTCCTTGTGAAGAGTACCCCGCTTTTCTCCAGAGTCGCTTCGTCCTAGACGCGCTAGATGCGCCCGCCCGCACAGCGTTTACGGCGACCCAAATGGCGGTAAATTGCACACTGAGAGTCCAAGGAGCCGTTATCATGCCGCAAGCCATCTGGAAGGGTCACATCCGTTTTGGGCTCGTCAACGTCCCAGTCACGCTTTACCCGGCCGAGACCCGTGATGAACTGAACTTCGCCCTACTAGACAAGCGGGACTTTTCGCCAATCGGGTATCAAAAGATCAATAAGCGCACCGGAAAGCCCGTGGCGAATGAGGACATCGTCCGAGGGTACGAATACCAAGAAGACCAGTATGTTGTCGTCACGGACGACGACCTTCGCCGAGCCAGCCCGGAACGTACCCAACGAGTGGACATTCTTGACTTTGTGAGTCCGGCGGAAATGGCACCCAGCTTCTACGAGCGTCCCCATCGCGGTGGCTAGGTTGTCTAGCCAATCGGAAGGCCAACTCGGGCTCCATACCCGAGGTGCAGGTGAGGATAAGTCACAGGACTTGTCTCGCCGCCGGGATCCAGACCTCGCGGCCTACTACTGCCCAGGGTACCGAGTAGCAGCGCGCACATGTGTAGTTGTCCTGTACCGTGTTTGCTGCTTAGCGTCCCGGGTAAAAGATGCGTTGGCGAAGCTCCGGCCTTCGCTGAGAGACGCGCCGGTACATCAGGTCACTGATCCTGTCAACGCCCGGCCAACGGGGTCATTCACTTGATCTGCCAAGACCGGCGCGCTCTCTCTTTCTCTGCTGTTCGGACGGGCACACTTGACGCGTTTTCCACACGAACGCCGCCACGTGGGAGCGGGCCGGGATGTGGATATGGTCGGAGGTAAATGGTGTTCCTGGGTAACCCCGAGTACGGGTGCGAGTTGCAGCCGATCGACTCCGCCGCCTTTGCGCACGCATGCGGCGGAACCGGTGTCACGATCGAGGCCCCCTGTACTCATCGAAGCGGTCGTTGACCCCTATGAGCTACCGATGCCGGCGGAGCAGCTTACGCATTTCGTGCGATCCCTTGCGCGGGGTACGCCTGACCGTGAGAAGATCGCGATGACGATTCTGAAGGATCGGGGGGCGAGCTGATCTGATGATTGCTCCCTGCGAACACACAGAGCCGCAAGGCGTGGCGCGGGCCGAGGCTCGAACCCGGCCCCCGTCAAGTCAGGACGTTGTCGGCCGTTCGCCGCCGCGGGACACCGCTACGATGGCAAGGACGATCACCAGCAGCAACAATGCTCCGATGACCACTACGAAGGCCGGGTCTAATCCGAGGACCGATGGCCCCGCGGGGCCGGGCGACCCCTGCGGGCCGGGCGCACCGGGAGCCCCAGGTGCTCCTGGTGCCCCGGGCTGACCTGGAGGCGGCTGCTGCGGATCGCCCTGGGCCAACGCGACGGTGCCCAAGGCCAGTGGTGTCAAGAGCATGAGGAGCATCAAACCTGCTGCGAACTTGCTCATGGGCTATCCTCCCTCCTTTGAAGCCTATCGACTATGTTTTACCTCGATGCTCGGGTTTCAAACCCGGACCGGGAGGGGAACGTGCTCTTAGAGGGGAGTGCAACATGAGACCCGTGCATCGACTATGCTATGCTGATGAGGCCGGGGGCACATCTTACAGGAGGTGACGGTCGCGTGGAAGCAAGTATCAGTACGCGACGCGATGGAGTCGTCCCGGTCGTCGACGTGTCTGGGGAAATTGACCTCTACACCTCGCCCAAGTTGAAGGCGGCGCTGGATGAGCTCCTGGCGACCGGGCAGGTTCACTTCCTGGTAAACCTGCTGGACACGACCTACTTGGACAGCACCGCGCTGTCGATCCTGACATCGGCGCTGAAGCACGTGCAGGGAGCCGGCGGCATGCTGGGCTTAGTCTTCAACCAACCGCAGATCGACCGTATATTCACGATTACGGGTCTGAAGGATGTGTTTCCTACGTTCGTGTCGCAGGCTGAGGCGCTGGCCGGAGCCAGGGCATGGGTGAAAGTCGCTTCAAAGGAGTAGGACTTCGCCGTCGAGCGGTCAGGACGGCCCTCGCGTTCCTCGCAGCGGTGCTCGTCCCCTACCTTGTTTCGCTGATTCTCGTGATCCTGGCGAAGCTGTTCGCCTATCAGTTCCTCTTCCTGTACATGCCCGGCCTGTTCCTCGTCTCCTATTTTGGAGGGCTGTGGCCGGGGCTCGTCAGCGTCTTGGCCAGTACGGTATTGGCCAGCTACATCTCGACCCCGCACGTGGGCAACGTCCTCGACGGGCTGCGCACCGAACTCCTCCCGGCTCTGATATTTTTGTTCAGCGGCGCGCTGATGGCGCTCGCGGGAACGCACACCTCGAGGTATCATGAGCGGCTGCGTGAGGACCTGGCAAGAAGCCGCCACCAGAAACAGCGCGACACGTTTCTCGCCGAAGTGGCCACGCTGCGGATGCTCCAACCCGAGCGGAAGGATTTTGCGGTAGCCGTTTGCCAGAAACTCACGGAATCCTTGGGAGACGCATGCGGCCTCATTCTCAGCCGCCAGCGCACGGGAGTGCCTGAGCCCGCTGCCTTCTTCTCCACCGACACAGCAGGGCGAGAACGACTGACATCCGCCTTCGCAGAAGCGTCGCTCGCCAACGGCGGACCGCTGCTGCGACGCATGCTCGCAGCGGCTGAGCCAATGATGGTGCTGCGGGTAGATCAGTCGATCGAGACGGTACCAGAAGATGTGCGTGCGTGGGTCGATTGGTTGGCGCGCTTCCAGTTTGACGCTGCCTTGTTCCTGCCACTGCTGGCAGGAGACGATGCCCTGGGGATCCTGGCGATCTTCGTGAAGCCGGGCCACGTCTGGGACGATGAGACCGTGACGGTGGCGCGGGCGGCCGCCGACCGCGTCGCGCTTGCCTTGCAGCAGATTCGCGCCCGCGACCAGCAACGGCGACGCGAGCGGCACACGGCCTTCCTTGCCGATATGATGCTCGAGTTTGCCACGCAACGAGACCTCGCAGTGCTGCTCGATACGGTCGCCAAACGCTGTGCCGAGTCTTTCGGGGAATGGTGTGCGATCTCCCTGATCGATCCGGACGCGCGGTCGGCGCGGCTTGGCGCGATCTTCCACAAGGATCCCTCAAAGATCACGCGTCTCCGGTCCGCGTTCGACGCCGCGCCGCTCCCGGTCGATCATCCGTTCGCAACCGCCTTGTTCGACGGCCGGCGTCCGTTCTTGTTGACCGCCGACGATCCGAACATCGGGGACCTCCGCGCACAGCTCCCCCTGGCCGACAGCATGTTCGGCCCGCTCGGAGTACACGAACTGCTCGCTGTGCCGATCTATACGGGCGGCGAACCGCTCGGCATTCTGTCTGTCATGAGCGAGTCGGCACGAGGCTGGGACGATGACGAGCAACGGCTGGCATCACTCATCGCGGACCGCGCGGGGGTCGCAATCACGAACGCGCGGCTGGCGGCGTCCGAGCGCCGGGCGCTGGAGGACGCCGAGCGTGAGGCCCGACGAGTCAACGCTGCAGGTCGTGTCATCTCCATCGCCGCGTCCTCGCTCGATCCCGGCGCAGCTTTCGACGAGTTCGCGGAGGCGTTACAGCTCCTGCTGCCTTTTGACCGTCTGGCGGTCTCGCTGTACGGTCCAGACCGCAACTCGCTCATTGTGCCCTACGCTAAGGGACTCCGGCTGAGCGCACCGCGCGAGAGCCTGGAGGGTCCCACGGCCGGGACGGCGCGCGGTTGGGTCCTCGACACCGGAACGCCGTTCGTCCGTGAGGACACGACCGAAACCCACGAGTTTAGCGAAGACGTTGTGCTGGCGAGCGCGGGCATTCGCTCCTACGCGGTTGTGCCGATGAGCGTGGGCGGAAAGCCCATCGGCACGCTGAAACTCGAGCATCATGAACCCCGCTTCTACTCGCAGGCGCACGTGAAGCTCGTCCAACCCATTGCCGATCAGCTCGCGATCACGATCTCACGCTTCCAGCTCCTCGAGCAGGCCCAGCGGCGCATCGGAGAGCTGTCGGAAACTCTACAGCGAGCGCTGCTCCCCGTCGATCTGCCAAAGACACCGTTTGCGAGTCTGGGGGCCACGTACCGTCCGGCGGATCCCGAGGTCAAGGTGGGGGGCGACTGGTATGACGCAATCTTGCTGTCAGATGATCAGCTGCTGCTGAGCATCGGCGACGTGGCCGGCCACGGTATGGCCGCGGCCGCAGCGATGGGGCAGGTGCGACACGTCGTGCGCGCGTACGCTTTCGAGGGTCAGACGCCGGTACGCATCCTTACAACCGTCAATCGCCTGCTGTGCAGCGTGGCCGACAGCCTGCAGGTGTCGCTATGGGTCGCAGCCTTCGATCCATTCACCGGAAATCTGGTGTACAGCGGGGCCGGCCACCCTCCCCCGCTCGCCTTGACGAATCGCGGCGTCGAACAACTAGAGTCTACTGGTCCCCCGTTGGGCGTTTCCTTGTCGGCGCCGTACCGTGAGGCCCACACCACCTTGGAACCTGGGAGCCGGCTGGTCGCATACACCGACGGCCTCATCGAGGCGACCCGTGATGTTCTCGTTGGCGAGCGGCGGTTGCTGGAGGCAATCCGCGCGACGCAAGACAGTCCGGCGGACCGCGCCGTGGACGCGGTGGTCGAACACGCGCTCGGAGGCGCAGAACCGGACGACGACGTGGCGCTGCTGATTTTGGATGTCCTGCCGGTGGACGCTCCAGCTTCGGCCACGCTGTCCGCCGCACCCGAAAACCTCGGCCGGATCCGCCGGCTTGTTCGTACCTATGTCCGACGCCTCGGCATGTCCGATGGACGCGCCGAAGAAATTGTCATCGCGGTGGGCGAGGCCGCGCTCAATGTCGTTGAGCACGCCTACCGTGGCATCCGTGGCAATATCGTGGTCCGAGGAGAGCTGACCGGGAACGCGATCACTGTGACCGTCAGAGACTTCGGTCAGTGGCGGCCGCAGGTCGAACGCGGCCGCGGCCGTGGAACAAGTATCATGCAGAGATTTTCGGATGGAGTGAAGACCTTCACCACGCCGGGCGGGACCACGGTGCAGCTCAGTTGGACGCTGGATCGACCGGTACCGGCCGGCTCATGAAGCAAGATGCTCGCTGGTGATCTCAGCGCGCAGACGGTGCAAGGCCTGCCGCTGAAGCCGCGAAACGTGCATCTGCGAGATGCCGAGTCGCTCCGCGATCTCTGCTTGAGATCGCTTCTCATAGTAGCGCAGCCAGATGATTAACTGCTCCCGCCCGGGGAGCGAATGCAGCGCCTCTTCGATCGTGTGCCGATCCTCCGTGTGCGTCAGCGCCGGATCGTCCGTCCCAAGGTACTCGAGCAGTGAGGACGAATCGTCCTCTTCAGTGTTGCGCACCTCTGCGTCGAGCGACGCCGGATTGTAGGCAAGTCCGACCTCCAGGGTCTCCACGACATTCTCGAACGAAACGCCCGTCGCCTCGGCCAGTTCCTGAATGGTCGGTGAACGACCCAGCTTCGCCGTGAGAGTATCGAGAGTCCGCATCAACGCGTTGTTGCGCTCCCGCAACCGGCGCGGCACGTGAACGGACCACGTCTTGTCACGGAAGTATCGCTTGATCTCGCCAACGATCGTCGCCGACGCATAGGTGCTGAACTCGACTTCCCGTGTAGGATCATAGCGATCGATCGCTTGGAGGAGGCCGAGATGAGCCACCTGCGCGAGATCTTCCAGAGGTTCTCCACGATACGCGAACCGGCGAGCAAAATAGGCCGCAAGCGCCGAGTGAGCCAGCAGGAGTTGCTCGCGGATCGCCGGATCGCGGGTGCGCGCGTACTCGACGAAGAGCTCGCGCGGGACGCGCTGGCCCCGCGGCTTCTGTTTAGGGCGACCAGTCACGAGCCTACCGTTGAAGTCTCTTCGTCATCCAGATGACGTGCTGAGGCCCGCGCCGCTCCGTCCGAACCTCATCCATCAGGCAGCCGATCAAGAGCATGGCGAGCTCGCGCTCCTGGCCACGCTCGTCGGAACGTCCCGATGCCTGGTAGGTGACGCGAACGCCCAACCGGTCGGAGGCCATCTCAAGCCGGACTTGCACTTTTGGCCCGCCTGAAAGGACAGCCACTGTGCAGGCCTCGCTGACGGCGACTTTCAGGTCCTCACTAGCGTCGTAGGAAAACGACATCCGGCCCGCGACGCCGGCGATTGTCAACCGGACTACTGCCACGTACTCGGCGCGAGCCGGAATCGTCAGCTCGATCTGATCCTGGCGGACGCCCGGCTGAAAAGAAGGCGTGTCGGACTCCACGGCCGCTCCTCGCGTCAAGTGACTGGTCAGGTGACGCACCTGATGAATGCCTCGTCCCGGTTTCATCTGCCTTCTCGTCCTCGACCTCTTGCTCCTCCGCCATCTCAGCCCGCTCACTGTTTTTTCCCCGAGCGGCCGCTTCGTCAAACCTGTCGGCAGAGCCGGAGATGGAGGCCTGTGCGCCTGCGATTCATGCGCCCGTTTGAGCGATGTCCGATCTGGGTAACAAAAGCGAAGGATGGGGAGAGGACGACGGACAGTCGATGGGCGAACAGCAGCGATGGCCCGCGTCGAGCGGACCATCGACCGCTATCGGCGTGACGTTGGTCTTCTCACCGGTCAGATCGTTCCGATCTCCGTGGACCTCGATGATCTGGCACTTTTGGACTTCGTCGGGCTCAGTGTGGCTCCGGAGAAGCTCATCAACGACCGCAAACTTCGGATCAAGACGCTTGAAGCTACGCTGGACATGCTGCGCGAGGCCACCCGACCTGCGACCGGCCGGACAGATTGACCGCCGCAATAGAGTCCGGGGATCCCCGGACGGAGGACCCCCGGTGCTTCCCGCACACGCCTGCGACCTGGCCGGTCAACGCGGCTTCTGTGCGGGCTCCTGCGACGCGAACGCGTCGAGCTCGCGCTCGATTTGCGCGCGGGTCGTACCGTACTTCTCCTGGATCTTGCCGACGAGCATCTCGTAGTTGCCCTCGACCTCGTTCAACTCGTCGTCGGTCAGCTGGCCCCACTTGGCCTTGATCCGACCGCGCAGCTGCTTCCATCTGCCCATGAGCATGTCACTGTTCATTCGCGCACCTCCTGGCACGGGGTTTCCTTGCAACAACGTTTTACCCCCGTGCGGGCGGGCCAAACGTGCCCCGGGAGGGGCGCGGCGTATTGGAAATCTGACTAAGAGATCTTCGAGCCCTTGGGCGCGGAGCGATCCACCGTCAGGATGGCGACGTCGTTACCCCAGGTCGCCGCGAGCATCATCCCACGCGACTCCACGCCACGGACCTGCCGGGGTTTGAGGTTCGCCAGCACGACGATGCGCCGGCCCACCAGATCCGCCGGCTGATAGTGCGTCGCGATGCCGGCGACCACCGTGCGCACCTCGTCACCGATATCCACCGTGAGCTTCACGAGCTTGTCGGTGCCTTGGACGCGCTCGGCGGCGGTGATTTCACCGACCCGGATATCAAGCCTTCTGAATTCGTCGATCGTGATCTCGTCCACCTGATCTCCCTGCGCGCCTGCCGGCGTCGCGACTTTGGGTCTGGTGTCGATCCTCGGAAACACGGGCACGCCCGGCTTCACCGGGACGCCGCTCGGCAAGGCGCCCCATCGACGTGCGTCGTCCAGCCGCTGGCCGGACAACGGCTGGGCAATCCCCAGCTGGTCCCACACACGCGCCCCCGCCGTCGGCAGCACCGGCGACAGGAGAATCGTCGCGATCCGCACGGCGTCTAGCGTGTTGTAGAGGATCGTGCCCGCGCGCTCAGACCTGCCCTTCTTGATCGCCGACCAGGGCGCTTCCTCATCGATGTACTTGTTTGCCGCGGCCAGCACCCTCCAGACAGCGTCCAACGCGCCGCGGAAATCCTGCCGGTCAATGCACGCGTCCGCAGTTCCGGCCGCCTCCAGCGAGATCTGTCGCAGGCCCGCGTCGGTACCGTCCTCCTCGCGCCGTTCGGGCACGCCCCCCCCGAAGTCGCGCGTCACCAGTGCCAGCGTCCGGTTGAGGAGGTTGCCATAGTCGTTGGCCAGGTCCGAGTTGAACCGCCCGATCAGACCCGCCCGGCTGAAGTCGCCGTCCTCACCAAATGGGATGTCGCGCAGCAGGTAGTAGCGCAGCGCATCGACACACACCGCGAAATCGGCGCCCGATGCCTCGCTGAGATCGCGCGGGGGCGCGAGGGGATCGATGACGTTGCCCAACGTCTTACTCATCTTCTGCCCTTCCACGGTCAGGAACCCGTGGACCAGGACCTGCCGGGGCGGTTCGAGACCCGCCGAGATCAGCATGGCCGGCCAGAGAAGCGAGTGAAAGCGGTTGATATCCTTCCCGATCACGTGATGCGCCGGCCACCGGCGATGAAACGCCGCATCGTCACGTCCGTACCCGACCGCGGTGATGTAGTTCGTCAGCGCGTCAAACCAGACGTAGATGACGTGTGACGGATCGCCGGGCACCGGAATGCCCCACGACAGCTTCTCGACCGGTCGCGACACTGAAATATCTTCGAGGGTATCGATCAGGTTCAGCATCTCGCTGTAGCGCGCCTGCGGGACGACGAAGTCGGGGCGATCGGTGAACAGACGCTTCAGGTGCGCCCGGTACTTGGACAGCCGGAAGAAGTAGTTTTCCTCCTCGATCACGATGGGCTGGACGCCGTGATCGGGGCATTTCCCGTCGACCAGATCGCTCAGCGTGACGAAGGCCTCGTGCCCCACGCAATAGAGCGCCTTGTAGTTCTTCTTGTAGAAGTCGCCCGCGGCGGCCACACGCTCCCAGATCTGCTTCACGCCCAACGCATGGCGTGGCTCGGTGGTACGGATGAAGTCGTCGATGGAGAGGTTCAGCCGGTCGGCCAGATCGCGGTATCGCGCGGCGTTGTCGTCGACAAAGGCGCGCACGCCCTTCCCGGCCGCCTGCGCCGAGTTGGCGTTCTTCTGCCCGTGCTCGTCGGTGCCGGTGAGGTAGAACACCTCGCGGCCACGGAGCCGGTTGAAACGCGCCAGCACGTCGGCCAGAACCTTCTCGTACGCGTGGCCGATATGCGGGCTGGCGTTCACGTAGTCGATTGCCGTGGTAATGAAGAACGTGCGCACAGCTCCCCCGTTTATCCTACGGGCTGCCCTTTGAGCGCTTGGCGGGCCAGCCCCGCGCCCTCGACCAGGTTCCGCAATTTCGTGAACGCGACGTCCCACGTGCGCGTGCGCAACCCACAGTCGGGGTTCGCCCAGATCTTCTCCGGCCCCAACACCCGGGCGGCCTCGAGGATCTTGTCCTTGATCTCTTCGGGCGTCTCGATGACGTCGGTGTGGACGTCGAGCACCCCGAGACCGAGTTCCCGCCGGTCACCCTGATCCTTGAACAACTGCACCACGTTGAAATCGCCGGTGTTCTTGAACTCCAGCGCCAGGTGGTCCACCCGCATCTTGAGCATCTCAGGGTAGAGCAGGCGGTAGTTGCTGTAGCAGATATGGATGCTGATCTTGGCCTTGATGCCGCGAACAGACTCGTTGAACGCCTCGACGAGGATCGGCACCTCATCGGGGTGCGTCGCGGCCGCCGGCTCATCGATCTGAATCCAGTCGGCCCCCGCCGCTTCGAGCGCTTCCAGCGTTGGGTTCAGCACCTCGCGCGCCAGATCGAGCGTGAACGCATGCTTGGCCGCATAGGACCGCTTGCGAAGATCCTTGACCGACGCATCCACGGTCTTCAAGTAGTGTTCATTAAACGACCAGTCGGCCAGCGTGTACGGCCCCGTGATCGGGATCTTCACCGGCCGCCGCGCAATCGACTTCACGAACTTCAGCTCGTCGATGTGGAACGGTTCGACCAACCGCACGCGGTCGACCACCGCGGCCTTGCGATAGTACTTGTTGTCGAACGACCGCACGTGGCCGTAGAAGTGGAACCCCGCGATCCGGCGCACCGGATACTCGTACATCTCGACCCGCCGCGCTTCACCGTCATAGACGACGTCGAGACCCGCCGCTTCAAAGAAGCGCACGGCAAAGATCGCGCCCCAATCGCGGACACGCTCCTTGTCGTGGTGCTCGTCGGCCAGCAGCGTCTTCAATTCGCCGGTCCCGTCGATCCCCAGACGTTCGGCCCAGCGGTCGAGGTCGGCCAGGTCGGCCGCATTGGGCCGTTGTCCCCGGGTCGCCTTCACCAGCCAGCCGGGTTTGGCGATGCTCCCGATTTCCTGCGTCGGAAAGAGCTTCATCCCGCTCACCTCGCGTTCGCTTTGAGCGCGGTCGCGGCCTCGCCCAGGCGTCGCGTTTTTGCCTCTGCGCACTCCCACGGCAACAGTTCCAGGTCGCAGTTCGGAACCAGCGCCACGTCGTCCGCCCCCAATGCATCGCGCAGCCGGAGCGCCTGATCCACCAGCGTGCTCACGTCTTCGACCAGCGAGTTCCGCCCGTCGACGGCGCCGGCCAGCACGGTTTTCCCGGCCGCCCGCGCCTTTGTCCCATCAATGGTGGACGCGTACAGATCGATACCGATCTCGTGGACCGGAAAGCGCACCAGTTCACCCAACAGCGGCCCGGCATCTCCAAAGAACGTGTGCAGCGCGGTTCGCGTGCGCAGGCCGTCGGTCACCTGCTCCAGAGCGGACCGCGCCCGTCCAACGTCGATTCGGCTCGCGCGTGTCACCAGGACCGGGTCGCTGAACTGCACATACGCGCATCCGGCATCGGCCAGCGCCCGCGCTTCGGCGCGCAGCACCGCGACCGCGTCGGTCAGCACCTCATCGGCGCTTCGACCCGACGTGTTCTCGGACAACGCCACCAGCGCGGACGGGGAGGGCAGCACCGCCTTCCACCGCGTGCCGGCCAGCGCCTTCAGGCCAAGCACCGCCAACACGGCCTTGCCGGTCGGCTGCAGCGGCCCTGTAATCACCGGTCGCCGGTAGAACGAGTTGTTGTCGAACCACCGCGAGATCCCGTTGGGGTGCATCCCGGGGATACCGGTGCTCAACGGCCGGAGCAGATCCTGCCAGCGCAGTTGTCCGTCGACGATATAGTCGAGCCCCGCCTCCTGCTGAAGCGCGATGATCCGGCGCTCGTCGTCCGCGATGGCAGCCGAGAGTTCGTCCGCCGTCGCGCGGCCTCGATCGACGGCGCGGCTGAGTTCCACGACCCGCTCGGACCGCGGGAAAATCCCTACGAGATGTGCAAACGGCATAATCCCTCCTGAACGCGAAAATCGAAACACAAATCAAAAACCCCCCGTCCCACTGGACGGAAGGTCTGTTCCGTGTGACCACCAGGCTGCGCGCCGGCCTCGCGGTTCGGCGCCTCATGGAGTGGCCGCATGACCACCCCTGCTCGATGTCGGGAGCACCCGTTCAGGCTACTGACCGCGTACGGCGTTCCCCTGAAGGTTCGGAAGCCATGTTCGGCGCCATCTCGTCACCGGCTCGCACCGTACCCGGCTCGCTCAGACGGTCCGGGCGCCTACTCCCGCTTCCTCATCACCAATATTTGAAGTCAATTTATTCTAGGTCGACCGCGGTGGAGTGTCAATCGATTGCACGCCTCCTGGCCTGGAGGGATGACCCCCCAGGTGGTGAAGACCCCCGGATCAAGGCCATCCGATGAGCGAGCACGTCGTTCCACCCTCAGCCAGGGGCGCGGCCACCTCCCAGGCCGCCATCGCCGTCCGCAGCCTCCGGCGCGACTGGTTCGCTCTGCTCGGTCTCGCGGTGGTCCTCGCAGCCATCTTGAGCGCGATCTTCGCGCCGTACCTCGCGCCTCATGATCCCTACCGGGTCAGCTCTGCCGAGCGCCTGCTCCCACCCGGGTCGCCCGGCTACGTCTTGGGCACCGACGATATTGGGCGCGACATTCTCAGCCGGCTGCTCTGGGGCGGTCGTATCTCGCTGTGGGTGGCCTTTTTCCCGGTGCTCATCTCGGGCAGTATCGGGCTCGCGCTTGGGCTGACGTCATGGTATTTTGGCGGACTCACAGACCAGGTCCTGATGCGCGTCCTGGACGTCGTGCTGGCCTTCCCCTCGATCCTCTTGGCGATCGGCATCGCCGCCGCGCTGGGACCCGGGCTGCGCAACGTCATCATGGCCATTGTGGTGGTGT
>JBGQGY010000077.1:0-18251 GCA_041497675.1 bacterium | reverse complement strand
CTGCTGGTGACGCTGACCGGCGAGATGATCATGGCGTTTTGGAACTCGTTCTTCCCGCTGCTGCTCCACGCACGGGGCCAGGGCACGGAGACGATCGCCTTTTACTTCGGCCTACGGGCGGTCTCGAATGCGTTGGTGCGGCCCATCATCCCCGCGATGACGCGCAGGCTCACGCGCGGCCGCACGCTGATCATCGGTCTGATTGGGGTGGCCGTCTCCATCTTCGCAATGCCTCTGGTCGTGTCGCGGCTCGGCATGGGGCTGGCGATCTTGATCTTTGGGTTCGCGGGCGGGCTGTACTCGACCCTGGTCGCGGCGGCCGTGGTGGCCGGGTTCTCGGCCGATGCCGCAGGTGTGGCCATGGGCGCGCGGATGCTGGTGAGCCGGATCGGGATCATCCTCGGACCGATCGTGCTGGGCGTGTTGGTGGAGTCATCGGGGTTTACCGTATCGTTCATCGCCAGCGCCGCGGTCATGGCGGCATCGGCGCTGCTGTACGTGCCGCGACCTCGCCCGTCGACCCTGAGGGCGAACCGGCGAAGACACGACGCGATGGGGCGACCCGCGGCGGCGGTTCATCCGGAGGAGCATCCGCATGAGTGAGGTGACGATCGTCCAGGCCAATCTCGACGACGCGACGCACCAGCACGCGGTGCTCGAGATGGTGAACGCGTACGCGCGCGACCCGATGGGGCGGGGCGAGGATCTGCCGGCCGCGGTCCGCGCCGAGCTGATCGGCGGTTTGCGGGAGCACCCGACGTCGCTGATCTTCCTGGCATTCCGCGGCGCCAGACCCGTGGGGATCGCGGTCTGCTTCGTCGGGTTTTCAACGTTTGCGGCGAAGCCGCTCATCAACGTCCACGATCTCGCCGTCGTTCCAGACTCGCGCAGCGCCGGGGTGGGCCGGAGGCTGTTGGAACGCGTTGAGTCCGTGGCCCGCCAGCGAGGCTGCTGCAAGATCACGCTCGAGGTCCTGGCCGGCAATCCTCGGGCGCAGCGCTTGTACCAGCACGTCGGGTTCCAGAATATCGAAGCCGGCGGCACATCGAAGATGTGGTTTCTCGAAAAGCCCCTGTGACGCCACCGGTTCGCGAGGGCTGGAAGGGCCTGATGGCGTCCGAAGTCTCGCAGGCCTATTTTCAAGAGCTCAGGCAGTTCCTGGCTGAAGAGCGCAAGCGCCACATCGTGTATCCGCCCGAGCGGGAAGTGCAGACCGCGTTTCGGCTCACGCCGTACGAGCGCGTCAGCGTTGTTGTGCTCGGTCAGGATCCCTACCCCGGGGCGGGACAGGCGCATGGGCTCGCGTTTTCCGTGAAGCCCGGTGTGCCGCCGCCGGCCTCGCTCGCGAATATCTTCAAGGAACTTGCCAGCGACGTCGATTGCCGTATCCCGAACAACGGCTGTCTGATCCCGTGGGCCGAACAAGGCGTGCTGCTGCTCAACACGGTCCTGACCGTCCGAGCCGGGCAGCCGGCGTCGCATCGCGGACGCGGGTGGGAGAGATTCACCGATGCGGTGATCCGCCTCGTGGACGCGAAGCCGACCCCGGTGGTGTTCGTGTTGTGGGGTCGCGATGCCCGCCAAAAGGATACGCTCATCGACCGGCGGCGGCATACGATCGTGACAGGAGTGCACCCGTCTCCCATGTCGGCGCACAATGGATTCTTTTGGAGCCGTCCGTTCTCGAAGGTCAACCGTGCCTTGCGCGGGTTCGGACACCCCGAGATCGACTGGCAGATCGCGGATCTGTGACGAACTTATCGCCGCCTGAACCCGCCGCCGAACGATCCTGGGCCCCGGCGCATCATCTGCATCCGGCCCCACTGCTCGGGCGTCAGCACCTGGCGCAGGTCGGCGAGCATGTCAAAACGCGCCTGCGTGAGCTGCGCGTCCAGGTCACCGATCCTCCGCGCGATCGTCGCGAGGCGCGCGCGATCCGGGGTCGTCTGGAGGAAGGCCTCGCGGGCGTCGAGCCGCGCCCGGGCAAGATCGATGCGCAGCCGCTCAGCACGCCCTCGGAACGTCGCCATGATCTGCTCGACCCGCTTCGCCTGCTCATCAGTCAGGTTGAGACGCCGCCGCAGATCTGGCGGTTGGGCGGGTTGGTCGGCCGGCGCTGCGGCTGCAACCAATCCCGGATCGGCCGTCGGCGGTTCAGGCCACGCGCCCTGCGCAGACGCGCCGGTTCGCGTGAACAGCACGGCCGTGGCCCCGATGACGAGTGCCGCGACCAAAGCGATCAGCACAACAGACGTTCGTCTCATGATCTTCCCTCCATGTTCATTCCAGGTTCATTCCAGCAACGTTCATGTGGTTAGACCGCCAAACCGGGCGACGGGTTGAGTCAGCCGCCCCGTAGCAGGATCTCGATCGTGTCCTGCCCGTTGCGCGCGGCTTGGCCGCGCGCGTGATTATTGAACATCAGATACAGCGTGTGTACGCGGTCGGCCAGGATACGGGCTTTGCCGCTCCACTCCTCCAGCTCCTCCGCTGAGTACAAATAGTCGTACGCCTCCTCGGTCGACGCCCGGCGTTTCAGCAGGGCGCTGTTGCGGCCGTGGAACCGCACGACCGACCAGTCCGCCGTGACCTCCAGATCGGGAGGCGGTAGATACTGCGCCTGGACCAGGTCGGGGATCACATACGCGTATCCGTGCTCGCGCAGATACCCCAGAAACGTGTCGCGGTGCCGGCGGTACAGCCAGTCCTTGTGTCTGATCTCGACCGCGACCGGCCACGCGTGTAGGTACGGCGCCCAGGCGTCCAGATACGAGAACAGGTCGGGCGAGAATCCTTGTCCTTTGGGAAACTGCAACAGGACGTAGCCGAGGCGACGGGCTTTCGCGAACACGTCGGCAAATGCCGCGAAGTAGTCCCACGCCGCTGTCAGCACCTCTTCGGGCATGTGGTCGCCGCGCACCGGACCACCGCTTCGAGCATCAAGGGGCACGAGCGCCGCGATCTCGGCCGGCAGCCGACGCGGATCGCTCTCATGGCGTGTCATCCAGGCGAAGGCTTTCACGTTGAACACAAACGTTGGGGCCGTCCACTGCAGCCAATGCGCCGCTCGCTCAGGCGGCTGCAACGCGTGGTACGTTGCGTCAACCTCCACCGTGGGGAAGACGCCCGCGTAGTGTTTGAGCCGAGCCTCCGGATTGGACTTCGTCCCGCGCGGATAGAAATCACTGGCCACGACACCCCTGTCGGCCCAGGAGCACGTGCCGACGAGAACATTACACGCGCCGATCGCAAGGGGCACCGGTGCGGGCGCAGCGGGCTCCGGCGAAAACAGGCTCACGGCAAGGACGGTTCGCGCGGACGCACGCGCTCCCTCCCGCGACGATGGCACGCGCGTGTGCGAGGCGGGTGGCCGTCGGTTTGACAGTGTCTTTCGCGCGCGGCTATAATGTGTCGGGCTACAGCCCTCTTTTTTTGCGCCGCGCATTGCGAATGGAAGGGGACGACCGTTGGGGTCGCGTTCCAGTTTCCGGCTCATCGTCGTGATCGTCGTCGCGCTCGCCGGTCTGCAGGTGGCCTTTCAGCCCGTGGGCATCGAGGGCCGCTTGCCGGTCCTCCACGGACCGGCGCTCCGGATGAACCTGGGTCTTGACCTCCAGGGCGGCAGCATGCTCGTGCTCGAAGGCAAGGATACGGCAACGGTCAAGGCCACGCCCCAGGCGGTCGACGACGCCAAGAGGGTCATTGAACGCCGGATCGATCAGTTGGGCGTCGTGGAGCCCTCGATCCAGCGACAGGGCACCAACCGCATTATCGTCGAGCTGCCCGGTTTGCACGATCCGGAGAAGGCGATTGCCCTCCTGGGAAAGACGGCGTTGTTGGAGTTCGTCGATACGGGTCCGCAGGCGTTGCCACACGGAGCCTGTTGGACCCCGGACGGCAAAACGGTGATCATCCCGGCGGCGACCGCCGAGCCCGGAGCCGGGTGCAAACCGCAGGGGGCCCGCACAATCCCGCTGGCCAAGAAAGTGATTCTCACCGGAGCCGATCTCGAGACCGCGCAGGCCGCGTTCGATCAGTCGGCGACCAGCGCGGGTGAACCCATCGTCCAGTTCAAGTTCAAGAGCAAGGCGGCCAAGACATTTGAGGACTTCACCGGCAAGAACGTCGGCGGCCACCTGACGATCGTGTTGGACAACGAAGTCATTTCTTCGCCGGTCATTCGCTCGCAGATTCCGGGCGGGACGGGTGTGATCAGCGGAGGGTTCCGCGACATCGAAGAGGCGCGAAATCTGGCCGTGCTGCTCCGCGGCGGCGCGCTGCCCATCCCGGTCGAGGTGATCGAGAATCGCACCGTCGGCCCCGAACTGGGCCGCGACGCGATCGACGCCAGCCTGCACGCGTCGTGGATCGCCTTTACGATGGTGGCCGTCTTCATGGTGTTGTACTACGGACTGCCGGGGTTGCTGGCCGATATCGCCCTCGCTCTCTACCTGGTTGTCGTGGTGGCGTTGCTGACACTCCTGGGCGCCACGCTGACGTTGCCCGGCATCGCGGGTATCGTCCTCTCGGTGGGGATGGCCGTCGACGCCAACATCATCATCTTTGAGAAGATCAAAGAAGAGCTGCGCGCGGGCAAGACCCTGCGTTCCGCCATCAGCACAGGGTGGAACAGAGCGATGTCCGCCATCATCGACTCGAACGTGACGACGTTGATCGCCGCAGCCATTCTGTTCTTCCTCGGCACGGGTCCCATCCGTGGATTCGCCGTGACGCTCGCCATCGGCGTGTTCGTCAGCATGTACACCGCGATCGTGGTGACGCGCTTATTCGTCGACAGCGTCGCCGTGACGAGTCTGGGCCCACGGTTGATCCGCATGGCCGGGAGGACGGCCTGATGACGGCGCGGCTCTGGGACGTCATGGGGCTCCGCAAGTGGGGGTACGCGCTCTCGCTGCTCGTCACCATCCCCGGCCTCATCGTCTTGATCCTGAACGTCATGCACGGCCAGGGGGCGTTGAACTGGGGCGTGGATTTCACCGGAGGCAACTTCCTCCACCTGAGGCTGGAGCGGCCGTTCGATTCCGGTCAGGTCCGTGAGGTCGTCGATCGGTTTGCGACCGGCCAGAGCGTCATCCAGAAGGCGGAGAAGGCACCCCAGGAGACGTTCATCCGGACCCGCCCGCTCACCGCGCAGGCCAAAGCACAGTTGCTCGCGGCGTTGAAGGATCGGTTTGGTGCGGTGACCGTTCTGCGTGAGGACCAGGTCGGGCCAAAGGTCGGTCAGGAGCTACGCAGTCTCGCGATTACCAGCATCATCATCGGTCTGGCGCTCCAGGTCGTCTACATCTCCTATCGATTCAAGTCGATCCGCTATGCGCTCAGCGCCGATATTGCGCTCATACACGATCTGTTGGTGGTCGTCGGCGTCTTCGCGATGACGCGCAAGGAGGTCAACAGCTCGTTTGTCGCCGTGCTGCTCACCGTGCTCGGGTACTCGATGCACGATACGATCGTCGTGTTCGACCGGATTCGCGAAAATCTGGTGCTGCGGACTCGGGAGACTTTCGACCGGCTGGTCAACCGCAGCCTGCTCGAAGCCCTCGTGCGATCCGTGAACACGTCGCTGACGGCGATCCTGGCCATTGCCGCCGTCTATTTCTTTGGCGGCGCGACGATCCGGGACTTCTCATTCGGGCTGATGGTGGGGATCTTGACGGGGACGTATTCCTCGACGTTTATCGCGACCGCGTTGATCGTTGACTGGACGCATTGGGGCGACCGGCGGGCGGGCCGGATGCGGCCGGTTGAGGCGGACACATCCCCGGCCGCGCTGCCGTCTCGAGAGCCGGCGCTGGAGCCGGTCACACCGGAGGCTTCGGCGCGGACCACCGCCGGGCAGGGCCCGCGAGGACGGCGCTCCCGCCGCAGGTAGCGTCGATGTCGATCTTCGCCGTCTTTGCGCTCATCTTGTTTGCCGCCGTCACGGTCTTTTCTCTGTCGAACCCCGACCTCGTGACGGTGCGGTTCCTGGCGTGGCACCTTCAGATCAGTCTGGCCCTGGCGGTGGTCGGCGCCGGCATCGTTGGCGGTCTCCTCGTACTGATCAGCAGCACGGTTGGGCAACAACAGATGCGCGCCCGCCTCCGCGAGCTCCAGACCCGCCTGCGCGAGCTCGAAGGGCGTCCGGCGCCCGCAGACCGTTCCGCGGACCACACCAGCCAGCAGTAGACCCCGGCGCGGGTCCGATGAGCCGTTGGCGCGTGGCGCCGCCCCACGAAGACGCATCCCGCCGTCTGGCCGAGGACGTGGGGCTCTCGTTGCTTGCGGCGAGGGTGCTCGTCAATCGGCACCTGGGCGATCCCGCCGCCGCGCGTGCGTTCCTCTCGCCGCGGTTTGAACAGCTCAGCGACCCACTCCGGCTGATCGACATGGATCGCGCCGTCGATCGCCTGGTGTCGGCCATCCGCGGGCACACCCCGATCACCGTGTACGGTGACTACGACGCGGACGGCGTGACGGCCACGGCGATCCTCGTTAGGACGCTCACCCGCTACGGCGCGCGGGTCGACGCCTACATCCCCGACCGCCGCGCCGACGGGTATGGGTTGAGCGAAGGCGCCGTCGCGCGTCTGGCAGAGCGCGGGGCGGGTCTGGTCGTCGCCGTCGATTGCGGCGTGACGGCCACTGCGGCGGCCGATGTGGCGAGGCGGGCCGGCGTCGATCTCGTGATTCTGGACCATCATGAGGTGCTGGGCGACCTGCCCTTTGCGGTCGCCGTCGTGGACCCCAAGCGGCCCGACGCCTCGGATCCCGCGGCCGACTACTGCGCGGCGGGTCTCGCATTGCAAGCGGCCCGCGCGCTGATCTCTCGTCTTGGCCGGGGAGAGTCAGCGGGCGGCTCTGGTCACGGCGATCAGGGTCTCGACGACCTGGTGGAACTGGCCGCTCTGGGCACGGTCGCCGACGCGGTCACGCTGCTCGGCGACAACCGCATCATCGTCGCCGAAGGACTGAGAACTCTCACGCGCCCGAGCGTTGCGGGGCTCGCCGCGCTCGCCCATGTCGCCAATGTGCGGGCGCCGCTGCGGACCCGCGACCTCTCACACTCGCTCGCCCCCCGCATCAACGCGGCCGGACGCCTGGCCAATGCCCGCACCGCGCTCGACCTGCTGTTGACAGACGACCTGGAAGAAGCCCGGCGGCTCGCCGCCGAGCTCGACGCCTTGAACCGAGAGCGCCGCGCGCTCTGCGATACGGTTCTGGCCGATGCGGTAGAGGAGATCGAACGTCAAGGCTTCGCGCGCGATCCGGCGATCGCGCTGGCGCGTGACAACTGGCATCCGGGCGTCATCGGGATCGTCGCGTCTCAGATCGTCGAGCGATATCATCGCCCGACCGTGCTCGTCGGGCTGCGCGATGGCGTCGGTCGGGGCTCGGCCCGCAGCATCCCGACGTTGCACCTGGTCGACACGCTGGCGCACGCCAGCAGTCACCTCACCGGATTCGGCGGTCACGCGATGGCCGCCGGGTTGGTGGTCGAGGCCGACGCGTTCGAGCGGTTCCGCGCCGACTTTCTCGATGCCGTCGGCCGGCGGTTACGCCCCGAAGACTTCGAGCCGTTCGTCGAGATCGACGCTGACGCGACGCTGGAAGACCTCACCCCGGCCGCGGCCGACGATGTCGCACGCCTGGCGCCGTTTGGATCCGGCAACCCCGAGCCGGTGTTCCTGACGCGCGGCCTGCGCGCGATCGGCACGCGGCTGGTCGGGGACGGCAGCCACCTGCGTCTTGTCGTGACCGACGGCTCCCGTACGGCGGACGCCATCGCGTTTCGGCAGGCGGACCGAGTCGAGTTGTTGGCGTTCACTCAGGCGCGCGTCGATCTGGCGTTTACCCTCGAACGTGACCGATGGAACGACGGAGACCGGGTCCAGCTGGTGGTCGAGGATCTGCGGACGCCCGGCGTCGACACGGACAGGGTGGCCACCGACGCGGCGCAGGTGCTCGATCGGTTGTTTGCGCGCGCCGACGACTACCTCGATCTGCGGCTGGACGCGGTTGAGCAGGCGACGGCCTTCAACACGAAGGTCGTCGGTGTGACCTTTGAAGGCCGGCAGGAACTCCTGCCCGGTGTGCACTCCGATGATCGGTTGCGTCTTGTTCGCGACCCGCGCAATCCGCGCGATCCTCACGCGATTCAAGTGTGCACGCTCGACGGCAAACAATTGGGATTTCTCCGCGCCTCGCTGGCGGCCCATCTCGCGCCCTCGATCGACGCTGGCGCGCGCTACTCGGCGACCGCCACGGCGCTCACCGGGGGCGGCGACCGCGCGTGGGGGCTGAACATCTACGTGGAGCGAGAGGCACCCTGGACTCGCGAAGCCGGCGAGGTGGACGTCGAGAGGCCCGCTGCCACCACGGCGCCGGCGCTGCACGAGCGGCTCGCCACGGCACTCGGCCGGGGCCGCCGCGTGGGCGATCTGCCGCGGGGTATCGCCGAGCAGGTGGAGGCGGGCAGGCGACTCGTGGCCGCCATTGGGCCCGGACGGGGGCTGCTGCCCGCGGTGCTGGCGGCCTCGGTGGCGCTTGCGCCGTCCATGAGGCCGGTGGTCGTGATCCTTCCACGAACAAGCGACGTGGAGGCCTGGTATCCTCTTGCCGGGCCCATCCTGCGCGAGGTCGGGTTGCGCACGGCCGCGGCACACGGCGCCTTGGGTCCGGCAGGAACGTGGCGTCTTGCCTCGATCCTCGACCGCGGCGCTGTGGATGTGCTCTTCGCCTCGCTCGCCTGGACCGCGCGGCACGCGGGCACGCCTGCCGCGACGATCGCGGTCCTCGATCCCGTGGGGGGGGCGGGCGATGTGAGACTGCTCGACCCGCTCGCCGGTACTCTGCGGTTGATCGCGGGCCCCCTGACGCCGGCGATCATCGATGAGGTCCGCCGGCGATGGCCGTCAATCATGGACGCATCGACGATCGTTGCCGTGCGGGACAATCTCAGGATCCTCGACCGCCGCGGTAGGCCGGGAGAGGAGGTGCTCACGATCGACCCCACCCGCCGGGACAAGACGCTTGTCGTCACCGGTCAGGCGGAGGAGAGCGTCGTGCTTGCCCGTCGCCTGCGTGAGCGCTATCCGGAGGCGGCAGGGTCGATCGCCTACTATCATCCCGGGCTTCCCGCGCCGCTCCGCCGCGTGCTCGAGGATCTGTTCGCGGCGGGCCGGATCACGACCCTCGTGGCCGGCACGCTGATGGTCCCCCCGGCGGCGCCATCTGACGTGACGCGTCTCGTCGCCTGCGGTCTGCCCACGAGCCGCGTCTTGGCGGCCGAGGCTCTTGCCGTTGCGGGATTGGGCGGGCGCGCGGCTACGGTGGAACTCTCCTACGCTCCGGAAGTCTTCTCGGCCGCGCGGGCCTCACTCGATGCCCGCTTCCCGCATCGTGACGCTCTGGTGCGCTGCTATCGATCCCTCCGAGACATCAGCCGCGATCGCCCCTGGTCCGTGCCTCAGACGGATGACCCGCTGCCCGGAAGCGGGTTGTCGCGCGAGGCGGTGTTGGCCTGTCTGGACGTCCTCACGCAGGCGGGCGCGGTGGCCCGCGAGGATCCGGGGGACGGCTCGGCCCAATACGCGCTCGTGGATTTATCCGCGCGGATCGATCTGAACCGGTCGCTCCGTTACATTGAAGGGGAGCGCGAGCGCGCCGCCCTGGGCGACCTGCGCGTCTGGGCGCAGGGACCGGCGGGGGCGATCCTGGGCGACCTGGCGCGGGCATAGTCAGAGCAGGGCATCTCCTCAGGGCCCCGAAGATACGCAGGACGACCCTGGGTATAGGTGCGCCCGCGAGGCGCCTGGACCTGCGGGGCGGTGACAGCCGGTGAAGTGGTTGGACCTACGGCGACAACAGGGCAGTTTTCAGGATCTGCCTCCCGACGTGCAGACCCTGGTCGCCACGCTGCGTACGCATTTTCCCAAGGCCGATCTCGACGTTGTACGCGAGGCGTACCTGGCCGCCGCCAGGGCCCACGAGGGGCAGACGCGCGTCTCCGGCGAGCCCTACATCACCCACGCGGTGGCGGTCGCAACGATCCTCGGCGGCCTGCATCTTGACCCCACGACGGTCGCCGCGGGTCTGCTGCACGACGTGCTCGAAGATACGGGAATCGAAGCCGCCGAACTGAAGGAGCGTTTCGGCGCCGAGATCGCCACGCTGGTCGACGGCGTCACGAAGTTGGGCAAGATCGAGTGGCAAAGCCGGGAGGAACGGCAGGCCGAGAACCTGCGTAAGATGTTCCTCGCAATGGCCAACGACATCCGCATCGTCCTGATCAAGCTGGCAGACCGGCTGCACAACATGCGCACGCTTGCACCGCTCCCCGAGTGGAAGCGGAAGCGCACGGCTCAGGAAACCCTCGACATCTACGCGCCGCTGGCCGAACGCCTCGGTATCGGCAGCATCCAGAATGAGCTCGAAGACCTCGCGTTTCGAGAGTTGCAGCCCGAGACCTACGACCAGATTACGGGAGAGCTGACCCAGGCTGAAGACGCGCGCCAGACCATGATCGACCGGGTGTGCGCCGTGCTGCACCGTGAGTTGGTTCGAGCGGAGATTAAGGTCGACCCCCGCCATATCACGGGGCGTCCCAAACACATCTACAGCATTTGGCGAAAACTCCAGCGTCCAAAGTACGCGGGGCAGCCGATCGCCCGTGTGTACGATCGCCTGGGTGTGCGGGTGCTCCTCGACGATGTGAAGGATTGCTACGCGGCGCTCGGCGTCGTGCACGCGGTCTGGCGGCCGATCCCGGGCGAATTCGACGACTACGTCGCCAACCCCAAGACCAGCGGCTACCAATCGCTCCACACTGCGGTCATCTATGAAGGCGAGCCGCTGGAGATCCAGATCCGTACGCACGATATGCACCAAGAGGCCGAATACGGCATCGCGGCCCACTGGCGCTACAAGAGGGGTGCGGCGCAGGAGCGGGAAGTCGATCGCAAGCTGGCATGGCTTCGGCAGCTGATGGATTGGCAGCAAGAGATGGCAGATGCCCGTGATTTCGTCCAGTCGGTGCGGCTGGACCTGTTTCAGAACGAGGTCTTTGTGTTCACGCCGAAGGGCGATGTGATCGATCTGCCGGCCGACGCCACCCCGTTGGACTTTGCCTACCGCATCCATACCGATGTTGGTCATCGAACCACCGGCGCCAAGGTGAACGGCAGGTTGGTCCCGCTCTCACATCGGTTGCACACGGGTGACATCGTGGAGATCGTCACCAGCAAGAGCAACGCGGGGCCCAGCCGCGACTGGCTCGGTTTTGTCGCGACGACGAACGCCAAGGCGAAGATCCGGCAGTGGTTCAAGAAGGAACGACATCAGGAGAACGTCGTCCGCGGACGGGACATGCTCGAGCGCGAGCTGCGCCGCAGTGGCAGCGTGACGGCGGGCATGAAGCCCGAGCGGCTCAACGAGGCGGCGGGGCAGTTCGGTCTGCCTTCAGACGAGGAGCTGTTGGCCGCGGTGGGCAACGGCGACCTCTCGCTGTTGCAGGTGGCGCAGGCGCTGCGGGGTGAGGAAGCGGCGCAGCCATCGGAAGCGGCCCCCGCTGTTCCGGCCGTCCCGCCCGCGGCGCCCGGGGTCCCGCAGGGCGTCCGGGTGCGCGGCGTGGACAACGTGCTGATGCACTTCGCGCGGTGCTGTACGCCCCTGCCCGGCGATCGGATCGTCGGGTATATCACGCGTGGCCGCGGGGTCACGATCCACCGCAGCGATTGCCCGAACATCGCCTTTCTGCGCGAGCATCCCGAGCGGTTGTTGGAGGTGCAGTGGGAGACGACGCAGGAGGGGATCTTCCAGGTTGAGGTGGAGGTCGAGGCCTTCGACCGGGTGGGACTGCTTAGTGACATCACCGCCGCGATTGCCGAGACCAAGACCAACATCCTTTCGGCGAACTCAAGGGTCCGGAAGGACAAAGTCGCCGTCACCAACATTGTGCTGGACATCCGCAGCGTGGGGCAGCTCCACGCCGTGATGAGGAAGCTCGAGAAAGTTCCGCAGGTGTTCAGCGTGGCCCGGGTCGTTCGGACCTAGGCCGACATCCGTTCCGGAGGGACCCCGTGAAACGACAGACTGCGGCCCGCGTCGGGTACTTTACCGAGTCGGTCATCCGTGAGATGACCCGGCTCACCAACCTGCACAACGGCATCAACCTGGCTCAAGGATTTCCCGACTTCGATCCTCCCGCCGAGCTGATCGAGGCCGCATCGGCGGCATTGCGCGGCGGGTACAACCAGTACGCGATCACGTGGGGATCACCGCGGCTGCGCAAGGCGATCGCCGACAAGGTGGCGTGGTGCAATGGCATCGAGGTCGATCCGGAGCGGCACATCACCGTCACCTGCGGCGCGACCGAAGCGATGATGGCCACGCTCCTGGCCATCCTCGACCCCGGCGACGAAGTTGTGGTCTTCGAGCCCTTCTACGAGAACTACGGTCCCGACGCGCTGTTGTCCGGCGCCACACTCCGCTACGTGCGGCTCGACCTCAGCCGGCCGGATATGCCGTTTGCGCCCGAGGAACTGCGGGCAGCGTTCGGCCCCAAGACGCGCGCGATCATCGTCAACACGCCGCACAATCCCACCGGCAAGGTTTTTACGCGGCCCGAGATCGAGCAGGTTGCGGCCCTGTGCCGCGAATGGGACGTGCTGGCGATCACCGACGAGGTGTACGAGCATCTGCTCTACGATGGCACCACGCATCTGAGCATCGCGTCGCTGCCCGAGATGGCGCAGCGGACGGTCACGATCAACAGCATGTCGAAGACCTACAGCGTCACCGGCTGGAGGGTCGGGTGGGCGATCACCGCCAATGCCGCCATTTCCGACGGCATCCGCAAGGCGCACGACTTCCTCACGGTCGGTGCCGCCGCGGCCCTACAGGAAGCCGGCGTCGTCGCGCTGGGCTTCCCGCGCCAGTACTACGTTGATCTGGCTGACATGTATCGGGTGAAGCGCGATACGCTGCTGCGCGTGTTGACCGATGCGGGGTTCGAGTGCGTCCTCCCGCGCGGCGCCTACTACATCATGACCGATATCAGCGGCTTTGGGTTTGCGGACGACGTCGCCTTTACGCGTCATCTGATCGAACAGCACCGCGTCGGCGCCGTGCCCGGCAGCTCGTTTTACAAGGATCCGGCCGCGGGCCGGCAGCGGGTGCGCTTTGCCTATCCCAAACGTCCCGAGACGCTGGAGGAGGTCCGACGGCGTCTCAGCGCGATGGCCGGTGCCGGCCGGATGGTGACGCGTTCTTGACCTGGGAGGCCTGGCGCAGCGAGTTTCCGATCTTTCGCAATACAGTCTACTTCAATACGTGCTCGCTGGGCGCGTTGTCGACGCGGGTGGCGTCGTCCGTTGAGCGTTTTCTCGCCTTGTGGCACGAGCATGGCGCCTCGGCCTGGTATGCGTTCTGGCTGGACAAGATGAGCACCGTCCGCGCCAAGTATGCCCGCACCATCGGCGCCGACCCGGATGAGATCGCCCTCTTCCCGTCGATCACCGCGGCGCTCACCTCGGTCGCCAGCGCATTTGACTATCGCGAGCGGCCGCGTGTCGCGGTCAGCGATCTCGAATTCCCGACGACCATCTACCAGTGGCTCGTCAAGCGTGATACCGGCGTTGAGATCACGCCGGTGGCGAGCCGCGACGGGCTGTCTGTCTCCGGGGACGACTACGCGCCCGCGGTGGGCGCGCGCACGCAGCTCGTCATCGCCTCACACGTGTACTACACCAGTGGTTTCATCCAGGATCTTGCGGCGGTCGCCGAAATCGCGCACGCGCGTGGCGCGTACTGTTTGATCGACGCGTATCAGGGCACGGGGCAGGTGCCCACGGACGTGCACGCTAGCGGTGTAGATTTTCTCGTCACCGGGGGGCTGAAGTGGTTGATCGGAGGGCCGGGGATCGCGTTTCTCTACGTCCGGCGCGATCTGCACGACCGGCTTCGGCCCAACGATGTCGGGTGGTTTGCGCACAGTCAGCAATTTGCGTTCCAAACAGAATTTGACTACGCGTCCGATGCGCGCCGGTTTGAAGGCGGCACACCGTCGGTGGCAGCCCTGTACGCGCAGGATGCCGGGCTGGACATCGTGCTCGAGATCGGCGTCGACACGCTGCGCGACCGCCAGCTGGAACTCGTGTCGGATCTGGTGGGACGGTTGCGAGCCGGTGGGTTCGCTCCCCGGGTACCCGCAGACCTGAACCGGCACGCCGGGATCGTGACCGTCCCGGTGGCGGATCCACCGGCCGTCGTGGCCGCGCTGCGCCGGCAGGGTGTGATCATCGACTCGCGGCCGGGTGTCGTCCGCTTCTCACCGTATTTCTACAACGGCATCGACGACAACCGCGCGGTCTGTGAGACGCTCGGCCGCGTTGTGGCGGCGGGGACCCCCGCCGGCTAATGCGGGCGGTCCTCCAGCGTGTGACGCGGGCATCGGTGCGCGTCGGCTCGGAGACGATCGCGGAGATCGGCCCCGGCCTCGCGATCCTGCTGGCGGTGGCCATCGATGACGGGCCGGAACATGCAGCGGCGCTCGCGGAAAAGACGGCGCACCTGCGCATCTTCGACGATGACGCGGGCCGGCTCAACCGTTCGGTGCTCGATGTCGGCGGACAGATCCTCGTGGTGTCTCAATTCACCCTGTATGGCGACCCGTCTGGAGGGCGCCGGCCGTCGTTTGTCCGCGCGGCAAAACCGGAGCACGCGCAGGCGATGGTGGACGTCTATGTCCGCCACCTGCGAGGGCTGGGACTGAACGCGGCGACGGGACGCTTCCGCACCGTGATGCAGGTAGAGATCCATAACGACGGCCCGGTGACCCTGATACTCGACACCGACCGCGCCGCCCCCGCGCCCCAGCATGGTTGAAGGAGCCCGGCTGCTGCTGGTTCGTCACGGGAAGACCGACTGGCTGATCCCGCCGACCAATCGGTTTGCGGGGCGCCTGCCGGGCATCTCTCTCAACGCCGAAGGGCGTGCGGAAGCCGAAGCGGTCGGTCGCCGCCTCGCGCGAACCGCGATCGATCGCGTGATCTCGAGCCCCCTCGAGCGCACGCGAGAAACCGCGGAGATCATCGCCCGCCGCGTGGGTGCGCCCGTGACCGTCGACGATCGCCTTATCGAAACCGGTCTCGGGCCATGGGAGGGGATGGTGGTCGCCGAGGTGCGCGGTCGTTACCCTGAGGCCTGGGCCGCATGGCGCACCACGCCGACGGATGTGCCTATGGCCGGTCTGGAGCCCGTGGGGGCGATGGCCGATCGGATGGCAGCGTGCGCGCAGGACGCGGCCGCCCGCGGCGGGGTCACGCTCCTGGTGTCCCACCAGGACCCGATTCTGGCGCTGGTCTGCCGGTTCCTCGACCTCCACCTGAACACCATGCGCCGGTTGGACATTGCGACGGCATCGCTGACGATCTTTGAGGTGGCGAGCGGCCATCCCGTCCTAGTGACGTTGAACTCCCGGACGCCTCGCGGGTGATCGACCGGATCAGGCCAAAAACGCGCTGAGCAGCCGCTGCTCGAGCTCCTTCCGCACTTCGGAGAGATCTTTCACCGTGTCGACCGACCGCCAGTACCCCGTGGATTTGAAGGCGCCCAGCCGACGCTTCGCCGCCAGCTGAGGAAACGTCGTGCGCTCATGGTCGCCCACCTCGGGCATCATCGCAATCGCTTCCCGCGAGAGCACATAGATACCGGCATTGATCCAGTACGGAAGCGTGGGTTTCTCGTCAAACGCGATGACCCGGTCGTTCTCGTCGACCTCGACGACCCCAAAGGTGCTGACGAACGGCGTGAGGACGACAGTCGCCAGATCGTTGCGCTCGCGATGCCGGGCCACGACCGGTGCGACGTGTAGGTTCGTGATGATGTCACCGTTGGTGGCAATGACGACGTCGGGCGCCCCGTTCAGCCGGCTGTACGCGTGGCGGATCGCACCACCGCGGCCAAGGGGTTCATTCTCGACGGCATAGTCGATGCGCATGCCCCACTTCTCGCCCTTGCCGAAGTAGTCGATGAGCACCTCGTGCCGGTACCCGCAGGCCATGACGACTTCGGAGACGCCCTGGGTTTGGAGCCAGTGGAGCTGGTAGGCGAGGATGGGGACCCCCAAGACCTCGACCATCGGCTTGGGCCGATCTTCGGTGAAGGGCCGCAGGCGCTCGCCCCGTCCGCCTGCGAGAATGACGGCATGCACCGCGGTTGATCTCCTTTGTCGCGCGCCAAGGACTCGTCGCGATTCGGCGCACGGATCCCTTCGATAGTTCGCGCCGTCGGGCCGGCCTTCCTGGAGGCTGCGCCGTTTGACACACCCGGGCGCCGTGATAAAATGTCGTAAGCCGAAGCGGCGCATGGCACGGAGGGGACGAGTAGGGTTCGGTCCTGCCAGAGAGGAAGCGGCCCGCAGCTGCAAGCGCTTCCAGGCCCCCGGATCCGAACGACACCCCTGAGAGGCGACGCGTAATGCGCGTCTTGCGCCCGGGTTCGCCCGTGATCGCGACGAAGGGCCGGTCGGGTCGTGGAGGCCGGAAACCAGGGTGGCACCGCGGGAGTACACGCTCTCGTCCCTGTGGGACGGGGGCGTTGTTGTTTCACGACGGGAGGTACGGTTCGATGGCGGGCATGCAGGCACCACGGGGAATGCGCGACCTCTTACCGGGCGAAGTGGAGCAGTGGCAGGCTGTTGAGGCCGCGGTTCACGACCTGGCCGGCCGGTGGGGGTTTCGAGAGGTCCGCACGCCGGTCGTCGAGCATACCGAAGTCTTCCAGCGGACCGCGGGCGAGGATACTGATCTGGTCGCCAAGGAGATGTACACGTTCGTCGATCGGGGCGGCCGGTCGCTGAGCCTGCGGCCCGAAGGGACGGCGCCGGTGATGCGCGCCTACCTTGAGCACGGTCTCCAACAGGGCCCGCAGCCCGGCAAGTTCTACTACATCGCGCCGATGTTTCGGTACGACCGGCCCCAAAAGGGTCGATACCGGCAGCACGTGCAGTTTGGCGCCGAGATCATCGGAAGCCCGCACCCGGCGGCCGACGCGGAGGTCCTGACACTGCCGGTCCGGCTCTTGCAGGCCCTCGGGCTCGCCGAGGTGGAAGTGCGGCTGAACAGTGTGGGCGACGCGGTATGCCGGCCGCGGTATCTCGCGGCGCTGCGCGAATACTTCACGGCGCACCTGGACGAGGTGTGTGAGGACTGCCGGCACCGCGTCGATCGGAATCCGCTGCGCGTCCTCGACTGCAAGCGGACGGCGTGCCAGCAGGTGGTTCGCGGCGCCCCGAGCGTATTCGCGTTCCTCTGTGATGCTTGCCGGCTTCACTTTGAAGCCGTCAAGCATCACCTTGATCTTCTGCAGGTGCGCTACGTGATTGATCCGTTCATTGTGCGCGGTCTCGACTACTACACCCGCACAGCGGCTGAGGTCTTCTCCGGCCGGCTGGGCGCGCAGAACGCCATGTTTGGCGGCGGGCGGTACGATGGGTTGGCGCAACAGTTGGGCGGACCGCCGACACCCGGCGTCGGTTTTGGGTTTGGTCTCGATCGGTTGCTCATCGTGCTCGAACAAGAAGGGCTTGCCCGCGCCATCGATCGAAGCGCCGAGGTGTGTGTCGTCACGCTCGGAGAGGCGGCCCGGGCCGAAGGTGTGCGCCTGTTGGACGAACTGCGCGCCGCGGGCATTCGGGCCGAGGGCGATCTGCTCGACCGCCCGCTGCGCGCACAGATGAAGCATGCCGATCGCTTGAGGGCTCGCTATGCGCTCGTCGTCGGCGAGTCTGAGCTCACCGGTGGCACGGTGACGCTGCGCGAGATGTCGAGCGGCGAGCAGACCCCGCTGGGTCGCGGCGAGACCGTCTCGGCGTTGCGCAGCCGCCTGCGAACCCACGCGGGCGGACGACTGTAGGGGCGTGGAGGGAGACTCGGAATGAGCACAATGCGCACACACATGTGTGGCGAGCTGCGCGCAGGCCACGTGGGCGCGGTGGTGCGTCTGGCCGGGTGGGTCCAGCGCCGGCGGGATCTGGGCGGGCTGATCTTCCTCGACCTCCGTGACCGCGAAGGCGTCGTCCAGGTGGTGATCAACCCGGAGCAGACGAGAGAGGCCGGCGTGGTCGGCGAGACGGTGCGCGCCGAATTCGTCGTCACGGTCGATGGAACCGTGGAACGGCGCCCCGAGGGCACCGTGAACCCACGCCTGGCTACCGGGGAGATCGAGGTACGGGCCAAGTCGGTGAACGT
>JBGQGY010000076.1:0-18587 GCA_041497675.1 bacterium | reverse complement strand
CCCGGCGCCCGACGTGGGGACGAACCCCCAGGTCATGGCCTGGATCATGGACACCTACAGCATGCACCGTGGGTATTCGACCCCATCGGTCGTGACCGGCAAGCCTGTGGCCATCGGCGGGTCGCAGGGGCGCGTGGAGGCCACCGGCCGCGGCGTCACCATCGTGGCCCGCGAGGCCGCGCGGATGCTGGGGATGAATCTGCAGGATGCGACCGTGGTGATTCAAGGGTTTGGCAACGTGGGATCCGTCGCGGCCGTGTTGCTGTCGAAGGTCGGGTGCAAGATCATCGCAGCCAGCGATACGCGGGGCGGCGTGGTCAATACCAAGGGTCTTGACGCCGGCAAGCTCGTGGAGCACAAGGAGCGCACAGGCTCGGTGGTCGGCTTCCCGGGCGCGGAGGTGGTCAGCAATCAGGACCTGCTCGAGGTGCCGTGCGACATCCTAGTTCCCAGCGCGCTGGAAGGACAGATCACTGATGACAACGCCGCCCGGCTGAAGACGCGGCTGATCGTCGAAGGCGCCAACGGTCCGGTGACACCGGCCGGTGACGACGTACTGCGCGACCGAAAGATCACCGTGATCCCCGACATCCTGGCCAACGCCGGAGGCGTCATTGTGTCGTATTTCGAGTGGGTGCAGGGGTTGCAGCAGTTCTTCTGGACTGAGGAAGAAGTGAACGAGAACCTCGAGCGCATCATGGTGAGGAGCTTCGGTCAGGTCGCTCAGGTCTCGACCGAGCGCAACGTTGATCTGCGGACTGCCGCGTTGATCCGCGGGATCGATCGCGTCGCCAACGCGCTGTATATCCGAGGCATTTACCCGTAACGAAGACCCTCCTGCCGGGACCGTGCTAGTTCTCTCCGCCGACGACGTGCGGGTGTTGGTGTCGATGCCTGACGCGATCGGCGCCGTGCGGGAGGCGTTTGTCGCGCTGTCGGCCGGCCGCGCGACGGTACCGGTGCGAACGGCGGTCCCCCTCCCGGTGGAGGGCGCGGTCTTTCTCGCCATGCCCGCGTCGCTGCCCGGGCTCCCGGCCCTGGGCGCGAAGCTGGTGTCTGTCTTTCCGCGGAACCGCGGAACCGGCCGACCGGTCGTGCAGGCCGTGGTCGCGCTCATCGACACGCACACCGGGGCCCCTTCGGCAGTGATCGAAGGCACCAGCCTGACGGCGCTCCGGACCGGCGCCGCCACCGGTCTGGCGACCGACCTCCTGGCACGCCGCGATGCCAATATTGTGACCGTGTTTGGTGCCGGGGCGCAGGCCAGAACCCAGCTCGAAGCCGTCTGCGCCGTGAGACACGTCACCCAGGCGCGCGTGGTGTCCCGCACCGCCGGGCATGCGGAGGGCTTCGCCAGGTGGGCGCTCGAGCAACCTTGGATTCGAGGGGCCACCGTGCTCGCGGCATCCTCGGTGGATCTGGCGGTGCGTGGGGCCGACATCATCATCACCGCGACCACCAGCGCCACACCCGTGTTCCCCGGCCGCCTCGCCGCACATGGGATGCACATCAACGCCGTCGGGTCGTTCCAAGACCACACCCGTGAGGTCGACTCCGACCTGGTGGCGCGGTCCGTCATTGTCGTGGACAGCCGTGAGGCGGCCCTGGCCGAGGCGGGTGACCTGGTGATTCCCCTCAGGGAGGGCCGGATTGCGGGGGCTGAGACGTGGGCCGAACTCGGCGAGGTCGCGGCGGGAAAGGGTGGCCGCCAGAGGCCGGACGAGATCACGCTGTTCAAATCGGTCGGCAATGCCGTCCAGGATCTGGCAGTGGGCGTTTTGGCGGTACGCCGCGCCGTCGAGACCGGCCGGGGCCAGCGCGTCAGGCTCGATGTGGCCGCTGGCTGACAGGTGCCGGATTACGGCAAATAAGAGGGAAGTTCGTCGTGGTCGGCGAACGCAACATTTTGCCTAGTGTGCCTATCGGGATTGGGATGCTTGAGGAGGTGAGCGCCATCGAGTACACCCGATGGCGCGGAACTGTTCGACGCGCACAACCGCTATAGCATGTAAATCCCTATACAGATGGATGGAGGAGACGTTCGTATGAAGCGATTGACCATGCCAATGTTTCTGATCGCCGTCCTGGCTATCGTGTCGCTCCTGATGCCCATGCAGGCGCCGGTGAAGGCGGCTGCAATGGTCAAGATCAAGATTGCGACGCAGAGCCCGCTCTCGGGTGGCCAGGCCGCGCTGGGTGAGGGGATCAAGAACGGCGCCCAGCTGGCCGCCGAGCAGCTCGCTGGCCCCCTCAAGAAGATGGGGTTCGATGTCGAAGTCGTCCCGTTTGACGACCAGGCCAAACCCGATGTCGGCGTCGCCAACGCCAAGAACTTGGTGACCGATCCGGACATCCTCCTGGTCGTCGGGCACCTGAACTCCGGTGTGGCGATCCCGTCGTCCGAAGTCTACAAGGACAGCAATCTGGCGATGATCTCGCCCGCGAACACCAATCCGTTGATCACCGACCGCAATCTGAAGAATGTCTTCCGGGTTGTCGGCCGCGATGACGTCCAGGGCGTCGTGGGCGCCGAGTTCGCCGGCAAGGAACTGAAGGCCAAGACCGCCTACATCATGCACGACAAGACCGCGTACGGGCAGGGGGTCGCCGAGTTCTTCAGGAACCACGGGCCCAAGGTCGGCGTCGCGATACTCGGCTTTGAGGGCACCGAAGAGAAGGCCAACTTCGACCAGCTCATCACCCCGATCGTGGCGCGCAAACCCGACCTGATCTACTTTGGCGGCATCTACGACCAGGCCGGCGTCTTCTTCAAGCAGGCCCGCGCCAAGGGCGTGAAGGGGAAGTTCCTCGGCCCCGATGGGATGGACTCCAGCGAACTGGCGAAGATCGCCGGTGACACGATTATCGGCATGCATTACACGACCGTCGCCGGTCCCGTGTCGGTCTACCCGAAGGCCGCAAAGTTTGCCAAGGACTACAAGGCGAAGTTCGGGAAGGACCCCGAGCCGTTTGCGGCCCAGGCGTACGACGCCGCGGCCATCGGCCTGAAGGCCATCGAGACCGCCAGCAAGGCCGCCGGCAACAAGAAGCCCACCCGGGATCAAGTCACCGAGCAGGTCCACAGGACCAGGAACTTCCCGGGCTTGACCGGCACGTTCACCTTCGACTACAAGGGCGACGCGATCCCAGCAGCGTACTTCGTCATCCGGATCGTGAGCGGGGATTCCGCGAAGTGGAACGATAACAAGCTCATCAAGACACTGAACATCGTACCGCCGGCGGGCAAGTAGCAGCCGGAACCGAAGTCTGAACTGACGAAGGGAGGGGGCAATCTCGACCCCTCCCTTCTCCGTTGTGGTGGCCGGGATTCACGGGGCACGGCGGCGGAGGGCTTCCCTGTCGGCACGGTGAATAGTCGGAGCCAAGATGGAATGGGACATCCTGATCGGCATCTTCCCGACGGTCGTCCTCGACGGCATCGCTTTGGGATTCGTGTACGCGCTCATCGCCCTCGGCTACACGATGGTCTACGGCGTCCTCCAGATGATCAACTTTGCGCACAGCGAGATCTTCGTGACGGGGGCCTTTGTCGGCGCGGAGGTCTTGTTGATCCTCCAGGCCAAGGGCACGCTGGCCGGGTATCACCCGCTGGTCCTGCTGGTGATGATCATCGGCGCGGCGATGGTCGTCAGCGGGCTGCTGGCCGTGACCGTCGAGCGCGTCGCATACAGGCCGCTGCGCAACGCCCCGCGGCTGGTCCCGCTGATCTCGGCGATCGGTGTGTCGTTCTTCCTGCAGGACGCGATCCGGCTGTTTGAGAGCTTTTGGCGCAACGCGTTCTTCCTGACGTATCCGACGATTGCGTTCTTCGACGTCCGCCTCACGCTGTTTGGCGAGACCGACATCTCGGTCAAGGCGATTCTGGTGATGGTCTCGGCGATCCTGATGCTGGTCGCGCTGACGCTGTTCGTCAACCGGACCAAGCTCGGCAAGGCCATCAGGGCGGTCGCGGAGGACCAGAGCACCGCCGGGCTGATGGGGATCAATGTGAACCAGATGATCTCGCTGACGTTCCTGATCGGGGGGGCGATGGGTGGCGCGGCGGGGGCGCTATTCGGCGTGCAGTACGGCACGATCAACCCCTACACGGGGTTCACTCCGGGGCTCAAAGCGTTTACGGCCGCGGTGCTCGGCGGCATCGGCAACATCCCGGGCGCGATGCTGGGCGGACTCGTGCTCGGGATGCTGGAAACGTTCGCCGCGTCGTACATGTCGCTGCTGACTGGCGGGGCGTTCGGGGCCGAGTACAAGGACATCTTCGCCTTCATGGTGCTGATCTTGATCCTGATGTTCCGCCCGCGGGGATTGCTGGGTGAGGTCGTACGTGAAAAAATTTAGCCCGCTGTTTCTCCTCGCCTACACCCTCGGCACGACGTACCTGGTCACCCATGTGCCGAGGTCGCTGCCGGCGTTCCTCTTGTTCGTCGCGTCGCTCCCGTTGCTCTTCATGATCAAGGTGCCCCGCGGGGCGCGAACGGCAGGCCTCGTCGCGATGTTGGGACTGCTGATGCCGTACATCGGCACCCAGAACACCTTCTACCTCGAAGTCGCCACGCAGATCGGGATCTTCGTCGCGCTGGCGCTTGGGCTGAACATCGTGGTCGGGATCGCCGGACTGCTCGACCTGGGTTACGTCGCGTTCTACGCGGTCGGCGCCTACACGTGGGCCATCGTGGGGTCGCCCCAGGTGCTGAAGATCTTCCCGGGTGCCACCAACATCTTTCCGCTGGGCGGCTGGTGGTTCTTCGTCTTCCTCCTGCTGGCGGTGGTCACGGCCGCCGTCACCGGCATTCTGCTGGGGTTGCCGGTACTGCGCGTCCGGGGCGACTATCTCGCCATCGTGACCCTGGGCTTCGGGGAGGTCGTCCGCGTCCTGGCGAACAACCTGGACAAGCCGATCAACTTCACCAACGGTCCCATCGGGATCACGCCGGTCGGCCGCCCGCCGCTCTTCTTCGCGCCCTTCGTCGAACGGCTCGGCCTGGCGGCGACCCCGGCGGCCCTCTACCCGCTGTACTTCTACTTCCTGGTGCTGCTCGTCGTGGGCGCGGTCATCGTCGTCACCCAGCGCCTCAAAGAATCCCACATTGGGCGGGCGTGGGAAGCGATCCGCGAGGATGAGTCCGCCGCCATCGCCATGGGCGTCCCGCTGGTCCGCAGCAAACTCCTGGCATTTGCCGCGGGCGCGTCGTTCGCCGGCGCGATGGGTGTCCTGTTCGCCAGCAAGCAGGTGTTCATCAACCCCGAGAGCTTCACGTTCTTGGAGTCAATCGGCGTGCTGTCGATGATCATTTTGGGCGGGGTCGGGAGCATTCCGGGGGCCATTCTGGGCGCGAGCCTGGTCACCATCCTCAACCTGCAGGTCCTCAAGCAGTTCTCGCTCACGCTGAACGCTTGGAAGGCGGCCGGGGTAACGATCTTCGGCTATCCATTGGCCAGCCTGCCCACCCAGCTGGAGCCGGCGAAGTATGAACGCATGGTATTCGGGGTGATATTGATCTTGATGATGATCTACCGGTCGCAGGGGATACTGCCGTCTGCCCGGCGTCAGATCGAACTGGAGGATGTCCGCGAGGGAGCGGCGGGAGGAGGTTCGTCGCATGCAGGGTGAAGGGGGCGCGGCCGACCGACCGCTCTTCGAAGTCGCGGGCGTGACGAAGCGGTTCGGCGGGCTGGTGGCGGTCAACCGGGTGGACTTTGCGTTGGAACCCGGCGTGATCGCGAGCATCATCGGACCCAACGGCGCCGGAAAAACCACGCTGTTCAACGTCTTCACCGGGATCTACCTTCCTGAGGAAGGCTCGGTGAAATTCAACGGGCAGGAGCTCGTGGGCCTACGGCCCGACCAGATCACCGCGCTCGGCATGTGCCGGACCTTCCAGAACATCAGGCTGTTTGGCAACATGACGGTGATCGAAAATATCCTGGTGGGTATGCACTGCCGGCTGCCGCTGTCGGCCTGGGATGCGCTCCTGCGGACGCCGAAATTCACCCGGGTCGAAGCCGAAGCGCTGCGGCGCGCGGCCCAGCTCCTCGATCTCGTCGGGCTGACCGGCCGGGGCAACGAGCTGTCAAAGAATCTACCCTACGGCGACCAGCGGAGACTCGAGATCGCCCGGGCGCTGGCCAGCCAGCCGAAGCTGCTCTTGCTGGACGAACCGACGGCGGGCATGTCGCCGACCGAGGCGGTCAACCTGATGGCGTTTCTCACCAGGCTGCGCACCGATCTCAGCCTGACGATCCTGTTGATCGAGCACAACATGCGCGTGGTGATGGGGATCTCCGATCGGGTGACGGTGTTGGATTACGGCGCAAAGATCGCCGAAGGCACGCCCGCGATTGTTCAGAACGACCCCAAGGTGATCGAGGCGTATCTGGGCAGCGGCAAAGGACTCGCTGCGGTGCGCTAGGCGACCATGGCGCTGCTCGATATCGAAGATCTTCACGTGTACTACGGGCACATCCATGCCCTGCGCGGGATCTCGCTCGCGGTAGAAGAAGGCGAGATCGTCGCGATGCTCGGCAGCAACGGCGCCGGCAAGACGACCACGCTCCGGACCATCTCCGGGATCCAGCGCGGCCGGCAGGGGCACATCCGGCTGGCGGGGGAGCGCATCGATCACCGGCCCCCACACGAGATCGTGGCGCTCGGGATCGGTCACTCGCCCGAGGGCCGCCGTGTCTTCGGCCGGCTGACCGTTCGGGAGAATCTCGAGATGGGCGCGTTCCGGCGTAACGATCAGGTGGGCATCCGGGACGACATGGAACGGGTCCTGACTCTCTTCCCGAGGCTCCGCGAGCGCATCGTTCAGGTCGCCGGTACGCTCTCAGGTGGCGAGCAGCAGATGCTGGCCATCGGTCGCGCGATGATGACACGTCCCCGGATCCTGCTGCTGGACGAGCCCTCGATGGGTCTGGCGCCGGTACTGGTCGAGTCGATCTTCCAGACCATCCAGAGCATCAACGCCCAGGGCGGTACCGTGCTGCTCGTCGAGCAAAACGCATACATGGCGCTGTCGATTGCGCGCCGGGCCTACGTGCTGCAGACGGGTGAGATCATCCTGCAAGGCCCGGCCGCCGAATTGCGTGAGAACCCCGAGGTGAAGAAGGCCTATCTAGGCGGGTAGCCTACCCCTACGGGGTAGGGCGTCAATCACCGTCGCGCGGCAGCGTAAAGGTAAACGTCGTTCCCCGGCCGGGTTCGCTGCTGACGCGGATCCGGCCGCCGTGCGCCTCGACGATGTGCTTGGTGATGGCGAGTCCCAGACCGCTGCCGCCCGAGGTCGCCGCGCGGGCCCGGTCGGCTTTATAGAAGCGTTCGAAGACGTGCGGCAGGTCGGCCTCAGCGATCCCCGCGCCCGTGTCGGCCACGGAGACCTCCACCTCGCCGTTGGCCGCTCGCCAACCCACGGCGATGCGTCCGTCGTCGGGTGTGAACTTGATGGCGTTTTCCAGGAGATTCGTCAGGACCTGCGCCAGACGGTCGCGGTCGGCGATGGCGACGACATCCTGCGCCGCGGGCTGCAGCGCGACGTCGCGCGCGCCGGCCAAGGGTCGGAGGCGGGCCACCGTGTCCTCGACCAGCCTGCCCACGTCCACCTGACCGAGTTCGAGGCTGATACGCTTGCTCTCCAGCCGCGAGAGGTCGAGGAGGTCATCGACGAGTTTGACGAGACGGTTGGCCTCGTTGTCGATGATCTCGAGGAAGTGCCGCGCCGTCGATTCATCTCGGACCGCGCCGGCGAGCAGCGTTTCGGCAAACCCCTTGATCGACGTGAGCGGGGTCCGCAGCTCGTGTGAGACGTTCGCCGTCAGCTCGCGGCGCGCGCGCTCGAGTCGCCGCAGCTCGGTGACGTCGCGGAGCACCGCCACCGCGCCGATGGCCGCCGTCCCGTCGCCCACAATGGGCGCGCAGTGCACCTCGACCAGCCGGTCGCCCACTTCGGCGGGCGGCAGTTCCTCGGCGCTGACACGCCCGTAGGTCGCCGCGTCCGAGAAGAGGGCCCTGAGGCGAGGACCGGGGACGGGCTGGCCGGTACCGCCGTTGCCTCTCGCCGCCCCCGTCCCAAGCATCTCCGAGGCGGCGCGGTTGGCCAGGAGAATTTCGCCCCGGCGGTCGGTGGCGATCACGCCATCGACCATCCCGGACACGATGGCGGCGAGGCGGGTGCGCTCGGCGGACAGGGTGGCGATCGTGCCCTGCAGTTGGTCGGCCATCCGGTTGAACATCTCCCCGAGACGGCCGATCTCGTCAGTGCCCCGCGGCCGTACCGCGCGGCTGAGATCCCCCGCGCTCATTTGGGAGGCCACCTGCGTGAGCTCGGCGATCGGCTCGACCAGGCTGCGCGCGAAGCGGGCGCCGAGAATCGCCGCCACGACCAATCCAATCGCCAGCGCCAGACCCAATTGCGGAAGCATGCCCTGGAGCTGCACCCACACCCACCCGGTCGGCACGGAGACCTGGACGGCGGCCACCGGCGTGCCGTCCTTCATGACCGGCGCTGCGGCAAAGACGCGGGGACTGCCCGTGACGTCATCGGGTCGGAGCGACTGGCTGGGGCACTTCGAGAGGCTTTCGCGGTCAACGCGGCCCTGCCGCACGGTCGTCGTGACACACTCGGCGACCGCCCGCAACTCGGGCGCGGTCGATGCCGTCAACTCGGCGAAGGGGACGACGCGGATTGAGGCATCGGGCCGCCACCGGAACTGCTGGGCCAGCTGCTCGAGACGGCCCGGCGGCAGCCCCTCGTGCGCGTACCAATCCAACATCCGGCCGATCAGGATCGATTGGGTGAGGATCACACGGCGATACGTATTCGTATATTGCGCCTGCAACCGCCAGGTGACGTAGGTCGCGGCGAGCACGAGGCAGACGGAGACGAGCAGGACGTACGATGTCGTCAGCCTGGCGCGGATCGACCGGGGTCTCATGCGCGGACCTTCTTGCGCGTCTCTTCGACCGCGCGCATCTTGTAGCCGACCCCGCGCACGGTCACGATGAACCGCGGCTCGCCAGGATCGTCTTCAATTTTCTCACGCAGCCGGCTAACATGCATGTCCACGGTGCGGGTGCTCCCGTAGAAGTCGTGTCCCCACAGGTGCTCGAGCAAGAAGTCCCGGGTGAAGACTCTGTTGGGATGTCGCATGAAGAGCCGCAATAACTCGAACTCGCGCGCGGTCAGGTCAACCCGGCGACCCGCCAGCATCACGTCATGCGTGCCCGCGTCCAGCCGGAGCGGGCCCACGCACAGCGGCCCGGCGGTCGGCGGCGCGACCTCGCGCGCGTGCCGGCGCAAGACCGCGCGCACCCGCGCGACCAGCTCGCGCGGGCTGAAGGGTTTGATCACGTAGTCGTCGGCGCCCAGATCGAGCCCGACGATGCGTTCGACCTCGCCACCGCGGGCCGTGAGCATGATGATCGGCACCGCAGACTCGCGGCGCAGCCGGCGGCAGACTTCCAAACCGTCAACACCGGGGAGCATCAGATCGAGGATGATCAGGTCGGGCCGCTCGGACGCGCTCTTGCTCAGGGCAGTTTCGCCGTCGCCTGCGGTCAGTACCTCATAGCCGTCCTGCTGCAGATTGTAGCGCACCAGCTCCACGATGTGGGGTTCGTCGTCCACGACCAGGATGCGCTGTGGCATGGATGCTACATCACCAGCCGGACTTCTCCGCCGAGATACCCGGTCACGGCGATCAGCACGGCGCCGACCGCGAGCAGCATGACGGCCGCGAGGCGGCCCATGTCCGGACGCCTCCAGCGGATGGTAAACGAGACCGCGTAGAACGCCGTGGCCGCCAGCGCCCAGACTTGGTGTGCCGCGTGCCGGTCCACAAACTTCTGCCCCACGCCTTCCTTCACGAGCGGAATGGCGTCGCAGAAGCCCATGTTGATCGAGACGACCGCCGCCAGCAGGCCAAGCCCGATCAGGTGCTGGGAGACCCGGGTGTGGAAGCGGTTGGGATTGATCACGTGAAAGACGTCGAACAGCGCGCTCGTCAGCCACAACGCGATCGGAAAATGCACAATCAGGGGGTGGAAGAGGGTTTGTTGGTGAAAAATGCTCCCCAGCAGGCCGGTTCCCCGTGGAGGACACACGGGCAGCCCAAACACCTGGGCGACCACCGCATGGACTGTATACACGATCCGTCCTCCTTCGGTGCCTGACCCCGGAGGCTCCTGCCGCAGGACTCCGCGGCGCGCTGCGTCGAAGCGTCACTCGTGACACCACGCGGAACCCAACCGGCGACCGAGGCCCCGGGCGCGGTCGCGGCGCTTCCCCGGCGCATGCGCGCACTGGTCAAGGCGTCGCCGGGGCCGGGGTGCCAGATCGCCGACGTGCCGGTCCCCGAACCACGCCGCGGCGAAGTGCTGGTCCGGGTGAGCGCAACCGGGATTTGCGGCACCGACCTCCACATCTATCGCTGGGATCCGTGGGCGCGGGCGCATGTCCACCCGCCGCGTGTGATCGGCCACGAGTTCACCGGTACCGTTGTCGCCTTGGGTGACGACGTCACCGAGGTCGCCGTGGGCGACCGGATCGCCGGCGAGTGCCACGTCGCGTGCGGTCTGTGTCACAACTGCCGGCGGGGCGATCCACATATTTGCGAGCGTCTCGAGATCATCGGGATCGACCGCGACGGCGCGTTTGCCGAGTACGTCCGGATGCCGGCCCGCAACGCCTGGCGGCTGCACGCCGACATCCCGACAGATGTCGCGGCCGTGATGGATCCGCTGGGCAACGCCGTCCACACGGCGTTGGCGACCGAGCTGACGGCGCAGGCGGTCCTCATCACGGGGTGCGGTCCGATCGGGCTGATGGCGATCGCGATCTGCAAGATGGCCGGCGCCGCGGTCGTGGTGGCCTCCGACGTGAACACCGCGCGGTTGTCGCTGGCGCGGACGATGGGGGCCGATCTGGTGCTGGACTCGCGCGCCGAGAATGTCGCCGCCGGCGTGCACGAGCTAACCGACGGTCAGGGCGCCGACGTGGTTTTGGAAATGTCAGGCCATCCCGGAGGCATCGCTGACGCGCTGCGGGCGGTGCGCCGCGGGGGGTGGGTGAGCCTGCTGGGTTTGCCGGGCGCACCGGTGGAGCTCGACCTCGCCAACGACGTGATCTTCAACGCGGTGCGGATCCAGGGCATCTTTGGCCGCCGCATCTGGGAGACCTGGGAGCAGATGAGCCGGCTGCTGCGGCGCGGGCTGGATATCACGCCGGTGATCACACACCGGCTGCCGTTGGAGCGCTTCGCCGAGGCATTCTCGCTGTTGGAATCCGGCAACGCGGGGAAGGTGATCCTGACCATTGAAAGTTGAGCACGCCAACCCCCTGATATTTGTCGAGGAGCTGCTGGCCGACGCGAAGACGCGCGGCGTCTGGCGGTGGCCGCGATTGCTCGAGAGCCCCCAGGAGGCGGTGGCGCGCTACGACGGCCGCGAGGTCATCAACCTCTGTTCCAACAACTATCTGGGGCTGGCCAATCACCCCGCGTTGAAAGCCGCGGCGTTGGAGGCCGTGGCGCGGTTCGGTGTGGGATCGGGTGCCGTCAGGACGATCGCCGGCAACATGAGCATCCACCAGGAGCTCGAGACGGAACTCGCCGCCTTCAAACACACCGAGGCCACGCTGCTGTACCAGTCCGGGTTCAGCGCCAATGCCGGCACGGTCGCCGCGATCCTCGAGAAGGGCGACGTCGTGGTCAGCGACGAGTTGAACCACGCGAGCCTCATCGACGGGTGCCGCCTCTCAGGCGCCGACAAGAAGATCTATCCCCACAAGGATGTCGGCGCGGCCCGCCGGATGCTCGCAGAATCACGAGGCGCGCGGCGCGTGCTGTTGATCACCGACGGCGTATTCAGCATGGACGGTGACATCGCGCCGCTCCCCGATCTGGTGGCGGCCGCGGAAGAGTATGGCGCGATCATGATGGTCGACGACGCGCACGCCAGCGGCGTCGTCGGGAAGGACGGCCGCGGCACCGTCGACCACTTCGGGATGCACGGCCGGGTGCACGTCCAGGTGGGAACGCTCTCGAAGGCGTTCGCCGGACTCGGCGGCTACGTCGCGGGATCCCGGGCGCTGATCGAATGGCTGATGCATCGTGCGCGGCCGCTGCTCTTCTCCACCTCTCACCCACCGTCGGTCGCGGCGTCTGCGCTTGCCGCCGTCCGGCTAGTGCAGCACGAACCCGATCTGATCCGGCGTCTGTGGGACAACACCCGGTTCTTCAAAGACGGGTTGCGCCGGCTCGGGTTCGACACGGGCAACAGCGAGACGCCCATCACCCCGGTCATCATCGGCGACGAGGCGCGGGCCATGCAGTTCTCCGACCGTCTCTTCGAGGAGGGCGTGTTCGCGGTCGGTCTGGCGTTTCCGACGGTCCCCCGGGGCAAGGCGCGCGTCCGAACGATCGTGACAGCCGGGCATACGGTAGAGCACCTCGAACGCGCGCTGGCGGCGTTCCAGCGCGCGGGCACGGCGCTGGGAGTGATCTCGTCCTGACCGCCCCGACCAAGGCGTTCGGCCGGCTGCACACCCCACAAGAAGCTCGGGCCGCGTATGACGCGGCGCTGCGAGTGGCGCCGCGCGGCACCGAGCATGTCCCGCTGGTGCAGGCGCTTGGACGCGTGCTCGCGCTAGACATCGTATCACCCCACGATCTGCCCCCCTTTGATCGATCGCTGGTGGACGGCTGGGCCGTCCGCGCCGCCGACACCGAGACGGCGAGTCAACAGACACCGGCGCGGCTGCGTCACGCGGGCGAGATCCGGATGGGCGCGCCCGCCGGGATCGCGGTCGGGTCCGGGGAGGCTGTGCGGATTCCCACCGGAGGGATGCTGCCCCAGGGCGCCGACGCCGTCGTCATGCAGGAGCACGTGCAGAACGGCGAGGACGCGGTGGCCGTCGAGCGCGCGGTGAAGGCCGGGGACAACGTCGTCGCGGCAGGGGCCGACGTCCGCACCGGTCGGGTCGTGTTTGCGCGAGGGCGCCGCCTTCGCGCGCCCGACCTGGGGATTCTGGCTGGGATCGGCCGGCCGCGAGTGCAGGTGACGCTCCAGCCGCGCGTGGCCATTCTCTCGACCGGCGATGAGGTGCTGGCGGCGGAAGACCCGCTGCAGCCGGGCAAAGTGCGGGATATGAACGGCGCCGCCCTCGCCGGCGCCGTGCTGGCCTCGGGTGGAATCCCTGAGATCCTCGGTGTCGTTCGTGACGAGCTGGCGCCGGTCGAAGCCGCGCTGCGCCGGGCCGTCGCCGACTACGACATGGTGCTTGTCTCCGGCGGGTCGTCGGTCGGCGAGCGAGACATCGTCACCGATGCCATCGCCCGTCTTGGGCCGCCGGGGATCATCGTCCACGGCATCGCGGTGCGTCCGGGCAAACCCACCGTGCTGGCAGCGGCCGGCTCGGTGCCGGTGATCGGGTTGCCCGGGAACCCCGTATCCGCGCTGGTCATCTTCGACCTGTTCGCGCGCCCGGTGTTGGAACGTCTCCTCGGGATGGACCCCGCGTCGCGCGGATGGCACCGGGTTCGGGCGCGTCTGGCGTCCCGACTGCCGTCGGCGGGTCCTCGCGAGGATCATCGCCGGGTCAAGCTGGAGATGCGCCCCGACGGGTTCTGGGCGGCGCCGCTGCCCGCCGGCTCGCAGATCCTCACATCGCTCACCGAGGCCGACGGCATCGTCGTCGTGCCGTTGGGCGGGGACGGGTTCGCCGCAGGGGCGGAGGTTGAGGTGCGATTGCTGTGAAGAGGGCGCGACTCACACACGTCGACCGCCGAGGGCGGGCACGCATGGTCGACGTGTCGGCGAAGGCGCGAACGGCTCGCGTCGCCGTCGCACGGGCGGACGTCCACATGCAGCCCAAGACGCTGGCGCTGATCCGCACGAATCAGGTGGCGAAAGGTGACGTCCTGACGGTCGCGCAGCTGGCGGGAGTGATGGCCGCCAAGAAGACGGCGGACCTGATCCCGCTCTGCCATCCGCTGCCGCTCGATGATGTGCAGGTGCGCGTCGAACCGGCGCCGGATGCGGCGGCGGTCAGGATCGAAGCGACGGTGAGGACGACCGGGCGCACGGGCGTCGAAATGGAAGCGCTGGTCGCCGTGACCGCGGCGGCGCTGACCGTCTACGACATGTGCAAGGCCGCGGATCGGGGGATCACGATCGACCGTGTACGCCTGATTCACAAGAGCGGCGGGCGGAGCGGCACGTACAACCGGCGCGGGGAGGCGTTGTGACCCGGACGCTCGACGGCGTGCGGGCGGCCATCCTTACGCTGTCGGACACCGTGGCGCGCGGACAGGGCGCGGATACCAGCGGCGATGTGATCGCAGAGGTCCTGGCAGGTCTGGGGGCCACGGTCATCCGGCGTGACGTCTTGACCGATGATCGAGACGCCATCAGCGCGCGGCTCATCGACTACGCCGATCGCGACGGCGCCGCGCTGGTCCTGACCACCGGCGGGAGCGGCTTCGCCCCGCGCGACGTGACGCCCGAGGCCACGCTGGCGGTGGTCGATCGTCTGGCGGCCGGGTTGGTGGAGGCCGCGCGGGTGCAGACGGCCGCGAAGACACCGCTGGCGATGCTCTCGCGGGCCGTCGCGGGGGTCCGTGGGCGTACCCTGATCGTCAATCTCCCCGGCAATCCCAAGGCGGTTCGCGAGTGGCTGGATGTCCTGGCCCCGATCCTGCACCATGCTGTGCGCCTCTTGAGGGGCGACGCGCAGCCATGGGGCCAGGATCACCGTTTCGATGTGCTCCCTCCTCACTAGCGCTCGATGACGCCGTTCGGTCCACGCCGGTGGGAGAAGGTCTGGCTCGGGCTGCTCGTCTTGGACGTCCTCCTGATCGCCGGAAGTGTCCTGATGCCGCACGTGGACGGCGACGCCCTGTTCTTCGGAGAGATCGCGAAGGGAATTTTGCGGTCGGGAGACTGGGTCACACTGCATCACAGGCCGTCGCCTTCGTGGGTCGTGGACAAACCGCCGCTCACGTTCTGGTTGATGGCACTCGTCCTCCGGGTTACCGGTCCCACCGGCGCGGCGCTCCGCATCTGGCAGCTGCCCCTCTCTCTCGTCCTGTTGGGGGTGACCTACCGTCTTTCCCGGCTGGGCTTGGCGGAACCAGCACGCCAGGAGGAGGCTGTGCTTGCGGCGCTGCTGCTGGGGACGAGCTTCCTGGGCTTTTACCAGTCCGTCTCCCCGCAGCAGGATGTCGCCCTCACGGTGTTTCTTGCCCTGGGGTTTGTTGCCTATCTCCGATACCGGACCAGCGGCAACACCGGGGCGGCCCTCCTGGCGGGCGTATGGATTGCGGCGGCGGTTCTCAGCAAGGGCCTGGTGGCGGTTGCGGTCTTCGGATTGGTCGTTACCGCAGACATGCTCATTCCGTCGGGGAAAGTGGGCTACTGGCGATGGTCCCAGGTTGCGGCCGGGGCGGTCGTGTTCACACTCGTCGCCGCTCCGTGGTTCGTTGTCGAGGGACTCCGGCATGGCAGGGCTTTCGTCGACGCGTTGTTCGTCTCGGGCATCGGGGTCGGACGCTTCTTCCATCCGGTATTGAGCGCACCACTGCCCTACTGGCAAGCGGTGATCGCGTACGTACCGATCCTGGCAATCTGGGCCTTTCCATGGACTGGGCTGCTGCCGCGGGTGGTCCAGGAGGCATGGCGCCTGGTTGGAACGGGCCCGCCGGCGCTGCGCCTGTGCGCGCTGTGGGCCGGTCTCCACTTTGTTCTGTTGTCGATCTCGCCGGGCGATAAGGTCTTCCGCTATCTCTTTCCGCTATTCCCACCGCTGTGCGTGCTTTTGGCCCGGGTGCTGATCCGGTCAATGAACGACGTACGGGGTCTGCGACCCGTGGTTGTGGTCACCACGGGTGTCGCCATCCCCGCAGTCGGCGCTAATATTTGGCTGTTATTATCCCAGTCCACAGAAGTGCGTGTCTTCTATGGCCCGATGCTCGTGCCATTCCTCAGCGTTGTCGCGGTGTCCGTCGTGGTCTTCGCCGCGCTGGCATGGCGAGGGACCGCACGCGCGGCCGTGGCTGCCCTGTGCGCCGGGACACTCCTGGCCTACGGCGTTCTGGGATGGGCCGTTGCGACGCACTGGGAGCGCCTATGGCCCTGGCGCGCCGTGGCCGCAACCGTCAACCGACTCTACCGACCAGGCGATCGGTTGGTCTTCCGCAGCGGCTACAAGCCCGCAGCGAATCCGTTGGTCTACTGGCTCGATCCACCGATACAGTTCGCGGATGACGACGCCACCGTCGAGCGGCTCTGGCACCAAGGGCGAGTCTTTGGCGTCCTTCAACCCGAATCGTATTCCAATCTGCGAAACCGGCTGCGGCCTACGATCTTGCTCGAGATGCCGACAGGGTGGGTGCTCGTCACAAACGAGGCGCCTTGACGCTCTTCGAAGCGCGCCGATATAATCCGTGTATTGGGAGTGACGCGTGGGGCAGTAGCTCACCGGGAGAGCGCCCGCTTGGCGTGCGGGAGGTTGAGGGTTCAATTCCCTTCTGCTCCACCAGATGTTCCACCCGTCATCAACCATGGGTGGTACCGCGGAGGCCGCCTTCGTCCTGTGGGGATGAGGGCGGCATCGGTGTATTTAGCCCCGGGAGGGCGAGAACATGAAGGCGTCTGAGCGGATCTGGTTTGACGGCAAGTTCGTCCCATGGGACGACGCGAAGATCCACGTCGCGGCGCACGCGCTGCAGTATGGATCGAGCGTCTTCGAAGGCATCAGGTGCTACGAAACACAGAGCGGCCCCGCGGCCTTCTGTCTGAGCCCGCACATTCGCCGCCTGCAGGATTCATGCAAGATCTTCCGGATGGCGTTGCCCTATTCGGCGGAGCAGCTCTCGAAGGCGTGCCTCGAGACCGTCAGCACGAACGGTCACCAGTCCTGCTACATACGCCCCCTGGTGTTTCGCGGCGTGGAATCTTGGAGCGTGGAACCTCGCCGGTCCCCGCTGCACATGGCCATCATGACCATCGAGTGGGGCCGCTACCTCGGTCCCGAGGCCATCGAGCAGGGTGTCGACGTCATGGTGAGTTCGTGGCGGCGCATGGCGCCCGACACGCACCCGGGGATGGGCAAGATCGGCGGGAACTACGTCAACTCGGCGTTCATCGTGATGGAAGCCGTGGACAACGGGTACGCGGAAGGGATCGCCCTCGACGTGCACGGGTATCTCAGCGAGGGAAGCGGGGAAAACCTGTTCCTGGTGCGCGACGGCGTGATCTACACGCCGCCGCTGGTGGCGTCGATCCTGGCCGGCGTCACGCGCATGGTGGTGACGGCGCTGTGCCGCGACCTGGGGCTCGAGATCCGGGAGATGCCGCTCCCGCGCGAGATGCTCTACGTCGCCGACGAGGTCTTCTTCACTGGAACCGCGGCCGAGATCACACCGGTGCGGTCCGTTGATAAGGTCCCCGTGGGATCTGGGCGGAGGGGGCCCATCACGCGCCGGCTGCAGGATGAGTTCTTTGGCATCACGGAGGGCCGCATCCCCGACCGGCACGGGTGGCTTACCCCGGTACCGGTGATGACCCGGCCCTAGTGTCCTGAGCCGCCGGCCCCTGCGATGAGGATGAGATACGATTCGCGCGCCGTCGAACCAAAGTGGCAGGCCCGTTGGGAGGCCGATGGGCTGCACCACGCGCGCGACGGCGATCCGCGGCCCAAGTTCTACTTCGTGACCATGTACCCATACCCGTCGGGCGACTACCTGCACATCGGGCACTGGTATGCCATGACGCCCTCGGACGCCGCGGCCCGTTACAAGCGCATGCGGGGCTACAACGTGATGTTCCCGATGGGCTTCGATGCCTTCGGCCTGCCGGCGGAGAACGCGGCCATCTCGCGTGGCATCCATCCCTACAAGTGGACGATGAGCAATATCGACGTGATGCGCCGGCAGCTGCGCTCGATGGGCGCCATGTGGGACTGGCCGCGCGAGGTCGTCACCTGCCGGCCCGACTACTACACGTGGAACCAGTGGTTCTTCCTCAAGATGCACGAACGCGGGCTCGCCTACCGCGCGCTCGCGCCGGTGGACTGGTGTCCAAAGGACAACACGACGCTGGCGCGGGAGCAGGTGGTCGGCGCGGACCGCGTGTGCGAGCGCTGTGGCACGCCGGTAATCAAGAAAAATCTCGAGCAATGGTTCCTCAAAATCACGGCGTATGCGGATGAACTGCTTGACTTCTCCCAGATCGAGTGGCCGGAACGGGTGCAAACGCTGCAGACCAACTGGATCGGCCGCAGCGAGGGCGTCGAGTTCGGGATTCCGGTGAATGGGCATCCGGGCGTCGCATTCCGTGTCTTCACCACGCGGCCCGATACCGTCTTCGGCATGACCTTCTGCGTGCTCGCGCCCGAGCACCCGCTGGTCGACCATCTGACCACGTCCGATCGCCGCGCCGAGGTCGAAGCCTACAAGTTCAAGGCCGCGCGCGAATCGGACATCGAGCGCCTCTCGACCGAGAAGGATCGCGACGGCTGCTTCATCGGCGCCTATGCGTTGAATCCGATGGACGGCGCCAACGTGCCGATCTT
>JBGQGY010000075.1:0-18895 GCA_041497675.1 bacterium | reverse complement strand
CCCTCGGATCTTCTACGTGCCGATCAACCACCACGAACTCCAAGGGTACTCCACAGCGTACGCGACCTTCAGCATCCACACCGGGACCCATATCGACGCGCCGTTCCACTTCATCAAAGCGGGCCTGACGATGGAGCAGGTACCGCTCGAGTGGCTCAACGGCCCCGCGGTGCTGCTCGATCTGCGGGCGGCGGCGAAGCCCGGGTGGCCGTTCACGGCTGAGACGCTGCAGGCTGCGGCCGGGGACGCGTTGGGGTTGCGCGGAATGCGCGTTGTGCTCTGGAGTGGGTGGGCCCAGGAACACTGGGCCGATGCCTCGTTCTACAAGGACAACCCGTACCTGTCGAATGAGGCCGCGCAGTGGCTCGTCGATGCCGGCGCGCGCGCGCTGGCCGTGGATTTTGCGGTCGATGGAGGACCGCCAAAACCCGCGGGTCAGCCCAAGTATCCCGTCCACGTGATCACGCTTGGAGCCAACGTCTGTCTGATCGAAAATTTGGTGAATCTGGACAAGATCGGCCGGCGGCAGTTCACGCTGATCGCCATGCCCGTCCCGGTAAAGGGCGGCAACGGCGGCCCGGCGCGCGTCGCCGCCTGGGTGGAGGAGTAACGTGATCCGAGGCGTTCACCACATCGGTATCCTCGTGCGCGACGCACGGGCGGCGGCCGAGCGGTTTCGCACCGCGTTCGGTCTCGAGGTCACCACGTGGGAAGACTACGGGCCCGGGCAGGCGCTGATCGGGTTCATCCCGATCGGGGGCACCCTGCTCGAACTCGTCCAGCCGCTGAGCGAGAAGGGATTCGGCGTCGACTGGTTGCGCGAGCGCGGCGAGGGGCTCCAGCACATTGCCTTTCAGGTCGATGACATCGAGGCGGCCCTCGACACCCTCAAGTCCCGTGGAGTGGCCTTGCAGGATGAACACGCTCGCCCCGGCGCCGCCAATACGATGATCGCGTTCCTGGCGCAGGAAACGGTTGAAGGGTACATGGTGGAGCTCGTCCAACCACCCCGCAGATCGCGATGAGTCGGGTCGCCGTCGTCCAGATGGCGGCGCCCTGGAGGGCCCCGGCACGCATGCGGGATCGATCGCTTCGTCTGCTGCGTGATGCTGCCTCGCGGGGCGCGGCGCTGAGCGTGCTGCCGGAACTTAGTACGATATCGTATGATTTTCAGGTTCGCGCCGATGTCGAGCGTCACGCGGAGCCGTTGGATGGTCCGAGTGTGACCGCATGGACGGCGCTCGCCGGAGAGACCGGGATGCACATCGTGGCCGGGTGGCCCGAGAGCGCGGGCGATCGTCTGTACAACAGCGCGGCGATGATCGGACCCACCGGGGTGCTCGGCGTGTATCGAAAGGCTCACCTGTACGATCACGAGCGCGCCATCTTCACGCCGGGGGATAACGGCTTTCCGATCTGGGACACTCCGGTGGGACGCGTCGGCGTGCTGATCTGCTACGACTTGCGCTTCGCGGAAGCGGTGCGGATCTTGTTGCTGCACGGCGCGCAGGTCTTGTGCGTGCCCACGACGTGGACCGATCGGGGGAAGCCCGAGCCCTACGATGCTCGAGGGTGGTGCGGGGCGAACTATCTGGCGGCGGGCCATGCCTATGGGAGCCGCATGGGGGTGGCCTGTGCCGACCGCGCCGGACCCGATGGACGCGTGCGGGCGCTAGGGTGCAGTGCGATCTTTGCGGCATCGGGGATGGCCGTTGCGGGACCGGCGTCGCACACCGACGAGGAAGTCCTGGTCGCCGATATCGACGTGGCCGGTGTCGATGCGCAGCGCGCCACGGCCGAGATGGATCTCGTGCGCGATCGCCGGCCCGACTTGTACGACGATCTGGTGAGGGGAGGATAGGCAATGGACCTCGGCCTGCGGAACATGGTCGTGTTGATTACGGGGGGATCGAAGGGCATCGGCCGCGCCTGCGCCTTCGAGTTCGCAAAGGAGGGCGCGGTCCTGGCGCTCTGCGCTCGCCAGGAGGATGGGCTCAAAAAGACCGCGGAGGAGATCCGCGCCGAGACCGGCCGGCCGGTCTTCACCGTTGCCGGCGACATGATGAAGTGGGAAGATGCCAAGCGCTGCGTTGACGAGGCGGCAGCGCACTACGGCGGTCTGGACGTCCTGGTGAACTGCGCGGGCGCCTCGCCGGGTGGTCTGCTGCTGAACCTCACTGAAGAGGAGTGGCAGCTCAGCCTGCAGTTGAAGTTCATGGGTTACGTACGCGGCGCAAAGGCCGCGGTCCCGCATCTGCTCAAGCGCGGCGCCGGTCGCATCGTCAACGTGGTCGGCAACGACGGGATCAAACCCGCGTACTGGGAACTGACCGCGAGCGCGGCGAACGCCGCCGATCTCGCGGTGACGGCCGCGCTCGCCGAGCAGTACGGGTCGCAGGGGATCCTTGTGAACGCCGTCAACCCGGGGCCGGTCGCGACCGAGCGCTGGAATGGACTCGTGCGCGCGTATGCGAGGGACAAAGGCATGTCCTTCGACGACGCGAGTAGACAGGCGGTCAAGAGCCTGCCGCTCGGCCGCATTTGTACGCCGGAGGAAGTCGCCTCGGTGGTCGTGTTCGTGTCGTCTCCCCGCGCCAGCTATATGAACGGCGCGTGGATTACGCTTGACGGCGGTCAACGCAAAGCGATCATGGATGTCTGAGCCGCATGATCATCGGCGCGTCGGTCAAGCGGAAGGAAGACCCCAAGCTGCTGGCGGGCCGGGGGTGCTATGTCGATGACGTGCGGCTGCCGGGAATCCTGCACGCCGTGCTCCTTCGCAGCCCCCACGGGCACGCGCAGATAGCACGCATCGATGCCGCGGTAGCATTGGGTTCGCCTGGTGTCGCGCTGGTCGCGACCGCCGCCGACCTGGGCGGCATCGGGACGATCCCCATCCGGCTTGGCGCAAAACCTGCGCTCGCGCCGTTTCTCCAGCCCGCGCTGGCACGTGATCGCGTGCGATACGTCGGTGAGCCCGTCGTGCTGGTCGTTGCCGCGAACCGCTACGCTGCGGAAGACGCCGCCGACCTGATACATGTTGAGTACTTGGCTTTGCCTGTCATTGTGTCGACCGACCGGGCTCTTGCGGTTGACGCCCCGCTGCTCCACGAGCCCGCGGGCAGCAATCTCGCTGATCGGCTCGAAGCGCGGAGGGGAGATCCCGAGCGCGCCCTTGCCGCCGCGGACGTGCGCATCAGACAACGCTTCACGATTCAGCGCCACTCCGGCGTGCCCATGGAGACCCGTGGGGTCGTTGCCTCGTACGATGACGCTTCCGGCCTGCTGACGGTGTGGGGACCGACGAAGGTGCCGCACTTCAACCGCGGGGTGCTGGCGAACTTTCTCGGCTGGCCCCAAGACCGCATCCGCTTCGTCGAGCCCGACGTCGGCGGGGGCTTTGGCGTGCGCGGCGAGTTCTATCCGGAGGATTTCCTGATCCCGTGGGCGGCCGTGCGTCTCGGCCGGCCGGTGAAGTGGATCGAGGACCGCCGCGAGCATCTGGTGGCCGCGAACCACTCGCGCCAGCAGGTGCATGAGGTCGATCTCGGCGCGACGCGCGACGGCCGGATCGTGGCGCTGACTGATCGGATCGCCGTTGATATGGGGGCATATCTGCGCACGCACGGCGTGTCGGTGCCGGAACTGACGATCGCCATGCTGCCGGGGCCGTATGCGATTCCGAACTACCACGCTGAGGTGCGGTGCGTCTTGACGAACAAGACGCCCACCGGGACCTATCGGTCGCCCGGGCGGTTCGAGTCCAATTTTGTCCGCGAGCGCGTCATGGATCTGCTGGCCGAAGCCACGGGTCTGGATCCGGCGGACGTCCGGCGGCGAAACTTCATTCCACCGACGGCAATGCCGTGCACGATCGGTACCTTTGCCCTGGGAGAGCCGGTCGTCTATGACACCGGTATCTACGTCTCGACGCTGGAAGCGGCGCTCGCGGCGATCGACTATGAACGGCGGCGCCGCGAACAGCAGCGTGCAGCCGGCGAAGGGCGCTTTCTGGGGATCGGTCTCGCGTGTTTCGTCGAGAAGGCCGGACCCGGTCCGTGGGAAACGGCGCGGGTGGCCGTCGACGCCGACGGCGGCGTCACCGTCTATTCGGGCGGCGCGTCGGTCGGTCAGGGCATGGAGACGGTGCTGGCGCAGATCTGCGCGGAGGAACTCGGCGCGGCATACGACGATGTCGTGGTGAAGCACGGGGACACGACGACGGTCGCAGCCGGCATCGGCGCATGGGGCAGCCGCGTGACGGTTGTGGGCGGTAGCGCGGTGCTGTTCGCGGCGCGCAAGGTGAAGGGGATGCTGCTCGACCGAGGGGCGGCGCGCCTCGAAGCAGCGCGTGACGATCTCATGGTCCAGGACGGTCGGGTGTGGGTAAATGGAGCGCCGACTCGGAGCGCGGCCTTTCGTGAACTCGTGACGCCCGATCGTCTGCTGGAAGCGTCGCATCGGTACGAGGCGACTAAAATGACGTATCCGTACGGAGCGCATGCCGCGGTGGTCGAGATCGACGCGGCGACAGGCGCGATCAGCATCCTTGACTACGCCATCGCGTATGATGTTGGCCGGGCCGTGAACCCGAAGTTGGTGGAAGGTCAACTGGTGGGCGGGCTGGCGCAGGGTATCGGCGGCGCCATCCTGGAAGAACTGGCCTATGCCGACGACGGGCAGCCCCTCTCTGTGACGTTCATGGACTACCTGCTGCCGACGTTTCTCGAGATGCCCGCGAACGTCACGGTGAGAATTCTTGAAGAGACACCAACGCCGCTGAATCCGCTAGGCGTCAAGGGTGCGGGCGAAGGCGGGACCGCCGCGGCTGGCGCGGCGATTGGCAACGCGGTGGCGGATGCTCTGCGACCCCTCGGGGTCGAGATCACCGACCTGCCGCTGTCTCCTGATCGCCTGCTCTCACTGGTGAGGCAGGCGGCGCGCAGCCGATGACGGCCAATCCGCACATCGGTCGGTCGGTCAGGCGAGAAGAGGATCGGCCGCTTCTGACGGGTCGGGGAATGTATGTACCCGATCTGACGCTGCCGGGCATGCTGCACCTGGCATTCGTGCGCTCCCCGCATGCAAGCGCCGCGCTCGAGCGAATCGACGCGTCGCGGGCGAGGACGCTTCCGGGCGTCGAGGCGGTCTTTACGGCCGCCGATCTTGTGATGCAGCCGATTGTCGCGGACTTCACCGGCGAGAACTACGCCATGACCGCCTGGCCGCCGCTCGCGCGTGATCGGGTGCGATTCGTCGGCGAATCCGTCGCCGTCGTCGTGGCGCGCGATCGGTACGTGGCCGAAGACGCGGTTGATCTGGTCGAGGTCGAGTACGCCGCACTGCCGGTCATCGCGTCGATCGAAGCGGCGCGACGGGCCGGAGCCGCGTGTGTCCACGACGCGGTGCCAGGCAACCAGTACTTCCGCCATGATCATCGACAGGGCGACGTCAACGCCGCCTTCGCCGCCGCGGCCATCACCGTGCGCGCGACGCTCCGGCACCAGCGTCTCTGCGGCGCGCCGATGGAAGGCCGCGGGATCGTCGCAGCATGGCAGCCCGACGGCCGGCTCAACGTGTGGGCGTCGACCCAGACGCCGCACGGTCTGAAGTCGGGTGTCGCGCGCTTTCTCGGGCTGCCGGAACGTGTGGTGCGTGTGATCGTTCCCGATGTCGGCGGCGGGTTTGGGCCGAAGATGCACCTGTATCCTGAGGACGTTGTCGCGTGTGCCGTGACACGCGCGCTCAAACGTCCTGTGAAATGGATCGAGGATCGCCGTGAGAATCTGGAGACGATGACGCAGGCGCGAGAACAGGTGGTCGACGCCGCGATCGCCGCCGACCGCGACGGTCACATCCTTGCGCTGCGGGCCGAAGTCGCGTGTGACAGCGGCGCGTACTCCGCGTACCCGACGACCTCGGCGCTCGAGCCGATGGGCACCGTACAGATCATGCCCGGACCCTACCGCGTACCGGCGTATGCGTACACCGCGCTGGCCATGGCCACCAACAAGTGTCCGGCCGGCGCCTATCGTGGCGTCGGGATGACGGTCGGCGTGTTCGTGATGGAGTGCCTGATGGACCGGCTCGCAACCGCCACCGGTCTCGATCCCGCCGAGGTGCGCCACCGGAATTTCATCGGCGCCGACGAGTTTCCGTACGCCGCAGCGACCGGGCTCGTCTACGACAGCGGGCGGTACGGCGTGACGCTGCGGGCCGCCGCCGACGCGTTCGCGTACGAGGAAGCGCGGCAGGAGCAGGCGCGGCTACGGAGGCAGGGACGGCTGGTGGGGATCGGGGTCTCGACATTCGTCGAGTACACGGGCATGGGGTCGAAGACGTTTCAGCGGCGCGGTATGGTGGAGGTGCGCGGTTACGACAGCGCGACGGTGACCGTCGATGCGTCAGGTCGCGTCGAGGTCGGTGTATCCTGCCCGTCGCAGGGTCAGGGGCTGCAGACCGTCTTTGCGCAACTTGCGGCCGGGGAACTCGGGCTCGAGCCGGCCGACGTCGCCGTCGCGACGCTCGATACCGATACCGTCCCGACCGGCACCGGCACGTTCGCCAGCCGGGCGGTGGTGTCGGGAGGCGGCGCGCTCGTCCAGGCCGCGGCGAAAGTCAGGACACGCGCCGTCGAGATCGCCGCGCACCTGCTCGAAGCGTCGGCAGAGGACGTCACGCTGGCCGGCGGCCGGTTCTTCGTCAAAGGATCGCCGAGGCGCAGCGTGACCTGGCACGACGTCGCGCGCGCGGCCCACGCACCGGGTGCCTCGGGGCTGCCCGCGGGACTCGAGCCGGGACTCGCGGCGTCGAGCACCTACGATCCCCCACCGGCCGCGTTTGGCAACGGAGCGCACTTGGCCATGGTCGAGGTCGACCGCGAGACGGGTCATATCGCCATCCTCAAGTATGTCGTTGCCGGAGACTGCGGGCCGCTGGTGAACCCGATGATCGTCGACGGTCAGACACACGGCGGTCTGACGCAAGGCATCGGCGAGGCGTTAATGGAAGAAGTGGTCTACGATGAGTCGGGACAATTGCTCAGCGCGACCCTCATGGACTACCTGATCCCGACAGCTATGGAGGCGCCCCGGGTGACGGTCGTGCACCTGGAGACGCCATCGCCGAACACCGTGCACGGGTTCAAAGGCATGGGCGAATCGGCTACCATCGGCGCGCCGGCGTGCGTGGCGAATGCCATCGGTGACGCGTTGGGTCACCCCGTGGATACGCTGCCCATCAGCCCGCCGCGCGTGGTCGAGTGGCTCAGACGCTGAGGAGACTACCACGATAGGAGGACGCATGCCCAAGGCACGATGGAACGGTACCGTGCTCGCCGAAAGCGACGTGTTCGAGGAGGTTGAAGGGAACGTGTACTTCCCGCCCGGGTCGATCCGGGCCGAGTTCTTCAAGCCCAGCGTCACACAAACGATGTGCCCGTGGAAAGGCGTCGCCAGTTACTTCGATGTCGTCGTAGATGGGAAAGTGAACAAGGACGGTGCCTGGTACTATCCCACCCCAAAGGAGGCGGCGGCCCACATCAAGAATCATGTCGCGTTCTGGAGAGGTATCGCCGTCGAGAGGTAGATCTGGGGCAAGTAGCCGCTAGGCCGGTCTGTGTTGTGAAGGATAGTCGACGATCCGGTCCCACTCGTCTGCCGCCGACCGCGCGACGAACGCGACCAGCGGCTCGTCGCCGATGTTGAACACCTCGTGCGGCACGCCCGGTTTGATGTAGATGAAATCACCGGCCTCGTTGATGACCGACTCCGCCAGATTTTCGCCGTAGGTGTGTTTCACGCGCCCCTGGACGATGAACAGCATCACCTCGAACCCCTCGTGGATGTGCGCGTAGGCGATCCCGCCGGGCGGTACAGTGGCGACGTTGATCGAAAGGTGCGTCGAGCCGACGTTCTTGGCCGACATCCCCTGCATGTACTGGATGTTGTTCCAGGCGCGAGCGCTCCCGCCGCCGCGGATGACGGTAATGCCGTCGAGGTCTTCGACCGCGCGGCTGTCGATGGCGTCACGAGTCTTGCGGTCTGCGGTCATGGCCGATGTCTCCCTTCATCTAAAGTCGGTGTCTCCCTTCGTCCGTGTGTCTGACCCCGAGGTACCGGAGCAGCGTGTCGGCGTCCTGCGCCAATCCTGCGGGCGGCCCCGCGTACCGGACGTGACCCGTCTCCAGGATGATAACCTGATCGGCTACGCGCAGGGCGGCGTCGATCCGCTGTTCGACGAGCAACACCCCGACGCCCCGTGTCTTGAGCGTCATGACCGTGTCCATCAACCTCTGCACCAGGATCGGCATCAGGCCTTCGGTGGGTTCGTCCATCAACAGATACGTCGGATTCGTGCACAGCGCCCGGGCGGTCGCGACCATCTGTTGCTCGCCGCCGGAGAGCGTGCCCGCGCGCTGGCGCAGGCGTTCCTTGAGCACCGGGAAGAGTTCGAAGACCGACTCGAGCGTCTCGGGCCCGGCGCCTTTCACCAGCAGTCCCATCCGGAGGTTCTCTTCCACGGTCAAGAACGGGAAGAGGCCGCGCCCCTGCGGGACATAGGCGATGCCGAGGCGCGGGATCTCGTGTGCGGGCAGCCGGGTGAGGTCCTGATCATCCACGCGGATGGTTCCGGCCCGCGGGCGGAGCAGACCCATGATGGCGCGCAACATCGTTGTCTTGCCCGCGCCGTTGCGTCCCAACAAGGAGAGCACGTGCCCCGGCGCCAGCGCGAGCGACACGTCGTGCAGGACGCGGGCCTCGCCATAGGCGCACGCGATGCGATCAACCGTGAGCGTCATTGGCCCAGATACACCCGCTGCACCTCAGGATTGGCCTCAATCTCGCCGGGCGTGCCCTCCGCGATGATCGTTCCCTCGTTCATGACGGTCACCCGCTGCGAAAGGTCGAGGACCATGCGGATATTGTGCTCGATCAGCAAGATCGTTGCCGATGCGGCAATCCGCCGGATGAGCGCCGACAGAGTGATAATCTCGTCGGGCGCCAGCCCCTGAGTGGGTTCGTCGAGCGCCAGGACCTCGGGTTCGAGCGCCAAGGCCATCGCCACTTCGAGCAGCCGCTGGTGGCCGTAGGGCAGCGCGCCGGCGATCTGCGTGCGAAGACCGGCCAGTCCGACCTGTCCCAGCGCCGTTTCAACCCGATCATCCAGCGCACGCGGGTCGAGCGTAAGGTGCTCGCGCGGCGTCCGCATCAATCGGCGCTGAGACGCGAGGGCGACGTTCTCGAAGACCGACAGATTCTTGAAAATGCTGATGATCTGGAAGGTGTAGACGATGCCGAGCTGCACACGCTGGTGAACTGCCATCGCGGTGATATCGTGGCCTTTGAACGACACGCGGCCGGACGTAGGCGCGAGGCGGCCGCAGATCATGTTGACCAGCGTGGTCTTGCCGGCGCCGTTGGGACCGATGATCGCGCGGATCTCGCCGCGCTCGAGACTGAAGTCCACCGATCGCACGGCTTGGAGACCGCCGAAGGTGCGGCTCAGGCCCGTGGTCTGGAGCAGCGGCGTCGCTGGGGTCACGGCAGCCACTTCCACCACCTGGACCGCACGCCGCCCATGATCCCTGTGGGAAACTTCAGGATGATCAACACGAGCGCCAATCCGACGACGATCAGGTAGCCTTGCGTGTACTCGCTGGACTTGTCAATCAGGTAGGTCATCGCGCCCGTGCCGACGAGCGGCCCCAGCGCCGTGCCCACCCCGCCGAGCAGCGTCCAGAGGAGTGGGTAGATTGAGTAGAGGATCGATCCAAACGTGGCGCCGACATAGGAGAACAGCAGTGTGTACATCGACCCGGCCGCACCGGACAGCGCGCCCGAGACGACGAGCCCGAACCATTTGTAGCGAAACGTGTCATAGCCGAGCATGCGCGTGCGATCGTCATTCTCACGGATGGCGATCAGCACACGCCCGATCGGTGAGCGGATGAGCCACAGGTTTACGGCGAGGCACATCACGAACACCGCGAAGGCGAGGTTGTACTTCACGAGCGGGTCGGAGTATGGCGCGACGAAGCCCGCGAGCGCAAACGGGGCCAGGCGTCCGCTCAGGTTGAATCCCTGGTCGCCGCCGGTGATGCGGTTGAAGTAGAGGATCGAGAGGAAGACCACCTGGGCGAACATCATGGTGACGATCAGGAATGAGACGCCGCTTGTACGCAGCGTGATCGCCCCAACGATCGCCGCAAGCACGACACCGGCGATCACGCCGGCGAGAAAGGCCTCGCCCGCGCCAAAGCGCAGGTAGTAGACGGTCAGCCCGGTGCCGTACATCCCGGCGGCGAAAAACATCGCATGCCCCAGGCTCATCAGACCGGTGTAGCCGAGTAAGACGTTGTACCCGATCGCGAAGGCGGCCAGGACCATGACGCGCGCGACCATGCCATGGTGGAATGGCGGTAGCACAAACTGCAAGAGAAACAGGCCGGCTGCGACGGCAAGGTGCAGGATCGCCACGTGCCGTGCGTGTGTCACGCTGTCTGCTCCCCCAAGAGCCCGCCGGTCCGAAAGACGAGTACCAGCGCCACGAGCAACGAGGCGACGATTCGGGCGAGCGGTGGTGAGAAGAACACCGAGACCAGGCCGTCGATCAATCCGATCAAGAACGCGGCGGCGATCGTCCCCCGCAGACTACCGAGCCCTCCGATGATCACGGCCATGAACGACAGCAGCAGCGCGTCGAGGCCCATCAGGTAGTGCGCTTGTTGCACCGGCACGATCAACACACCGGCGACGGCGGCGAGGACCGCGCCAAGCGCGAACGACGCGGCGTAGATGCGATGGACGGGCACGCCGAAGGCCTGGGCGATCTCGCGATCTTGCTGGGTGGCGCGCATGTAGAGCCCAAGTGTCGTCTTCGTGATCAGCAACCAGACGGCGAACAACAGCAACGCCGCCAGACCCACGACGACAAGTCGGTACCCCGAGTAACCGAACCATGGGAACTCGATCGTAAAGGCCACCGGCGCCACGACCGCGCGCGCTTCGGGTCCGTAGATGCTCAAGACCGCCTGCTGGATGATGTAGAGCATGCCGATCGTGGCGACGATCGTGGCTTCGGGTTTGTACTCGAGCGGCCGCAGCACCAGACGCTCGGCTGCCAGGGCGATGCCGCCGGCGACGAGCGGCGCCACGACCAGGGCGGCCGCGAAGCTGCCCGTCGCCGTCGACACGTACCAGGCCGTTACCGCGCCGATCATATAGAATTCGCCATGCGCAACGTTGACGACGCGCATGACCCCGAAGACCAGCGAGAGGCCGAGGGCGGTGAGCGCGATGATCGACCCCGACGTCAGGCCCTCGAGCAGTGCAAGAATGAGTTGCCCGATATCGAGGCTCATCGTGATGAAGGGTCGAAACGCCGAGCGCCGACCCGCCCCGCGTACGGGTGGCTACGGGCCGGCGCCACGGCTGGTCTCGGCGATTCTATAGCGGCTGTTTAGTGTAGTCTGCTTCGGGCGCGTACATGCCGTCTTCGATCTTTGTCGTGTGCACGACCTTGAGCTTCTTGCCGGACACCTGCGAAACGAACTGCTGCCCGTACACCTGGTGCAGTTTTCCGTTGAAGCGTTTCGGCCCCTGCGGGTGGGCAAGGCTTGCCGGGAACGACTCCATCTTTTCGAGCGCTTCGATGAAGCCCTTGTAGTCCGAGGGGTTCTTGTAGCCGCTTTTTTCGACGGCGTCCTTGATGACAAAGAGCGTTTCCCAGACGCCAAACATGTGCGAGTACGTGGAAACGTCTTTGGCGTCTTGCTTGCTGGCGCCGTTTGCATCGACGCCCACCTTCTGGCGGTAGGTCTTCTTCGACTGCGTATCGTCGCCGCTCGCGTATCGGGGGAACGCCTCCCAGAGGTAGGAGCCTTCGAGGTACTCGAGACCCGGCGTCCCAATGTCGACACCTTCGAGCGAATCGATGAAACCGAACATCTTGGGCTTGCGCTTGCCAAAGAACTCACCCAGTTCCTTCACGAACGTCAGCACACCAGGACCGACCATGACGTGGTAGAGAGCGTCGGTGTCTTTCGGGATCTTGGGGAAGAACTTCGTGAACGACGTTTCCGCGAGCGGAATCGGCACGAACGCCGCGATCTTGCCACCCTGCTTTTCCGCCGCCTTGCTGAAGAAGTCGCGGTGGTCGTAGCCAAACGCGTAGTCGGGGTAGACCATCGTGATCTTCTTTCCCAGGTTCTTGACGATCCACGGCGCCAGCGCCGTGACCTGGGAGCGCACGTCGGTGATACCTGGCTGGAAGGTGTACCGGTTCATCTTGCCGGACGCGACGTGATAGCCCTCGCTGACGACCAGGTACGGGATCTTCAGTTCACCGGCCCGCGGCGCGGCAGCGATGACCACGTGCGAAAACAGCGTGCCGAAGATGAAGTCGACCTTGTGCTGCTGGGCAAGCTTCTCGACGACTTCAACGCCGCGCTTGGGATCGGTGCCGTCGTCCTCGGCGACGAGTTCGACCGGCCGCCCGCCGATACCGCCCATCCCGTTGATCTCTGCGACGGCCGCCGCGCCTGTGCGCTCGTACCACTTGCCGTAGGTGGCGCCGATGCCCGTGCGGTGCACCTGGAAGCCGATCCGCAGCGGCGTGCCTGACGGCGCGGCCGCGTACACGGCGGAGCGGAGCGCGGGGTCGATCGAGAGCGGCCCTATGAAGCGGCTGGCGGCGCTCGCGCCGACCAGCACGCCGGCGGCCTTGAGAGCCTGTCTTCGGGTGATCCTCCGGTCTGACATGACGTTCCCCCTTTCACAGAGCGCGTTGGCGTGCAGGCCTTTCCACGCTACCCGCCAGGAGTCCTGCGCGTTGCACCAGAACCCCATAGTCGCATCCCACCTGTCAAGGAGGCAGCAATGCGACTGTATATCAGCCGCGACGAGCACCTGCGGCGCACGGCACAGGTCCGCGCCGAGGCGGCCCGGCGGGGGCTCGACGCCATGATCCTCTTCAGTCCGATGCAGGTGTTCTATCTCACCGGATTCGCCTTTATCGCCACCGAGCGGCCGATCGCACTGGTCGTCGCGACCAACACGACGCTGCTGTTCGTCCCCAGGCTCGAGGAAGAACACGCGACGGCCTACGCCACGGTCGACCGGGTGGTGTCCTACCCAGAGTATCCCGGCGAGAAGCACCCGATGGCGCGGCTGGCCGAGACGGTGACCGGGCTCAACCTTGAGCGGGTGCGGCTCGGTGTGGACGGCGACGGCTATCCGGGCGTGATGGGCTACCGCGGGCCGCGCTTGAGCGAGGTGCTGCCGCAGACCACGGTCACGGTGGCGCGCGACCTGATCGAAGACATAATCATGATCAAGTCGGCGGAAGAGATCGACCTGATCCGCGAGAGCGCGCGGTGGGGCAACCTGGCCCACAGTTACCTGCAGGAGTATACGAGGCGCGGTGCTATCGAGAGCGAAATCGCCACGCGTGCCTCGAATGAGGCGACGTCGGCGATGATTCGCGCGCTCGGCCCCGACTACCGGCCGCTCTCGTGGACCTTCCCCGGCGCGCACGCGGGATTCCGCGGCCAGATCGGCGCGCAGTCGGCGATCCCGCACGCCATGACCAACAACGTTCGCATCCGCAGCGGTGACGTGCTCGTGACCGGAGCATCGGCGGCCGTCGGTGGCTATATCAGCGAACTCGAGCGGACGATGATCGTGGGGACCCCATCGTCCGAGCAGCGACGCTCGTTTCAGTTGATGGTCGATATGCAGCAGGTGGGGTTCGACGCGATCAAGCCGGGCCGGCCGTGCGCCGATGTCGACCGCGCCGTGCGGGCGTTTTTCGACAAGCACGCGCTGATGCCGTACTGGCGCCACCACGTGGGTCACGCGCTCGGGATGGGCATCCACGAGGCGCCGTTCTTCGACATCGGCGACGAGCGGTTGATTCAACCGGGGATGGTCTTCAGCGTCGAGCCGGGCATCTACGTGCCCGGGTTTGCGGGCTTTCGCCATTCGGACACGGTCCTCGTCACCAAGGACGGTATCGAGTTCCTCACATACTACCCGAGGGATCTCGAGCGCCTGACGATTGACGGCTAGAGGAGGAGGCACCATGTATCGCATCGCGATCGGCGAGATCAGCCACGAGACGAATACCTTCTGCCCGGCTACGACGCTGCAGATGTTCAAGGACCGCATGTGGTATCGCGACGACGAGGTGATCCAGCGCGCGCGTGGCGTGCGGACCTATCTCGGGGGGATGGTCGAAGCCGGCGAGCGACTCGGTGTGACGCTGATTCCCACGTTCGCGGCCACCACCGAACCGTGGGGGACGATCACCCGGGAGGCCTACGACACGATGCTCGGCGAGCTGCTGACGCGGATCCGGGCCGCGATGCCGCTTGACGCGCTCTGTCTGGCATTGCACGGTGCGGGGGTGGCCGAAGGCATCACCGATCTCGAGAGCGCGGTGCTCGCGGCGGTCCGTGAGGTCGTCGGGCCGTCGATGCCCATTGCCGTGACGCTCGACCTCCACGGGAACATCACCCCGCGGACCGTGGAACTGGCAACCGGGCTGTTTTGCGTCCATGAGTACCCGCACACCGATGCGTTCGAGCGTGGGCAGGAGGCGATGGAATTCCTGGTCGGCGTGCTCGCCGGCAAGACTCACCCGGTGATGGCGATCGAAGTGTTGCCGTTGATGATCCCCGCCTCGACGACGCGCCTGGAGCCCGCGCGCTCGATCAACGCCCTGTGCCACCAGTGGGAACGTGAGCCCGGCATGCTGCACTGCACGTTTATCCACGGGTTCGTGCAGACCGACATCCCCGAAGTGGGCGTGACGGTGGTGGCGCTGGCCGACCGCGACGCCCGACTGGCCGGGCGCGCGGTGCGGGCGATTGCGGAAGAGATTTGGGACCGGCGCGAGATCTTTCAGGCGAAGTTCCCCGAACCCGATCAGGCGGTGGCGCTCGCGGTGAAGGCCGCCGAATCCGGCACGCCGGTGATCGTGAACGAACTGAGCGACAACCCGGGCGGCGGCGCGCCCGGCGACGGCACCCATTTGCTCCGCGCCATGCTGAAGGCCGGGCTCACCGACAGCGTCTTTGGGACGCTCTACGATCCCGAGGTGGCCGAAGCCGCGCACAAGGCCGGCGTCGGCGCGACGATCCGCGTGCGTGTGGGCGGCAAGACCGATGCGATGCACGGCGAGCCGCTCGATCTCGAGGTCTACGTGAAAGTCCTCACCGACGGGAAGTTCACGCTCTCGACGCCCATGGGGAAGGGGTCGCCGGTCGACTTGGGCAAGATGGCGCGGCTCGCGTGCGGTGGCGTCGACGTCGTCGTGGCGAGCCATCGGACGCAGGTGCTCGACCCCGAGCCGTTTCTGCTGCACGGGATCGACGTGACGCGGTGTCGCATCGTGGGTTTGAAGTCGAGCGCACACTTCCGCGCGGGCTACGACACCCTGGCGAAGGCAATCATCACCACCGACCCGCCGGGGTTGAGCACGTCAAACCTGTCGAGGTTTCCCTACAAGAAGGTGCGGCGGCCGATCTATCCGCTGGACCTGAACACGCCCTACACACCTGCACCGGCCTGACGAGGCGACCGGGCCCGTTCGTCTCCCAAGACCTCCTCGGCGCGTTCACACCCAGTTCACAAGTGTGCACGATGCTGGATGGTGAAAACCGAGGAGCAAAGGAGACGATGATGGACAGAAGAATCGTTTTGGGCATCGTGCTGGTGCTGGTGGCGGTCGTGGGCGCCGTGGCGATCGGGACGAACGCGTACCACGCGGGTATCGCCCGCGGTCTGGAGGAATCGGGCAAGCTCCCCGCGCCCGGTGCCGGCGCTCCACCGTACCCGTACTACGGTCCCCACGGGTACTATGGCCCGTATTGGCATCACGGGTTTGGGTTTGGCTTCCTCTTCCCTCTGCTGTTCCTCTTCCTGATCTTTAGCCTGTTTCGGGGACGGCACTGCGGCGGACGCCACGGGTCGTGGAAGACCGCGGGTGTCCCGCCGATGTTCGAGGAGTGGCACCGCCGGGCGCATGAAGTGCCGGGGCCCAGCCAGAAGGTCTAACGCGTCGAGGGGCGGGGCTGCCCACCGCGCGGCCCCGCCCGTTCTTCGAGGATGAGGATGGCGACCGTGCTCGTCGTGGACGACGAACCGAAGATCGCGCAACTCGCGCGAGACTATCTCGAACACGCCGGTTTTCGCGTGGCGACGGCGGCGGACGGCAAGACCGCGCTGCAAGCGGCGACGCGCGAGCGGCCCGATCTGATCGTCCTCGATCTGCGCCTGCCGGACATCGACGGCCTCGACGTCACACGGGCGCTCCGCAAAGAATCCTCCGTCCCCATCATCATGCTGACGGCGCGGGGCGAGGAAGCGGATAAGCTCGTCGGTCTGGAACTGGGCGCCGACGACTACATGACCAAACCGTTTAGCCCCAAAGAGCTGGTCGCACGCGTCCGGGCGGTGCTCCGGCGCTGGGAACTCGCCAGGGTCGGCGGCGACACGCTGCGCGCCGGCGATCTGGTCCTCGACCTGCCCCGCATGCGCGCCGGCGTGGCGGGCCGGTCGATCGATCTCACCCCCACGGAGTTTCACTTGCTGGCCGCGATGGCCCGGTATCCCGGCCGCGTCTATACACGCGGGCAGCTGCTCGATGCGCTCCACGGCGTCGCCTTTGAGTCGTATGAGCGTGCAATCGACGCGCACGTCAAGAACATCCGGCGGAAACTCGAACCCGATCCGCGGCGTCCACACTATCTGCTGACCGTCTACGGCGTCGGCTACAAACTGGCCGATCTCTGATGGGACACTGGCGTCACCGGTGGCATGACCGACCGCGGCAGCCGCCGCCCTGGTGGCCCACTGGCGAACCATGGCCGCCCCCGGGTCCTCCGTGGCGAACATGGCGGTCGATGCGCGGACGGTTTTTCTGGCGCATCGCGGTCTTGATGGGGATCTTCTTCGCCTTGACTGTCGCGGTGATCACGCTGCTCGTGTGGCTTGTGGCCACAGTCGTCCCCGGAGGCGCCTCAACAATTCTTGCGGCCGCGGCGGTGCTCATGGTGGTACTGGCCGTCGGGGTCGTGATCGCCGGACGCGCGCTGCGGCACGCGACGTCTCCGGTTGCCGACGTGATGGAAGCGGCAGGGCAACTGGCGGCGGGAGACTACGAGGCCAGGGTCAACGAACGGGGACCGCCCGAGGTGCGCCGGTTGACGGTCGTGTTCAATCAGATGGCGACCCGCCTGCAGGCTCACGAGGAAGAGCGCCGCAGTTTGTTGGCCGATCTTGCACACGAGCTGCGGACACCGCTGGCGGTCATCCAGGGGAACCTCGAAGCCCTGATCGACGGGGTCTACCCCCGTGACGACGCCCATCTCGCGCCCATCCTCGAAGAAACGCGAATCCTCTCGACGCTGATCGAAGATCTGCGCACCCTGGCGCTTGCCGAGACCGGTGCGCGCGCCCTGCACTGCGAACCGACGGATCTCGTGGCGCTGATTGAGGAGACAGTCGCAGCGTTTCGCACACAGGCGGAGTCGGGGAGTGTAGGCATCATGGTCGACAGCGCGCCGGGCCTGCCCGTCCTGGAGATTGATCCGGTCCGCATCCGGCAGGTGATGAGCAACCTCGTCACCAATGCGCTGCAGCACGCTCCCGCCGGCGGATCGATCCGCATCGCGTGTCGCGTTGATGCCACCGAACCCGCTCGCGGACAAGCAGATCAACCGGCGGTGGTGGCGGTGCTCGTCACCGATACAGGTGAAGGCATCGCGCCCGACGATCTTCCACACATCTTCGAACGCTTCTACAAGTCCAAGATGTCGCGGGGGACGGGGCTCGGGCTGACGATCGCCAGGAATCTCATTACCCTGCATGGCGGGCAGATCAGTGCCGAAAGCAATGTTGGCGGGGGGACGACCATCCGGTTCACGTTGCCATTGCGCCCGCCGGTTTGATCGACGTGCCGGCTGCGGTTGACGCGCGGACGAGTAAGTGTGTAACTTGTGTGTATCAATACACACTTCGGCGGAGACTGGGTGAATTGAACACTCGGAAGAACCTGATGGTGGATTCGCGAAAGATTCACCGGTTGGCGACGAGACTGGGGACCAGTGAGTCCGAGGCCGTGCGGCGGGCGGTGGACGAGCTTCTGGCCCGGCCGTCAGGTGGTCCGACGGGCGGCCTGACGCTTCGGGGGCTCACAGACTTGCTCCGTGGTGCCCCTCCGGTCGATGAGCACTTTGCCGACGACCTCGAGCGCGTCCACGCGGGCCAGTCCCCGGCCCTGGAGGCTTTTCGCCGCTGGCGCTCCTGATTGATACAACCGCGTTGATCGCTGTGGAGCGAGGCCGCAGTCGCGAGGCCGCAGCGCTCGGGGATGTGCTGCCCGGAGATCCGGACGAGATCGTAGCGATCGCCGCCATCACGGCCTCCGAGTTGCTCGCGGGCGTCCATCGAGCGCGTACGGACGCGCAACGGGCCCGACGAGAGGCGTTCGTCGAGGCCATGCTCGCGCGAATCCCCGTTGTGCCGTTTGACCTGCTGTGCGCGCGCACGCATGCGCGCCTCGCCGTGTCGCTCGCCGGTTCGGGGGCGTCAATCGGCGCTCACGACCTCCAGATCGCCGCAACGGCGCTCGCGCACGGGTTCCGATTGGTGACTGCGAACCTGAAAGAGTTCGAGAGAGTCCCCGGATTGCAGGTGGCAGGGTTGAAGCGCGCCCGGCCCTAACTCGCTCCTTACCTCGCCACCGGCGAGTCCTTCTGGCGTGGGTCCAACGCGTCCCGCAGGCCATCACCGACCAGGTTGAACGCCAGGACCGTCAGCGAGATCATCACACCCGGCGCGATCGCGATCTGCGGATACGTGAGAATGAAGGACCGGCCGTCTGCCAGCAT
>JBGQGY010000074.1:0-19319 GCA_041497675.1 bacterium | reverse complement strand
TTCACGGGCCTTGGCCCAGGGTTCGGTCCAGGCGACGCGCTGAGCACCGTCCGCGTTGCCGGTAAGCGCGCGCAGCTCTTTGAGTTCGGCGATAGTACGTCTGGGGTTGAGAGCGTTGGTCACGTGGACCTCCTTCGAATGCTCGGCGACAACTCCCCGCCGCATGCAAGCGTTGCGCGCGCCGCTATAATAACAGGTGAATCCCTCCTGAGGTGATCTATGGCCCTACCGGAGTTCCGCAACGAGCCCTTCACGGATTTTTCGCAGGATCCAGGCCGGAAGGCGATGCTCGACGCCATCGCGGCGGTCGATCGCGAACTCGGCAAAGAGTTCCCCATCATCATCAGGGGCGAGCGCGTCCGGCTCGATAATAAGTTCACCTCCTGGAATCCGTCGTTGAAAACGCAGGCCGTCGCCATCTGTCAGAAGGGCACCGCGCGCGAAGTCCACCACGCCGTCGAGGTGGCCGACCAGGCCTTCAAGACCTGGAGCCGGGTGCCCGCCGAAGAGCGCGCTGCGGTGCTGCTGCGGGCCGCCGATATCCTGCGCCGCCGCAAGTACTGGGCCGCGGCCTGGCAGGTCTTCGAGGTCGGCAAGAACTGGGGCGAGGCCGATGGTGACGTCGCGGAAACGATCGACTTCATCGAGTACTATGCGCGCGAGGCGCTGCGCTACGCGCGGGGGCATGCGACAGCGTCGCACCCCCAGGAGTTCAGCGAGTACGTCTACATGCCCATCGGCGTCGTCGCGGTGATCCCGCCGTGGAACTTCCCGCTGGCTATCCCCGCGGGGATGACGACGGCGGCGATCGCGGCGGGCAACACCGTCGTGCTCAAACCCAGCAGCGACTCGCCGGCCAACGTGTACGTCCTGCAGGAGGTTCTGGAAGCCGCGGGCCTGCCGCCCGGGGTCCTGAATATCGTCACGGGCTCGGGGGCCGAGGTCGGTGATCCGCTGGTCCTGCACGCGCGCGTGCGGATGATCGCGTTTACAGGTTCCAAGGAAGTCGGGATTCGGCTCTACGCGCAGGCGGCGCAGGTCCAGCCCGGCCAGATCTGGCTGAAGCGTGCCATCGCCGAGATGGGCGGTAAGAACGCTATCATCGTCGACGACAGCGCCGATCTCGACGATGCCGTGACGGCCGCCGTGGTCTCAGGGTACGGTTTCCAGGGCCAGAAGTGCTCGGCCGGGTCGCGGCTGGTCGTCCACGAACGCTGCTACCGCGACGTGCTCGACGCGTTCGTCACCAAGGTGCGCGAACTGCGGGTCGGTCCCGCGCGAGACAACTTTGCAGCAGGCCCGGTCATCAACGGGCGCGCGATGCAGGGCATCATGGACTACATCGGCGTGGGGAAGGGCGAGGGCCGGCTGGCCGCGGGCGGCGAGCCCGGGGACGGTGGGGGCTTCTACATCCAGCCGACGGTTTTCGCCGACGTCGACTCTCAGGCGCGTATCGCTCAAGAAGAGATCTTCGGCCCGGTGGTGGCGGTCATCAAGGCCCGAGACTTCGACCATGCCCTCGCGATCGCCAACGGCACCGAGTTCGGTCTCACCGGCTCGATCTTTTCGCGTGACCCGGAGCACCTGGCGCGGGCGCGCCGCGAGTTCCAGTGCGGCAACCTGTATCTGAACCGCAAGTGCACGGGCGCTTTGGTGGGCGTGCACCCATTCGGCGGGTTCAACATGAGCGGCACGGACGCCAAGGTGGGCGGCCCGGACTACCTGGGCTACTTCGTGCAACCAAAAGTCGTATCCATAAAATACGGATGATACCGATGGATAGCTTGCCCTGGGGGGCAGGTAACCGGGCCTGGATTAGAGTATAATTTCTGGCACATGGAAACGCCGCCTCGGTCGGACATGGTCTCGAAGGCTCTCGTTAACGGCGACGGCGAGGCCGAAGAGCGCTTCTCGTTCTCCAAGTTTGCGGCCCACCCATTCTTCAGAGAAGTCAACGAGTGGCTCGTGTCGCGCGCCGCCATCAAGCCGGGGACCGAAGTCGTCGATCTGGGGTGCGGGCCCGGGGCCGTCACCGAGATCATCCTGAAGCGGATGGGCGTCCCGCCGAGCGGACACGTGTTCGCCATCGACCCCTCGTCTTCGGCGCTGGTACAGGCCGCGCAGCGTATCCAATCCGCCGTGGTGCGCTTCATCCAGGGCACAGCCGAGCGCCTCTCGAGCCTCGTACCGCAGCCTGTTGACACGGTCGTCTTCTGCAACGCCATCCATCTTGTTCCGGACAAGGCGCAGGTGATCTCTGGGATCAGCAAAGTGCTGCGACCCGGTGGCGTGCTGGCGTTCAATACGACCTTCTTCGATGGGGCGTATCCGGCCGACACCTACCGCTTCTACAAGCTATGGGTGCTGCGCGCGCGGCGATGGCTGCAAGATCGCGGCCACGGGATTACCCGCGGTGTGAAGGCCACAGCGATGCAGTGGCTTTCGCCCGACGACTATCGCCAGCTGCTTGAATCCACCGGGTTCGGCGACACGCAGTTCGAGTTTCAAGAAAAGGACCTCAACTGTCAGGCCTGGGAGGACATCAGCGAGTTCTCGATGTTCATCGAGGGCGCGCTCCCCGGCGTGCCCCTTGAGATCGGCGCGGAAGCGCTCAAAGTCGGCGTCAGACAGGCCATGGAGGAACTGTCGCTGCGGGTTGTTCCCCGCATCTGGCTGCAGGCGATCGCACGTCGCACGTGACGCTCGCTTCGAAAGTCGCCCTTATCACCGGCGGTTCATCCGGGATCGGTCGGGCCGTGGCCGTGGCGCTGGCCCGCGCCGGCGCAGCCGTAGCCTTTACGTATCGGTCCAACGCGGCGGGCGCACAGGCGCTGGTTGACGAGCTCTCGGCCCGGACCGCCGTTGCGGCGTTCCAGGGCAACGTCGACTCCGAAGCCGACGTAGCGCGCTTCATCGACGGAGCGGTGACGCGTCTTGGGCGGCTGGACATCCTGGTCAACAACGCCGGGATCATCCGCGACGCCCTCGTGCTGCGCATGCACCCCTCCGACTGGACATCAGTCATCGAAACCAACCTGACCGGCGCGGTACGCTGCTGCCGGCTGGGGGTCCCGCATCTGATGGCCGCCGGCGGCGGGCGCATCATCAACGTCACGTCGGTCGCCGGCGTGGTCGGTGGGCCCGGGCAGGCCAACTACTCGGCGGCGAAAGCGGGGCTCATTGGGCTCACCGTGGCACTCGGCCGCGAGTTGGCGCCACACGGGATCACCGTAAACGCCGTGGCGCCGGGCGCGATCGACGCGGGGATCGTGGCCGAACTGCCTGAGGACGCGCGCGCGCGGCTGCGTGCCCTCATCCCGATTGGCCGCATGGGCACCGCAGACGAGGTCGCCGATCTGGTGGCGTATCTGGCCGGGCCACAGGCTGGGTTCATCACCGGGCAGACGATCGTCATCGACGGCGGCGCCACGATTCCCTATATCGTCGCCTAACTCGTCAGCCTATGACCGGGTACGTGGTCCGGCGGCTCATCGCCCTGCTCCCCGTGCTGCTCATCGTCGCCACCGCGGGGTTTTTCCTCATTTACCTCACACCCGGCGACCCCGCGGCTGTGATGCTTGGGCCTGATGCGACCATCGACGATCTGAACAATCTGCGCACGATCATGGGATTGGATCGGCCGCTGCTGGTGCAGCTGGTCCGTTGGTACAGCCGCACGCTGCGGGGTGATCTCGGATACTCGATCTTCCTGCAGCGGCCCGTGCTGAACGCTATTGTCGAGCGCGTCGAGCCGACGTTCCTGCTGACGACGCTGGCGCTCGCCGTGGCTGTCGCGATCGGGTTGCCCGCAGGCGTGGCGGCCGCCGTGCGGCGCAACACCTGGGTTGATCAGGCCGCCATGGGGGTCGCCCTGTTCGGCGTGTCGGTGCCGGGGTTCTGGCTCGGGTTGAATCTGATCTTGATCTTCTCGGTCTCTCTCGAGCTGTTCCCGGTGGCCGGGTACGTGCCGCTGGAGCAGTCCGTCATCGGTGCGATTCAATCGTTGATTCTGCCCGCGGTCACGTTGGGCTTTGGGGCATCGGCCCTCATCGCACGGATGACGCGGTCGAGCATGCTGGAGGTGCTCGGTCAGGATTACGTGCGGACGGCCCGGGCCAAAGGCAACCAGGAACGGCGCGTGATTGTAGGCCACGCGCTGCGGAACGCCCTGATCCCCACGATCACCGTCATCGGGCTGGCATTGGGTGGGCTGTTGGCGGGCGCCGTCGTCACGGAGACGGTCTTCGCGCTGCCGGGGGTCGGGCGGCTGGTGATCTCATCGGTGCTGCGCAGGGACTACCCGGTCGTGCAGGGCGTGTTGATGTTTGTCGCAGCCGTCTATGTCCTAGTGAATTTGCTGATCGACGTACTCTACGTCTTCCTCGATCCGCGGGTCAAGTATGCGTGAGGTGCGCCGCGCGCTGAGGCGCAGCCGGTCGACGCTGGTCGGCGGGCTGATCGTCCTGGCCGTGGTACTCATCGCCGTGTTCGCCTCGGTCCTCTCCCCCTATGATCCGCAAGACATCCAGGTGCCCCAGCGGCTGTTGGGACCCGGTCACGCGCATCCGTTCGGCACCGATAACCTCGGCCGCGACATTTTCAGCCGGGTCATCCACGGGGCACGCGTGTCGCTGCTCGTTGGCAGTCTGGTTGTGGTCTGCGCGACCGGCGCGGGCGCGACGATCGGCCTCATCGCCGGGTATGACAACCGTATGGATCGCGTGCTCATGCGGATCATGGATGGGCTGATGGCGTTTCCCACCACGCTCTTGGCGATCGCGCTCATGGCGGCGCTCGGGGCGAGACTGTCGAACGTCATTATCGCGCTCTCGATCGTCTTTACGCCGCGGGTGGCGCGCATCGTCCGGAGCGTGACGCTCGTGGTGCGCGAGCTCGACTACGTGCAGGCGGCCCAGGCGCTGGGCGCGGCCGACGCGCGTATCCTCGCCCGGCATGTCCTGCCCAACTGTCTCGCGCCCATCATCGTGCAGGCGACGTTCATCTTCGCCGACTCGGTGCTGGCCGAAGCGGCACTGTCATTCCTCGGCGTGGGACTGCCGCCGTATATCCCGTCATGGGGCACGATTATCACCGCGGGCCGCACGTTCATGCAGACGGCGCCGTGGATCACGGTCTTCCCGGGCGTGGCGATCCTGCTCTCGGTGCTGGGGCTCAACCTGCTGGGCGACGGGCTGCGCGATCTCGCCGACCCTCGCCTGCAGGGCCGGGTGGGCTGAGCACGTGACGCCCAGAGTGCACTATGCGTGGATCGTGCTCGGCGTCTCAAGCGTGATCTTGCTCATGGCGTCGGGCGTGCGGACCTCGTTTGGCGTCTTCATCAAACCCCTGGAAGCGCAGTTTGGATGGGGCCGCACATCGCTGTCCATCGTCGCCTCGCTTTCGCTGTTCCTCTATGGCGCCGTCGGCCCGCTGGTAGGGCGTTTGGCCGACCGGTGGGGACCGCGGGGCGTGATGATCGGCGCGGTGCTGTTGCTGGGGCTCGGCGCGATCGCGACCTCGTTCATCAACAGCCTGTGGCAGCTCTACCTCACCGCGGGCATCATCACGGCCCTTGGGGCCGGCGGGGCGGCGATGTCCGTGACGGCCTCGCTGGCCACGCGCTGGTTCGATGCGCGCCGAGGGCTGGTGCTCGGCATCGCCGGCGGTGGCATGGCGGCCGGGCAACTGCTCGTCGTGCCGGTGCTGATGGCGATCACGCTCTCCGCCGGGTGGCGCACCGGGTTCATGGCGGCCGGGATCGGCTTTCTGGTCCTCATCCTCCCGCTGGCGGTGTTCCTGATTCGCAACGAGCCTCGGGAGATGGGATTGGCCCCGTACGGCGCTGCAGACGGCACATCCGGCGCGACTGCCGCGGAACGCGCGGCGCAGCGAACGGGCATTGTCGAGGCGGCGCGCACGCGGCCGTTCTGGCTGCTGGCCGGGAGTTTCTGGGTGTGCGGGTACACGACGTCGGGGCTGGTGCTCACACACCTGATCCCATACGCGACCGAGCACGGGTTCCACGCCACCCAGGCCGCGCAGGCCCTGGGCGTGATGGGAGCGTTGAATATCGTCGGCACGGTTGCGTCGGGCTGGGGCTGTGATCGATTCGGCGCGCGGTTCCCGCTGGCGGGGTACTATCTGCTCCGCGGGATCTCGCTGATCTTTCTCCCTTACGTGGGCACCGTGCCTGGGCTGTTTGCGTTTGCAGCCATTTTCGGCCTCAACTACATCTCGACCGTGCCCGCGACGACATCGCTCACCGCAAAGCTCTACGGGCGATACTCCGTGGGAGAATTGTCAGGGTGGATCTTCTTCTCGCATCAGATCGGTGCAGCCGTCGGGTCGATGGTGGGCGGGTTCTTCTATGATCGCTTCGGCAACTACACGCTCGCGTTCCACTCCGCGGCGGCGCTCGCATTTGCCGCGACGGTGATGGTGCTGGCCATCCGCGAGCGGCCGGCGGCAGGACACCCCGATCAATCCGTGACGCGGCGTCCCGCTCTCGCGACAGCCCCGGGAGACTGAACGATCTGAACCATCTATAGCTGGGTCTTCAGAAAGGCCAACAGATCGACGCGGGCGGCGTCACGCGCCGCGCGGTTGCCGCCGACGGTCGCTCCGCGGCCGGTCGGGCTATGGGGATTGAACACGTCGTGAAGGTACGTGGTCGGGACACGCAGGTTGTCAAAACTGTGATGGGCTCCGGGGTAGACCTTGATGAACGCCCGTTCCCTGCGCGCCACCGCCTGCGCGACCAACGCCCGGCAATAGGTAGCGGGCGTCCAATCGTCGAGGGCTCCGTCACGGACTCCTGAGTGGCCGCCGGGAGCGCCAATGCCACGCACACCACGATGATGCCGAGCGGCTGCAGGCGGCGGGAGGTCACGAGACGCTAGCCAAGCGGGAAAGGCTCCAGTTCCGCAGACGAGACGTAGGCCTCCAACATCGCGCGCGCTGAATCGAGCGACGTCAGCAGCGGTATGTTGAGCTCAACGGCCGCACGGCGCAAGGCGAACCCGGCGCGATCGGGCCGGTGGCCGCGCGTCGGCGTGTTGAAGACGGCACCGACCCGGCCTCCACGGACGAGCGCCACCGCTTCCTGCGCAGACACGATCCGCGCCGTCACCCCGCGTACCGCCAGCGCCGCCGCCGTTCCGGGCGTCGCCAACAGCGTGAACCCCTGCGCCAACGCGGTCGCGCCGAGATCCACAGCCTCGGCTTTGTCACGGTCGGCCACCGAGACCAGCAGCGCGCGCCCGATCTCCAGCGGGAACCCCGCGGCGACAAATGCGCGCCGCAGCGCCTCCGCCGGCGTGGTCCCCGTCCCCATGACCTCACCGGTCGACCGCATCTCTGGTCCGAGCAAGGGGTCCGCGCCGAAAAGTTTCCCAGTGGAGAACACCGGCGCTTTGACGGCCCAGCGCTCGGGGCGCCCCAACAATGTGATGCCCTGGTGTCCAAGCTCGGCCAATGAGCGGCCCAGCATCACTTCGGTCGCCAGGCGTACCATCGGCACACCGGTGGCCTTGCTGACGAACGGCACGGTGCGGCTGGCGCGGAGATTCACTTCCAGGACATAGGGCTTTCCCCGCCAGATCACCAGCTGGATGTTGAGGAACCCCCTCACCTGTAAGGCCCAAGAAATCCTCGCGGCGTACTCGATGATCATCCCCGTTGTCTCAGACGACACGGACCGCGCCGGCAGCAGCGCCAGGCTGTCGCCGGAATGCACACCCGCGCGCTCGATCTGCTCCATCAGCGCCGGCACGACTAAGTTTGTCCCGTCGGCCACGGCGTCGAGTTCGACTTCGAGGCCCTCCAGGTAGCGGTCGAGCAACACCGGTCCCGACGACGCGACCAGCGCGTCGCGCGCGGCCTCTTCGAGCGTATCGAGGGAGCGGGCGATCACCATCCCGCGGCCACCGAGCACATACGAAGGCCGCACCAAGAGCGGCAGTCCCTCGCGCCGCCCAATGGCCATGACTTCGTCCAGCGAGGTTGCCGTCCACCCTTGCGGTTGCGGGATGTCGAGTTCGCGTAGCAGCGCCGCAAACTTCCGCCGGTCTTCAGAGACGTCGAGGGCTTCTGGTGCGGTACCGAGCACGCGGATCCCGGCCACCGCCAGGGGAATGGCGGCATTCAGCGGCGTCTGCCCGCCAAACTGGACAAGCACCCCCTGCGCGCCCTCACGCTCGACGACCGCGCGGATGTCTTCGGGCGTCAACGGCTCAACGTACAGGCGGTCAGACAGGTCGAAGTCGGTCGACACCGTTTCGGGGTTGTTGTTGATGACCACGGCTTCCCACCCGGCCTGCTTGAGTGCCTGTACGGCATGCACGGTGCAGTAATCAAACTCGATGCCCTGACCGATGCGGATCGGGCCCGAGCCGAGCACGATCGCGGTGCGTCCGCGGGCCGGCGGGATCTCGTCCTCATCCTCGTAGGTGGCGTAGTAGTACGGCGTACTCGCTGGGAACTCACCGGCGCACGTGTCGACGCTCTTGTAGGTCGGGCGGAGCCCCGCGGCCAGGCGCCGCTCGCGCACGTCGCGCGAGGTCAGCCCCGAGAAGTGCGCGATCGCGCGATCGTCAAAACCCAGACGCAGCAGCCGGTGCAATCCCTCGGCGCGGAGCGCGTCGGGATCGGAGGCCGCGGCGCGCTCAGCCTGAACAATACGGGCCACCGCGCCGAGGAAGAATGGATCGATACGGCTCGCCGCGTTCAGGTCGGCGATCGACGCCCCGCGCCGCATAGACTCGGCCAGCGCGAACAGCCGATGCTCGTGCGGCGTCCTGATGCGCGCCCAGACGTCGTCGTCGGTCCACCCCTCGATCATCCGATGCCAGAGACCGATCGCGCCAATGTCCAGTGACCGCGCGCCCTTGAGCAGCGCCTCTTCAAACGTCCGACCGAGCGCCAGCGTCTCGCCCGTCGATTTCATCTGAGTCCCCAGCGTGCGGTCGACGCCGGGGAACTTATCGAACGGCCAGCGCGGGATCTTCACAGCCACGTAGTCGAGCGCCGGCTCGAAGCACGCCGTGCCGCCGGTGATGGCGTTGGTGATCTCGTCGAGCCGCTGGCCGAGCGCGATCTTGGCCGCCACCCGCGCGATCGGATACCCTGTGGCCTTGCTGGCCAATGCGCTCGAGCGGCTGACACGAGGGTTGACCTCGATGACATAGTACGGTTCACCGTCCTGCGAGGCCGGATCGAGCGCAAACTGGACGTTGCAGGCCCCCTGAATACCCAACCCCCGCACGATCCGCAGCGCGGCTGTGCGCAGCCGGTGGTACGCGCGGTCCGACAGGGTCTGGCTCGGCGCGACGACGATCGAATCGCCGGTGTGGACCCCCATGGGATCGATGTTTTCCATGTTGCAGATCGTCACGGCGTTGTCGGCGCCGTCGCGGATGACCTCGTACTCGATCTCCTTCCACCCGGCGATGCTCCGCTCGACCAACACCTGTCCGATACGGCTCAGCGTGATGCCGCGCGAGGCGATCTCGCGCACTTCCCCGAGGGTGGCCGCGATGCCCCCTCCACTACCTCCCAGGGTGAACGCCGGCCGCACCACGACAGGAAGGCCGATGCGCTGCGCCGCGGCGACCGCCTCGTCCACCGTGGACACCGTCTCCGACTCCGGCAGCGGCTCATCCAGGGTCGCCATCGTCGCCTTGAACAGGGCGCGGTCCTCGGCGCGCGCGACCGCGTCCATCGGCGTCCCGAGCACACGCACGCCCCACCGCTCGAGCACACCCATCTCGTTGAGTGCCGTGGCCAGGTTCAGCCCCGTCTGGCCACCCATCGTGGCGAGCAGGCCCTGCGGCCGCTCGCGGGCGATGATTTCGGCGAGGACTTCAGGCACCAGCGGCTCGATGTAGACGTGGTCGGCGATCTCGCGGTCGGTCATGATCGTCGCGGGATTGCTGTTGACGAGCACCACCTCGATGCCCGCTTCGCGCAACGCGCGGCAGGCCTGCGTGCCCGAATAGTCGAACTCGGCCGCCTGCCCGATGATGATCGGGCCCGAGCCGATGATCATCGCCTTGACGAGATCGCCCCGCGGGGGCGCCGGCGCGCTAGACACTCCGCCCCACCAAGTCGAGGAACCGGTCAAACAGGTGCGCAGAATCCTGCGGGCCCGGCCGGCCTTCGGGATGATACTGGACCGAAAACACGCGCAGCTCGCGGTGACGCATGCCCTCCACCGTGCCGTCGTGCAGGTTGTGGTGGGTCACCTCAAACTCCGTTCCGGTCAGGGATTCCTCGTCGACGGCGTAGCCGTGGTTTTGCGTCGTGATCGCGACGCGCCCGGTGGTTTCGTCGCGGACGGGATGGTTCGAGCCGCGGTGGCCAAACGGCAGCTTGAAGGTTCGCGCGCCGGCGGCGATAGCCAGGATCTGGTGCCCGAGGCAGATGCCCATCACAGGAATCTCTTCCCACAGCGACGCGATCTCACGGGCGATGGCCCCGAGCCGGGCCGGATCGCCGGGGCCGTTGGTCACCACCAGCCCGTGGGCGCCGAGCGCGCGGATCATGGTGGCCGTGGCGTCATGCGGGAACACCGTGACGTCGCACCCCCGGACGCGAAAGTTGTGGACGATCCCTTGTTTCACCCCGCAGTCCAGGACCGCAATCCGCGGTCCCTCGGCGGGAAACCGGACGGGTCGCGGCTCTGAGACTTGTGCCACCAGGTCGATTTCACCCAGATCGGGGAGCGCCCGTGCGCGGGCCACCAGGTCACCGTGCGATTCGTCTTCTGTGGAGACCATGCCACGCCGCACCCCGCCGCTCCGCAGGTGCCGCACGAGCCGGCGGGTATCGACGCCCGTGATGCCGACAAGACCCCACGCACGAAGATAGGCGTCAAGATCCACGCCACGCGGATCGGAGCCCACGCCCGACGCCGGCGCGCCGGCCGGGGCGTTCCATCGCACGACAAACCCGGCGGCATGGGGACGGTGCGACTCCATGGCGGCGTCGCGGAACCCGTAGTTGCCGATCAGCGGGTACGCCATGACCACGATCTGGCCGCGATACGACGGGTCGCTCAGCACTTCCTGATACCCGGTCAAGCTCGTGGTGAAGACCACCTCACCACCGGTCCAACCGGCGGCGCCGATGGATTCGCCTTCGAACACGGTGCCGTCATCGAGTGCCAGCTGCGCGCGCATGGAGCCCTCCGTGTGCGAATAACTATACGTCATTCTGAATAAACATGCAACCGCCCGGCTGCGCGCGGATCGGCGCGCCGAGCATGGGGGAGAACACCAAGCACAGTACGAATCACATAGAGATGGCCGTCAAGCGGATCTTCGTCACGGGCGCCAGCGGCAGCGTCGGCCACTACGTGGTAGACACCCTGGTCCGGGACACCCCCCACGAACTCTACCTGCTGGTGAGAGATCCCAACCGGCTGCAGGTTGAGACCCAGTCGCGCCCGGGCGTGACACTCGTCCGGGGCGACATGCGAGACATCGCCCAACTGGCACCGCTGCTGCGCACGATGGACGCCGCCGTGTTGACCGCCGCCAGTTGGGGCGGCCCCGACGTCCATAGGGTCAACGTCGAGATGACCCTGAAACTGCTCGACCTGCTCGATCCATCCGTCTGCGAGCAGGTCTTGTACTTCTCGACATCCAGCGTCCTCAACCGAGAGAACCAACCCTTGCCGGAAGCGGGCACACTGGGCAGCGCCTACGTCCGCACCAAGTACCAGTGTCTGACGCGTCTCCCAGAGTCGAAGATGGCCCCGCGGATCACCGTGCTGTTCCCCACCGTCGTGCTCGGCGAAGGGGCGCGGGAATCGAATGTACGCCTCTCCACCCTCTTGCCCCAGGTCGTGAAACGTGCCGGTCTTGTGCGATTTGTGAAGGCCGACGCCAGCTTCCACTTCATCCACGGACGCGATATCGCGCAGGTCGTGCGGTATCTGGTCGATCACCCGGAAACGTCGGTGGGGCCGCGCCTGCGTGTCCTTGGCCAGGAACGCATCACGTTCGACCAGATGATCGAGGATCTATGCGCGTACCTGGGCAAGCCCATCTACTGGCGCCTCTCGCTCACCGGGCCGCTGCTCAACGCGGTCGTCGCGCTGCTGCGAGTGCAGATGGATCCCTGGGATCGATTCTGCTTGAGTTACCGGCACTTTTCGTACCGCGATCCGGTCAACCCCGCGCGCTACGGCCTCCCAAACTTCTGTGCCACGATTGCGGACATCCTCAGGATCGGTGGCATCGCCCCGCACCCCGGGTGGACCCCTACCGTGCGGTGACGGGCACGGCTATCGCGCGCGCAGGAAGGCGAATCCGAACTCCAGGAGCTTCTCGGTGTCAACGTACGTGGCTTCGCGGGTCTGCTCACCCATCACGACCGTGATGACCGACCTTCCGGAGCGGACGGCGCTGGTCACCAGGTTCCACCCGGCGTCGGGGCTGCTACCGCCCTTCACCCCACTCACGCCCACGCTCCGCGCCGCGTTGGCCGGATAGTCGAGATGCTGCAGCGCGTTTTGGAGGGTCCGCGTCTTGCCGGCCGGGGTGAGCCAGCGCACCTGGCGCTGCGAGGCGCCGACGATCGTCGCAAAGGTGGGGTTCTTCAAGGCATGGTCGGCAAGAATCGCGAGGTCACGAGGGGTAGAATCCGAATCACCGGTCGGCCCGCGAAACACCGTCCTGCTGCTGATCCCAACCGTGTACGCGCGCTCTTTCATCATGGTATCCGCGAAGGCCCGGATGCAGACCGCCGCCGAGGCCTCGGACGTGCTCCACCCCTGCCCCTGGCAGTTGATCAGATGTTCGGCGATGGTTCGCGCGGCATCAATCCACGACTGCAGCAGCATCAGATACACCAGGTCGAGCAGGGACAAGATCTCCCCCTCGGCCAGAAGCTCCGGCAGCGAGTCGGTCCGGCGGAACGCCCCCACCCTGACTGCGGCGTCGAGCTTCGTGCCCCTACGGCACCAGCTGGGAGTGGGGGTTGCCGCGCACTCGATGGCCAGCACCGCGGTCATGATCGCGGCGGTACTTCCGATGCTGCGTACGTCATCGGGACCGATAGCGCCCAGTACGTTGCGGCCGTAGAAGTCGGGGCCCGGCGGGCGCTCGACCACGATCGCCTTCACCGCTACGCTCGACAGAGCCGGGAACGCCTGGGGGCCTGCGGCCTGAGCTCCGATGGTCAGCAGCAGGCTCAGGAATCCGGCTAGGGCGGTCCGGCGCGGCATCGATTCGATTATACCCAGCACCTCCCCGGAAACGACGGGCGTTCCCCACTGGAATCTTTCCGCTACTCCCTGGCGAAGGTAGAAATTATGTCCGAGCGTCCTGTCTTCACGACGTGGAAGGCCACGGTTGGAACTTTCGGTAAAGGCGGCAGCCTCCCCAGAGAATAGAGGACGATGCCCCCTCGAGCCCGCTCAATTCGTGTAATTGTGAGTGAATTGGCCAGCCCAAACTCCGAGAAGACCGCGACGACCATCTCGTACCTAAAATCGACCGCGGGCACGGCGCGGTAGCAGGCGGGCCGATAGTTCGGATCAGGCGTGTTTCCAAACCGGTAGTTTAGCATGAACGCCCATGCACTTGACTCGTAGATCACCGTCTCCTCGAGGAAGCTTCCGCCACATACTCCCTGACCCTTGGCCAGTGTCACGAAGCTGATGAGCGGCCTGGTACGCGCCTGAGCGACCGTCTGGCCCTGCGCAATCACACGATCCGACGGCGCGACGAGGACGGCTATGACAATTGCGGAAGTGGCCGCAACAAGCAATATCCTCACTATGGCGCGGTCCCTTCCCCGTAGTTGTTGGCGGGATCGGGGTCGGGGGTCAGGCTCCAGACGAAGGCGCCAAACTTCTTCGGGAATCCACTCGGCGGCACCGTCGTGGTCACCGAGACGGTGCGCGTCGCGCCGACGGCCATCGTGGTGAGCCTGCAGGTGGCGGTCGCCTGTGTCGTCGACGAGGTGACACTGGCGACGCACCCCGCGCTGGAAGTCATGTACCGGACGCCGACGGGCAGCAGGACGATGAGGGTGGGGTTCTGCGCATCGTCATCGTTGGCGCTGTGAACGACCACCGTCGCCGTCAGCCGCCCACCCGTCCTATCGGCGGCGGGCGCACGGCTTTCTACGACGGTCACGGACTGGATTCTCATATCGGCCTGCCAGCGCGCCTGCGGCCGCGCCGGACCGGCCAGAAGCAGTGTGCCCAGTACGGCCCCCAACACGACTGCCTTTGCGTGACGCATTCCCTCCACCCCCTCTGTGAACTGCTGCAGTGAGGGTAGCAGGGCCGTCTTATTCGGGTCTTATGAGAGTCCGACGAGGCCCCTGTCAGGCGCGGCGCCACTCCGTGCCGGAGGATACGGCCTCAGTGGCAGCAATCGCAAATTCGATCGCCTGCTCAAGGGTCATCTGCTCCCCCTGGGCTCGGGCGATCGCATTGTTGTCGTCTCCCACGGCGCCCTGCGCAACTTTCAGTCTCCGGTCAAGGTCGGTCCGCTTCGCGTCTCGAGGAGCCGCCCCGAATTTCTCGCGGAGCGCTGAGGCACTGGCGGCCAAGCGGATGGCGCGGTGGTGGTTGTACTGGACCGCCGCCAGAACGGCGAAGTCGTCCAGGGCACGGATGACACCGTGAGGTGCGCCCAAATCGCGAAGTATCATTATTCTCTCCACGAGACTGGTACGAGCCGCAGCATAGTCGCCCTGCTTCACGGCCAGCATCCCCAGCCCGCCGAGCGAATCGGCAACACCAGGCCGGTCGCCAATCTCCCGGCGTATTGCGAGACCCTCTTCGAACAAACCGCGAGCGGCTGCCGCCTCACCCCGTTTCTGGGTCAATTGCCCAAGGTCGGTCAACGTCGCGGCCACGCCCGCCTTGTCACCCATCTCACGCCGCAGCGCAAGCGCCTCCTCGAACGCGCGTTGGGCTCTCGTGAAATCGTCCTGATACTCTGCCACAATACCGAGCCCATTGAGCGCATAGGCCACACCTCGATTGCTCCCACGGGCACGCTCGATCTCAAGTTTCCTCTCGAAGAACGTACCGGCCGTGGCAGTGTCTCCCCGTGCCAGCGATAGGTACCCGAGGTTATTTAGGACCATCGCAACGCCGGCGTCATCGTTCAGTGCCTCATATTTTGCTAGGCTTTCCTTGTACCTGGCGTGGGCGGTCGCATGGTCACCCTGCGCCCGCGCAATGAGGCCAAGAGTACTGAGGGCTTGGCCACATCCCTGCTGGTCGTCATGGTGCGTGGCAATCGCAAGGATTTCTTCACTGATCGACGTGGCGACCTTGAAATCGCCCTGAGCCCATGCCAAGCTTCCCGCCGGGCGGAGAGTCCTGCTACGCGCGAGGGTCGGTTCTTGGGCTTCCGGGAGCGCCAGGATCTCCAGGAGCAATCTCAAGCCTTCAACAAAGTACCCTTGATCGATCCACAAGTAGCCGAGGACCTGGCCCAACCGCAGCGCGGTGTCCGCATCCTGGGCATCGATCGCCCGCCGCACGGCGGCCCGCAGATTGTCGTCCTCGATGGCTAGAGCGCCCCATCGCGTCCCTCGATCCTCTTCCTGGAGCATGGGGTCGAACCGCGCGGCGAGGTCGGCGAAGAAACGCGCGTGACGGTGTCGGATCGGTTCGGATTCTCCCGACGCGGTCAGCTGCTCCCCACCGTATTCGCGGATGATCTCCAGCAAGCGATACCGTACCGAGCCGTCCCTAGCTTCGTCGACGAGCAGCATGGACTTGTCGACCAGGCGGGACAAGAGATCCAGCACGTCGCCAGCCCGGTCTCCCTGGTCCACACACACCTGCTCAACTGCCTCCATGTTGAAGCTTCCGGAGAACACCGACATTCGATTGAGCAAGGTTTGCTCGGGACGCTCAAGCAGGTGGTAGCTCCAGTCAATGGCCGAGTGCGCCGTCCGATGCCGGTCGGGGACGCCCCGCTCGTCAACGGTGAGGAGGCGAAGGCTGGCGGACAGGCGGTTGACGATCTCCTCCAACGACAGCACGTTCAGACGCGCGGCGGTGAGTTCGATCGCCAGCGGCAGACCGTCGAGTCGACGGCAGATCTCCAGCGTCGGCGCGGCGTTCGTCTCGGTCAGGCGAAACGCGGGACGGCTGAGGCGGGCGCGCTCCACGAACAACTGCACGGCGTCGTACTGAGACAGTTTATCGAGAGAGGGCCGCGCCGGTTTCTCCGGAAGGGCAAGCGGCGGCACCGACCACTTCATCTCGCCATGGACTTTCAGGGCCTCGCGGGTCGTGGTCAGCAGCCGAAGCTCGGGACAGGCCTGCAGGAGCGCGATGCAGAGATCCGCGCATGACTGCGTCAGGTGCTCACAGTTATCGAGGATGAGCAGCACGCGTTGAGGCTTGAGGGACTCGACGAGCGTGTCCACCAGCGGCCGCCTCGACTGCTCCTTGACGCCGAGAACCGTGGCCACGGCACGCGGGATGAGCGACGGATCCGTCAGCGGAGCGAGGTCGATGAACCAGACGCCTTCAGGAAACTCGGGAGTCACCTCGGCGGCAACGCGCAGGGCAAGGCGCGTTTTTCCCGACCCGCCGGGGCCAAGCAAGGTCACCAGCCTGGCCCGGGATAATCCGGCTTTGACATCCGCCACCTCTGTCTCCCGCCCCACGAACGAGGTGAGCGGCGTCGGCAGATTGCCGGGAAGTGTCTCCATGGCCCGCTTCGACGCTGGCGTACGGGCCCGGGAGAGTCGTTTGCGATAGACCGCGTCCGTCGCGGCGTCCTCCAGCTGCCCGACATCCGCTGCACGGTCTGAGAACCGGCCGGTTTTGATGTCCTCGTACAGGCCCTGCGTGGTGCTGTCGGGCTTGACGCCCAGTTCCCTCGCAAGCACTTCTTGCAACCGCTCGTACTGGCCCAGGGCTTTGTGGCGGTCGCCTGACAGCGCGTGGAGGCGCATCAGCCTGGCATGAGCCTCCTCGCTGAGAGGATCTTGCTCGAGCACGTCTCCCAGGACTGTCAGCGCCTGGTCGAACTCCTCGTGTTCTTCGTGAGACCCAGCGAGTTCGAGCCGCAGGGCCTGCCGGAGCTGCTGCAGGCCGTCTCTCCGCGCCGCGGCCCACTCGTCGTAGACGTCATCCGGCAGCAGGTCGCCGGCATAGAGGTCGAGCGCGGCCCGATAGGCGGAGCGGCCCTTCGTGATTCTGGCCGCCGAGGCCGCCGCTTCAAAGTCGGTGACGTCCACATGCACCTGTCCGGACGGCCCCAAGACAATGATGTCATCGTGAAGGCGAAGGTATGCGGGACTCTTCCGGCGCGGAAGGTTGGGCTGGAGCGTGTGGCGGGCGAAGTGGAGGATCTGATACAGGCTGTTCCCGGCAGCAGCCAGGTCAACGCCGGACCACAGCGCCTCTATCACCCGCTCGCGATGGAGCCGATGCCCGGGTGCGAGCGCCAGCAGCTTGATGAGGTCGCGCGCTTTCCGAAGACGCCAGGCCGAATCGTCGATGATCCGCGAGCCGACGGCCACGCGAAAAGCTCCCAGGAGCCAGACGCGGAGCGTCGTCCCCTGATCTGTCCCGCTGACCTGCTCTGGCGACCGTGGACGGACACGCATCCGACCACACCTGAGGTCGATCCAGTCGGTCGGCGCCGGCCCCGGCCCACCTTAATCGCCGGGGAAGGCGCCGTATCGCCTGTGCCTTCCGGTTCGGCGGGGTCATAGAACCCTCCTCCGCGCTCAAAGTTTCATCACGTGGGTCTACGGACGGGAAGGCATCGGCCGGGCATCCTGGTCGTAGAAGCGAACCGTTGGCTGCAGCGCTTCGGTCCTGACTATGTGATATGGCTGCATGTCGGGGCTTTCAGGCGCCTCCTTCAGCGAATAGACCACGGCGTCCTCCACGAGCCCATGAAGGACCTGCGTGATGACGGGAGTCCGCCCACCCCTGCCGGCAAAGACGGCGACCACACTGACCAGTTCAAAGTTGAAGTGGTAGCCAGACCACATCAGCGGCCGGCAGGCCGGGAACTTCGTGTGAGCCAGTTGCAAGAGCGTCCATTCTTGCCAGTTGCGAGCGACGACGCGTGCAGGGCCCGGGTAACACGACCGGTCACCCGCGAAGAGAGTTCCAAATTGCAATGGGACGAATGAAGGGCCAGACGGGAGCGCTTGACCGCCGGCCGGTTGGATCCCCGGAGGGACGAGCATGATCGCGACGACCAGCGCTGTGCCGGCGATGCATACGATTCGAGGCATCTGCTCCCTCCTTATCGGGTCGGAACGCGTGGCTGCCGTTGGTCATCAATGACAAAGCCCACTGTGGCGCCCAATTGACGTGTTCGAACGAAGTGATGAGGGCGCATGTCGGCGGGCGCGGGGTTGCTCTCCAGGACGTAGTGGACGACGTCGCCACCTCTATCGCGAAGAATCCGCGTGATGACAGGGGGGCGACCGCCTGGGCCACTGAAGATCACGACCACTACAAACCCAGAGAAATCGATGTCCTCTTGATACGCCAACCCGAGACTTCCGGCGTCCAGAAAGCAGGGCATGTACAGGTTTGACGGATGCGGTCGCCCCAAATGGGCATCCAGGAGATCGAGCCATGCCTGTTGTGACCGGATGACCAGGCGGGCTGCCTCAGGGTAGCACGACACGCCTCCTCTGAGCAGGTTGACCACTGGACGAACAGCGGCCGCGGGACCAACGGGCACAACCGGTCCCCCGCTTGCCGGGAGTGCAGCGCGCGCCCCCCACACGAGTAGCAGAACCGCAGCCGCCGCCCCGAGGATCAGGCGCCGACCGTTCAGCTGCCTATTCATCATCGCCCCTCCCTCGCGCGCGCCTACGGAAACGGTACTGAGAGCCGTGCAGAGGTATTGTTGGTCTCGTTGCTCTCCTTCACCCTGCAATCTCTGACTCCGCTGATCGCTGGGCCCGTGTGACAAGCGTCGGCAACGGCCTGCAACAGTACGGTGACGTGACGCACCGTCGCGGGGAACACGAGAAATCCCTTATGGTACGCGACCTGCCCTGGGGCCAGCGGGCCCCACCCTGCGCTGCCGGCCGTGAATGGAATACTGTACGAACCCAAGACGCGATCGGCCCCGGGTCTTCTGCCCTGGGTCGAAGTCCCGTTTGGCACGGGTACCACATACGAATACTCGATCTCGACGTCGAATGGGCCCGCCTGCCCGGTGCCCTGGTTCTTGACGCCAACGGCGACGGCAATCTCAACGTGGTCGTCCTTGATCTTGGGAGAGTCCAGCAACTCGAACTTGCTGACAATCAGATCGGGAAGGCTCAGGGGAACGGGGGGGATGCCTGCCGCGGTC
>JBGQGY010000073.1:0-19360 GCA_041497675.1 bacterium | reverse complement strand
GCGACCGATCCGGCTCCCGTGATCACGTTGAACGCGCCGGCGGGCAGCCCGGCCTCGTGCATCAGCCCCGCGATGCGCAACGTCGTGAGCGGCGTGGTCTCCGCCGGTTTGGCGACGAGCGTATTGCCGGCCACCAGCGCGGGTCCAAGTTTGTTCCCGAGCAGCGTCGTCGGAAAGTTCCAGGGGACGATCGCGCCGACCACGCCCAGCGGCATCTTGAGAATCATGCCATACGCGCCCTCGTCCAGGTTGGGCACGTAGCCGCCCCGCAGGTTCTTGGCCAGACCGGCGTAGTGCTCCAGCGTGTGGACGAAGCGGCTGATCTCGAGTCGGGCCTCGCGCAGCGGCTTGCCCTGCTCACTGGTCAGCAGCTGCGCTAGATCGTTCAACGCGTGGCGGACCGCGGCGGCGGCCGTCATGAGGATCTCGCCGCGCCGCCCCGCGGGCGTCTCGCGCCAGGCCGGGAAGGCATCGGCGGCCGATCGGACCGCCAGGTCCACTTCCGCGACACCGACCTTGGGGACGGTGTCGACCAGCTCGCCATTCGCCGGATTTCTGATCGGCAGCCGCTCGGCCCGTGGGAACTCCCGGTAGGCGCCGCCAATGAACACTTCTGCCATGCACCTCACCCCTGTGTTCTGTTTCGATTCCGCGCCCTGCCGTGGTCCCCTCCCCAGGGCGCGCTCGCGTATATCTCTACGCTGGGCTACGAGGTGATCAGCTGTCGGGTGGGGAGCCACGGGGTGAGGAGTACATCGAACACACGTTTCTCTGAGTGTAGCATCACGCTGGGATCAGACATTCCCCGTCACGAGCGACGATCCGGCCACCCTTGACGACCAGGGCGCGCGGCCCCTTTGACACGACCGCCTCGGCCCGGGTCTCGTAATCGAGCAGCACGAGGTCGGCGCGGCAGCCCGGAGTGACGCCGTACTCCGTCAGCCCAAGGGCCACTGCGCCGCCATATGTCACGACATCCAGGCAGAGTTCGATCTCGGCGTCCGTGCGAAAGCTGTTTCGCATTGCGAGCAGCGTCGCCCGCTCGAGCATGTCGGCGTTGCCATACGGACCCCACGTGTCGCGAATACCGTCCGAACCCGAGCAGACCACCACGCCCGCGTCACGAAGCCGTTTGACGGATGGGCAGGGGCGGCCCACGGGACCGGTGGTCATCACGGCGATCCGGAGCTCTGCGAGCGCCTCCAGAAGGTGGCTGAGCGTGGCCTCGTCGACCGCGCCAAGGCAGAACGCGTGGCTGATCATCACTTTCCCTTGGAGGCCGAGCACCCGCGTGCGTTCGATGACGAGCTCGATGGCGAACGCCCCGAGCTCGCTAGGCTCATGCAAGTGGATGTCTACGCCCTTGCCGTGTTTCTCCGCCAGGGCGAAGATGGTGTCCAGGTGACGGACGGGATCGCGGTCGATCGCACTGGGATCGATGCCGCCGATGAGATCAGCCCCAGACCGGAGCGCCTTGTCGAGGAGATCCACCGTGCCAGGCCGCACAAGCATCCCGCTCTGGGGAAAGGCGACAATCTCGATATCGATGTACGGATGGAGCCGCTCCCGGGTTGCGAGGACTCCCTCAAGGTGCTTGAGCCCGATCTCGGTGTCGATATCGACGTGAGTCCGGATGTAGCTCGTGCCCATGCGGATCGACTGGATGGCCTGGCGCCTTGACTGAAGCGCCGGGTCCAAGCTGAGCTGCGAGCGGAGCCGGCGTTCGTTCTCGATGCGGTCGATGAGCCGGGGGCCCGCCTGATTCGAGTGCCAGGGGCGTCCCCAGAGCGTCTTGTCGAGATGCGTGTGGGCCTCGACAAAGCTCGGAATCGCGATCGTATCCCGCCCGTCGACCACCTCGTGGTCAGGCGCATCCGCTGTCAGGGCGCGGCCGACCTCCGCCACGTAGCCGTCGTCAATACGCATGTCCACGGTCGGCCCACCGTTCGGCCGTACGTTCTTGAGAACGAGAGACCTGCTCATTCGTCTACCTCAACGCGTGGAGTCAGCGAAGGACCACGCCCGCTCACCGTCGTACCTCAACGCCACTATGACCCCAACGCCTGTCACCCTGTTGACGGGGTTCCTGGGAAGCGGCAAGACCACGCTCCTCAACCACATCCTGGGCGGCGGTCACGGCATCCGGTTCGGCGTGCTCGTCAACGAGTTCGGTGAGATCAACATCGATACCCGGTTGATTGCGCGACAGGATACGGACATCCTCGAACTCACGAATGGCTGCATCTGTTGTGCCTTCAGAGACGATCTCCTGTCCTCAGTGGCGACGCTGCTGGATCGCGCCGCCCCACCCGAGCACATCGTGATCGAGACGACCGGCGTTGCCGACCCAGAGCCGATTGCCGCCCAACTGCTCGACCCGCGGGTGCAGCAGGATATTCGGCTGGACGCGATCATCACCCTGGTCGACGCGGCGAACTTCGACCGCAACCTGGATCAAGCCGAACAGGCGTACGCGCAGATCGTGAACGGCGACATCCTGCTGATCAACAAAACCGATCTGGTCCCCGACCACGCGATCGACCAGATCGATAGCGGACTGCGACGCCTGAACCCGAACGCCCGGATCCTCCGCGGGCGCCACGGTGACGTCGACCTGGATCTCATCCTGGGACTCCACGTGTCGCATGCCGGCTTCGCGCGAACCGCCCACCACCATGCAGACGTGTTCCGGGCGATCTCGTTGCGGACTCCCGGCACGATCGATCTCGAGAAGTTTTCCCATCTGCTCGACACCCTGCCCACAACCGTCTTCAGGGCCAAGGGCATTCTCTCGGTCGCCGGGGCGCCGGTCCGCTTTGTCTTTCACCTCGTCGGTGAGCGGTGGACGGTGTCCGCCGGAGAACCGTGGCGTCCGGATGAAGCCGGGCTCAACGAGATGGTGTTCATCGGCAAGGACTTGACCGACTCGGATCGGGCGGCGCTCGAGGCGCGGCTGCGATCATGCATGGAGGACCAGATCGGATGACCGCGCAGGCGACAGTCGTGAAAGAGCAGCTCCGCGCGTCGGCGCGGGATTTTGGGAAGGACATCGTCGAGATGAGCCTTCGGATCCACTCCCACCCCGAACTGGGCCACCAGGAACGGCGCGCGGTGGCCTGGTGCCGCGAGATGCTGGAGCGGCACGGGTTCACCTTCGAGATCGTGCCCGGCATCGACACCGCTTTCGTGGCGACCCGGGTGGGGCGCGGTCCCGGTCCGACGATCGGTTTCTTGGCCGAATATGATGCGCTGCCGGGCGTCGATCACGGGTGCGGGCACAATCTCATTTGCGGCTCAGCGGTGGGCGCCGGAGTGTTTTTGGCGGACCTGATGGATCGCTTACCTGGAACGATCAAGGTCTATGGCTGCCCGGCGGAGGAACTCGGCACCGGCAAACCGATGATGCTCGCGGCTGGAGCGTTTGCGGGACTCGATGCCGCCCTGACCTTCCATCCGTTCTCCGCAACAACCTTGATGGAACAATGTATGGGTGTGCGGATGTATGAGTTCGAATTCCGCGGCCGGCCCGCGCACGCGGCCGCCGACCCATGGCGCGGCGCCAGCGCCCTGGACGGCGTGCTCCTCACGTACATGAATCTCAACGCCCTGCGGCAGTTCACTCCTGATGGTGTGCGCATCCACGGCATCGTGAGCGACGGCGGTCAGGCTGTCAACGTGATCCCGGAGCGCGCGGTGTGCAAGCTCGGCGTCCGGTCGGCCGATCCGGCCGAACTCGACCGTGTCTGTGCGCGCGTCGTCGACTGTGCCCGCGCCGGCGCCATGGCCTCAGGGACCCAACTCGAGGTCCGGGAGACCGGTCTGCTGGACCCGGTGCGGTACAACCGGACCCTCGGCACCCTCGTCGGTGACAACCTCCGGGCGCTCGGCGAATCCGTGGGGTCGTGGCGCGCCATGGCCTCGACCGACTTTGGCAACGTGAGCCAGGCTGTGCCCTCCTTGCTCTTTTCCGTGGCCACCTGGCCCGAACAGGTCGCCTTCCACACGCGAGAAGCCGCGACGTGCGCAGCCAGGGACCAGGGGCTGAAGGCGATGCTCACTGCCGCGGAAACCATGGCGCGCACGGCGGTCGATCTGCTGCTCGATCTCGACGTCATGAAGCAGACACGGGAGGATTTCACTCGATGAAGATCGACAACGGCCGTCTCATTCCAGATGTCATCCTCTACAACGGCAAGATCCTCACGGTCGATTGCACCTTCTCGATCGTCCAGGCGGTGGCCGTGGCCGGCGACACGATCGCCGCGGTCGGCAGCGACGCGGAGATCAAGCCGCTGGCCGGCGCCGCAACGCGCCGCATCGACCTCAAGGGTGCCTGCGTCATCCCGGGCATGATCGACAACCACACCCACGCCTTGCTGGCCGGGCTCGATCACCCCGAGGTCGGCGCCAAGGTCAACCTGGCGTGGGCTCAGAGCATCGCGGACATCCGTGCCGCGATCGCCGAACGGACCCGGCGGGCGAAACCGGGCGAGTGGATCGCCACGTCGTGCATGTACCGCGGCGCGCTAAAAGACGGCCGCTTCCCCAACCGGTACGACCTCGACGAGGTCGCGCCTGAGAACCCCGTCTACCTATTCCAGTCGGGGAAGAACATTATCCTGAACTCCGTCGCCTTGCGTCTGGCCGGGATCGATCGTCAAACGGCCGACCCCGGCGGCACCCCCGATGAGGGCGAAGGACACATCGCGCGCGACGAGGACGGCGAACCCACCGGCCACCTGATCGCCGCTGCTGGCGACATGGCGCGCAAGCGTTTGTGGCAACGGATGGGTCTGCCGATGAAGAAGTGGGATTTCCTCCACTTCGACACCGAGACGTACATTAGGGCCATAAAAGCGCAGGCCGCGCGGTTTCATGCCTGTGGTGTGGTCGGCACACGAGACATGGGTGTGACGCCCGAGGAGATGGATGCCTACATCGAGGCCGATCGCCGCGGCGAGCTGACCGTGCGCACCGATCTGATCCTTGGCCTCCCCGCGCGCTACATGAAGATTGACGACATCAACGAATCGCTGCAGCGCTACTTTGGCCCCAAACAGGGCATGGGCAGTCCTTGGCTGCGTTTGGGCGGCCTCAAGCTGGTCGTCCAAAACGACGGCTGGTGGGCCTATTCACCCGAGAAGCTGCGCGCGATGCTACTGACCGGCAACCGCATGGGGTTCACGCTCGCCGTCCACGTCGGCACCGGGAGCGCCGATGACGCCACCGACCTGGTGCTCAGCACGTTCGAAGAGGCCGACCGCGAGCGGTCACTGCGCGGGCGGCGCTTCACCTGGGAGCACGGGTTTGGCCTAATCAAACCCGAGTTCTATCATCGGGCCAAGGCCCTCGACCTGATCATTGCCGCAAACCCGCTGCTGGCGTACTTTGCCGCGGCCCGTTCGTTCCGTATGCACCAGGTCATGGATCAGGTCCGGATCGCGAAGAGCAAGATCGCCGACGCGTGGGAGCGCACGGTGAAAGACTGGGGACTGGCGGTCAAGTCATGGCTGCGAGAAGGCATGATGGTCACCGGAGGCACGGACTGTCCCGCAATTCACTACGATACCGACCGGCCGCTCCTCGGCCTGTATCATCTGGTCACGCGGGAGACGCTCGTCGGCAAAGTGCTGCCCGACGAGGGCATCAGCCGCGAGGATGCGTTGCGTCTGTTTACGATCAACGGCGCGTACGCGACGTTCGAGGAGGGCCGAAAAGGATCGCTTGAGGTCGGCAAGTGGGCCGACCTCGTCGTGCTCGGCGAGGATTACCTGACGGTACCCGACGAGCGCATCCCCTCGATCAAGATCTCGCTGACGATGGCCGGCGGCCGGGTCGTCTACGAGCGTGCCTAACCGACTACTTTGGTAGCGCGTCGGCCGTGATGCCCACAGCGACCAGGCTGCCGTCGGGATTGCTGGCTCCGCGTACCACGATCCGCATCCCCGGCTTGAGGTCGGTGAGCTTCACGACGGCCAGACGGAAAACGTCGGTCATGGCGGGGACGTTGATCACGGACGGCCCATCGGGCATCCGCAGATAGAGCGTCCGCCCCTCGATCTTCCTGACGTTTTGGAAGACCACGGCGTTCGTCATCATGTTGCCGGTATCCATGACGAACTGAACCTCGCGCATACGGCCTTTATACTCCGGCGGGAGGATGTTGATCAACAGCGCGGTGAGCGCGCCGTCCGGCTCGCGCCTCGAGGTCACGGCCACGAAGTCGTTTGGCTTGATGGCGGTCAACTGCGCAGGCGTGCGCAGGATGATCTGCGTGTCGGGTGTCGCGGTGACCCGCACTTGGTCGTTATTGCGAAGGGCGACGGTGATCGACGTGGCGTCGCTTGAGGAGACGAACCCCTCGATACGAGCCGTCGCGGCGGCGGGCGCCGCGTCGGCATTCAACGGCAGTCCCCACGCTACGGCCACAAGCGCCAGCGCCAGCCATCTCGCCATGCCAAAGGTCCTCATCTCTCACACCTCCTGTTGCATTCTACAAGGCCGCGCGCCGGCCCGGTGTTCCAATAGAGCGGATGCCGAGCCGCTTTCGTTCCAGGATCCGCGCACCCGTAAAGAGGTGTTGTTGCGCGTAGCCGGCCAGCGGACCGAACCGGTCACGCGCCCACGCCCGGATCGCCCGAGGCGCGCGGGGTCTCCCCTTGGAGTACCATCGCTCAACAGCCCGGTTGACCCACACATCGACTGGAAACGCCTCGCGATGGCCAAGGCCGAAGAGTAGGACGCACTCGGCGACTTTCTCGCCCACCCCAGGCAGGTCGAGCAGCGTCTTCCGCGCGTCATCATACGGAAGGCGCGCAACAGCATCAAGATCGAGACCACCCCGCGTCACCAGCCGCGCGACGTCGCGGACGTAGGGCGCCCGATAGCCGAGGATACAGGCGTGAAGCGCCCCAAGCCTCGCCCCAGCCAACTGCTCAGGCCCGGGAAACGCCCACGCATCTGCCGAGATCCGATCGCCAAAACGTCGCGACAAACGGTCAATGGTCTGCACAATCTTCGGAATGTTGTTGAAGGCCGAGATGACGTACGAGACGAGACATTCCCAGGGATCCTGACGCATCAACGCGATCCCTGACGTGCGGGGCAGCAGCCGGCCCAGCACCGCGTCCTCGCCGAGCGCGGCCTCGATCTCGGCCAGCGGCTCGTCGGCACCGAGGTGACGCAAGAGCCGCGGCACCGAACCCTCCGGCCCCTGCCAGTCAACCGAGAGCCCGTGCGCATGCTGGGTGACGACGGCGACCGCCCCGTCCACGACTCCGCGCGCCGCCACGCGATCGCTCGCCGGTACCACCGACCATCGGAAGCATTGACCGCAGGACAGCGTGCGGTCGAGGCGATACGGCGGGGCGACGGCCATCATGGGCCGATGATCCCCGCGTCGACGACCATCTGCGACCAGGTTTCCATCCGGGCATATGCCTCGCGGATGTCGCCGCTATCCGCGAGCCGGCCCGTCAGACGGTCGGTCTCGCGAATCATGACCTCGCCGGACGCGACGTCGATCACGTGCACGAGCCCGAAATGCACCTGTCCGACGGGATTCTCATCGTCGTTGAGCACGCCCGCCAGCCGCGCCGACCATGGACCGCCGACCACGAGTTCCTCTTCGAGCTCGCGGCGCAGCCCCGCGGCAACCACATCGCCCGCGCCGTCCACGTCGGTCTTTGAGATGTGCCCGCCCACGCCCACCGAGTAGAGCTCGTGCAGACGCGCCTCGCCGCCGGCGCGCGTCCGGCGGAACAGCATGAACCGTCCGGCGCGGCGTACCACCAAGTACGGGATGATCTGCTTGAGCGACGGGTCCTCTTCGACGTCGCCCCGGCGCGTGAAGAATCCGTGACGGCGCACCCGCTCGATGTACTCGTCGAGACCGTTTGTGGACACGCCGCCAAACGGACCGTTCCAAAACAGATCGGCCCGGTGAACCACCAGGATCTCTTCGTCCACGCCCATGATCTCGCCGCGCTCCTACCAGGCTTTCTTGAGATAGCCGCTGGGATTATCGTTCATCCACTCTGTCACCGTCTTGCCGCCCAATTCTATGACAGGGACCACACGGCCGTCCTGTGTGAGGATCGTGTCCCGCCCATAGGGCACATAGTTCCCATAGTCCGAACCGCCGGAGAACGAGTGTCTGATATAGGCATCCCACTGCTCGGCGGCCGCGAGCGACGCTTCCTGCCGGCGCTGGACGGTTTCCTGATATTTCGTGAAGAGGATCTTTTCGGTCTCGCGGATGATACGCCACCGGTCGCGCGATCCCTTGAGTTCGGCAACGAACCATCTCGGATTGATCTTCAAGGAGGCATTGATCGTCAGCATGGCGACCACCGCTGTGTTGATACCCGGCTCCGGGGCTTCGGCGAGCATCACGTGCGGCGCGCTCCACAGGCCGACACCCTGACCGGTCGGCGAGGGACCGTACAGGGTGACGGCAACCGCCCGCCCGCGCATCCGGACGCCATCGGCCCGGGTCCACGTAAACTCGACCTCGCCGCCGGCCCCACCGCCCCCCAGGGCCTTTCTTATCAACGCGATCTGGGGATCAAAGGCCAGATCGGCACGGTCGCCCAACCCGGTAATGGCGAGGCCGGGTCTCGAGCCCTGCAGCGCCGGCAGCACGTAGGAGCCGATAAACTCTTTGCCGGCCAGGTACCGGTGCACGAGGAGGGGTTCCATGCCCCACTTCGCTCCAAGCGGGTACTGCGTTCCCTCGCGGTAGCCAGCCTGGGCGAGCATCGAATTGGGGGCGATGAACGCGGGCGTGTACGGCCGATGAATTTCCACAGTGGCGCCGGTCGCGGGGTCGAAGGCTTTCGCGACAAAGCCGGCGTCGACATGCGGTCGCTTCACGCGGAGGTCGGGGCGCCAGCCACCGGGCACCATGACGGAATAGGCGCGCTCACTGGGCTCGGTGGCCTCGGTGAGATGGAGCGACGATTCGAACCAGCGAAAGGTGCCGACGATCGCGGTCAACGTGTCGACCGACGCCGCGTACTCGGCCGCCGGAGCATCGAAGCCGAGCGCGACGGCGCCTCCCTTGTTGACGGATATCGTCAGCGTCCCTTTGCGCAGGCCGTCAACGAAGGGAAGCGTATATCGCAGCGCGCTGAGATCGGGCGTGGTCGACAGACGAACCCTTTCGACAACGTTGAAGTCAGCGTACAGCATGGTCAGCCCGCCGGCGACCGCGTTGAGCAGGGCCGTGGAGCCGGTGCCCTCTTTGACCGTGTACAGCTGACCATACGCGCGGGGCCCCGTGAGCCCGTCGGGCCCCCGGCTCGCACCGGTCTGCCCGCTTTCGAGCGCGCGCACGGCCCAGCCGGGGGGATGTGCAAGAACGATTCCCAACTGGGGCTGGAGGTAGCGGGACCATCCGGCGGGCGCACCCTGCGCGAACGCCGTGGCCGGACGGACCCACGCCCGACCCGCCGACGACAGTATCGCGCCCGCAAGCACCGCACCGAGATCCCTGAGGAGTTCCCGTCGAGTCCGCCGCATCTTCGCCGTCTCGGGGAAGCAGATTCGCGTCGCACTGAAGAGTTCGTTTTAGTTGAGGGTCATCCTCCGGCGTGTGAGCCGGCCGCGGCGTCGATGCCTGCGCGGAGGTTTCGAATGAAGCCTTCCAGCGCTGCACCGGCCGATGCGCCCTCGCGCTCCACGATGGAGACAATGGCGCTCCCGACGATCACACCGTCCGCGACGGAGGCCACCTGCCGCGCGTGCTCCGGCGTCGACACGCCGAACCCCACACACACCGGCAGTGTCGTCTGCCGGCGCAGCCGGCTCACGAGCGCGCCAATGTCACCGGCGATAGTTGTCCGCACGCCGGTGACGCCGGTCAGGGAGACACAATAGACGAAACCGCTGCTTCCGGCGGCGACACGCGCCAAACGTTCGTCGGTGCTGGTCGGTGCGGCAAGAAAGATGGTGTCGAGACCGCGTGGCGAAGCGGCCGCGCGAAGGGGGTCGCCTTCCTCCGGCGGCAGGTCGGGGATGACAACGCCATCGACGCCCGCAGCGGGAGCGTCCCGGCAGAAGGCCTCGAGCCCGTACTGCAGGACCGGATTGTAGTACGTCAGCAGGACCACGGGCTGCGTGACGCGCGGCCGAACGAGCTTGACGAGCGCGAGGATGTCGCGCAACCCAACCCCCGTTGTGAGCGCCCGTTGCGCCGCGCGCTGGTTGATCGGCCCATCGGCGATCGGGTCCGAAAACGGCACCCCAATCTCGAGCACATCGGCGCCGGCCGCTGCGAACCGCAGCAGAAACGACGCCGTCGCATCGAGCGATGGGTCTCCCCCCATGACGAACGGGATCAGCGCCCGCCGGCGCTGCGCGCGGAGCGTCTCGAACGTGGCCGCGATCCGGCTCACAGTGTCTCGCCCAACGCCTTCGCGACCACGTGGACGTCTTTGTCCCCGCGGCCGGACAACCCGACGAGCACCACCGATCCACGCGGCAGCGACGGCGCCAGCTCGCGAAGGTAGCCGATCGCGTGCGCAGGCTCGAGCGCGGAGAGAATGCCTTCAGTGCGCGCCAGCAGCCGGAAGCCATCCAGCGCGGTCCGGTCGTCGGCGGCGACGTACTCCGCGCGCCCGGATTCCTTGAGAAACGCGTGCTCGGGGCCCACGCCGGGATAGTCCAGCCCGGCCGAGATCGAGTGCGTCTCCATCACCTGTCCCTGCGCGTCCTGCAGCAGATAACTCATGGCGCCGTGCAGCACCCCGGGCGCGCCGGCCACCAGCGTGGCCGCGTGGCGCCCGGTCTGGACGCCGTCACCACCGGCTTCCACGCCGATCAGTCTGACCGGGTCGTCGCGGAACGCGTGAAAGAGACCGATCGCGTTGCTGCCACCGCCTACACATGCCACGATGACGTCGGGGAGCCGGCCGGTTTGTTCCCGAACCTGCTCGCGGGCTTCGCGCCCGATGATCGCCTGAAAATCGCGCACGAGCGTCGGATACGGATGCGGTCCGACGACCGATCCGATCACGTAGAACGTGGTCGCGACGTTGGTGACCCAGTCACGCAGCGCCTCGTTGATGGCATCTTTGAGGGTCCGGCTGCCGGACTCGACGGGGATGACCTTCGCGCCGAGCAACCGCATCCGGAAGACGTTGAGGCTTTGACGCTCGACGTCCTCGGATCCCATGTACACCTCGCACGGCAGCCCCGACACGGCGGCGGCTGTGGCGGTCGCCACGCCGTGCTGACCCGCACCCGTCTCGGCGATGATCCGTTGCTTCCCCATGCGCCTCGCCAGAAACACCTGCCCAAGCGCGTTATTGATCTTGTGCGCGCCCGTGTGCAGCAGGTCTTCGCGCTTGAGGTAGATCCGGACGCCGAGTTCGTCCGACAAGCGGCTCGCGAAGTACACGGGAGTGGGCCGTCCGCAATAATGATGCAGCGCCTGGTCCAACTCGGCGCAGAACCCGGGATCAGTCGACAGGCGGGCATACGCGGCCTCGAGCTCGTCGAGCGCCGGGATCAGTGTTTCCGGGACATAACGCCCACCAAACCGCCCAAACCGCCCGGTCCCCAGACCCGCCACCTGCATACTCATTGACGCACCTGCTCTCGCGGAGAATCCGCCGAGCGGGCCGCGAGAATGAACGCCTGAATCTTCGCCGGATCCTTCCGGCCATCGGTCTCGACACCGGAGCTGACGTCGACCCCGTACGGATGCACCATCCTGACGCCTTCGGCAACGAACTCAGGCCGGAGCCCACCCGAGAGGATCACGGGCATGCAGCGCGCCACCGGTACCGCATGCGACCAATCGAACGTCTCGCCGGTGCCGCCACGCACGCCCGGCCGGTACGTGTCCAGCAGCACGGCGTGCACGGGCAGCGCGCGCAGGGCGGCGGCATCGAGCGGACCGGCTACCTGGATCGCTCGGATCACGGTCACACCCCACTCCCGCACCGTCGCGCAATCCTCGGGTGTCTCGTCCCCCTGCAGTTGCACCGCGTCCAGACGGATCGTGTCGACCAGCGCGCGAACGCGGTCCAGGGGCTCGTTGACGAACACGCCGACCCTCGTGACAAAAGGCGGCAGGGCGGCGGCGATACGCCGGGCCTGCGCCGCATCGATCTGCCGCCGGGCCCCGGGCGCAAAGATCATGCCGATCGCATCGGCACCGGCCTCCGCGGCCATGACCGCATCGGCCTCCGTGCGAATCCCGCAGATCTTGACCCTGATCATGCGCGTTCGCGGACGCCGCGATAGTACGCCATCTTCATCCCCTCGCGGGCGCGTTCAAGCGTGTCGGCCGCGAGAGAGCGCGCGCGACGGCTGCCTTCCACGATGATCTCGTCGACCAGTTCGGGCCGGGACGCAAACCGAGCGCGGCGTTCGCGGATGGGCTCAAGAAACGCATTGAGCCCGACCGCCAGCCGTTTCTTTACCTCGACGTCACCAACCCGGCCGCCACGGTAACGCTCCTTGAGATCAGCGACTTCGGCTTTGTTGGCGTTGAATGCGTCATGATAGACAAAGACCGGGTTGCCTTCAACGGTGCCCGGATCAGTTGGGTGGATCCGATTCGGATCAGTGTACATGCGCATCACGCGCTGGGTGACGGTCTCGGGATCGTCAGACAAATAGATCACGTTCCCCACCGACTTGCTCATCTTCGCCTTGCCGTCGGTGCCGGGCAGCGTGCCGACCTCGCCGATCAGCGTCTCGGGCTCCGGAAAGACCGGCGCGAACAGCTCGTTGAAACGCCGGGCGATCTCGCGTGTGAGCTCGAGGTGCGACGCCTGATCTTTCCCAACGGGGACGATCTCACCGCGCACGCTCAGGATGTCCGCCGCCTGCAGCACGGGATAGTTCAGCAGACCGGCCGACGGCTGAGTGATGTGCAGATCCCGCATCACTTCCTTTAGCGTCGGAACACGCTGAAGCCGCGGGACCGGCACGAGCATGGCAAAGATCAGCTGCAGCTCGGGAATCTGCGGCACAGCCGACTGCAGGACGATCGTCGATCGTTCAGGGTCGATGCCGACGCTCAAGTAGTCGAGCACGATCTCGCGGATGTTCTGCTCGATCTCGTCGAGGTGCTCGAGCCGTGTGGTCAGGATATGATAGTCGGCCAGCAGAAAGAAACAATCATAGTCTTCCTGCAACCGGACGCGGTTGGCCAGCGTCCCGACATAGTGCCCCAGGTGCAGCTTGCCGGTGGGGCGATCACCGGTCAGCAGGCGCCCCTTCTTCATGTCCGCGAACCTCCAGTCTGCTCGGTGCCCACGTGTTCGGCAGCCGCGCGCAGCGCGCGCAGGTGCGCCGACGGATCGGCGCTGGCCATCAGCGCCGTCCCCACCAGGATCGCGTTGATCCCGGCGCGGCAGACGCGCGCCACGTCGTCAGGCGTCTCGACGCCGCTCTCGCTGATCACGACGACGCCGGCCGGGATCCTGGGCCGCAACCGGCCCGTCGTTCCCAGATCGACCATTAGGGTCTTCAGATCGCGGTTGTTGATGCCCACGACCCGCGCCCCGCAGGCCAATACCTCATCGACCTCTGCCTCGGCGTGCGCCTCGTACAAGGGCGTCATCCCGAGGTCCACGGCCAGCCGCCCCAACGCGGCCAGGTCGCCGGTCGGGATGCTGCCGGCGATCAACAGTACCGCATCGGCGCCCAGTGCCCGCGCTTCGTAAATCTGATAGGCGTCCACCACGAAGTCTTTGCGCAGCACCGGGAGTCCGACAGCCGCCCGTACCGCCTGCAAATCTTCGGCGCTGCCCTTGAAGTAGCGCCGGTCGGTCAGCACCGACACGGCAGCGGCTCCCGCGGCTTCATAGCGTCGCGCCGCGGCGGCCGGGTCGGCATCCTCCCGGATCACCCCGCGTGCCGGTGACGCGCGTTTCACCTCGGCGATGATTCGCACAGGCGGCCCCGCAACCGCGGCGGCGAAATCCCGCGCCGGTGACGAGGCCGCCGCGCGCGCCTGCACGGCCGTGAGCGGCATGGCAACGCGGTTCGCCGCCACCTCCTGGCGCTTGTGCGCGATGATCTCGGCCAAGATCGACATATTCAGGCGGCGCGTGTCGCGACCCGCAAGGCTTCGAGCTTCTCGTAGGCCGCCCCCGAATCGATCGCCCGGGCGGCCAGTTTCATGGCGTCCCGCAGGTCCTCGGCCAGCTCTCCTGCCACCAGCGCCGCCGCGGCGTTGAGCAGGACGATGTCCCGAGCGGGTCCCGGCTCGCCTCGCAGGACCTTCGTGGTGACCTCGGCGTTCTGCTGCGGCGTCCCGCCGGCGATGGCTTCAGGAGCAGGCGCCTTGATCCCAAGCGACGTCGGATCGACGCTGGACACCGAGATGCGCCCTTCCCGCAATTCGGCCACCTTGGTCTTGCCCAGCGTCGACATCTCGTCCATCCCGTCGCCGTGGACCACCATCGCGCGCCGCACGCCGAGCTCACCAAGCACCTCCGCCATGATGCGGACGAGCGCCGGATCATAGGTGCCGACCAGCAGGCTCGATGCGCCGGCCGGGTTCGCCAGCGGGCCCAGGATATTGAACACGGTGCGGATCCCGATCTCTTTGCGCGGTCCGGCCGCGTGCTTCATCGCCGAATGATAGATGGGCGCAAAGAGGAACCCGATGCCGATGTCCTCGATACACCGCTGCACGATCTCCGGCGCCACCTGGATGTTCACACCCAGCGCCTCCAGCACGTCGGCCGCCCCGGACTGCCGGCTCACGGCCCGGTTCCCGTGTTTGGCCACGTACCCACCGGCCCCCGCGACGACGAACGCCGTCGTCGTCGAGATGTTGAACGTGCTCACGCGGTCTCCGCCCGTGCCGACGACGTCGATCAATCGGTCGACGCGGGGAATCACGCGTAGCGCGCGCTCGCGCATCGCGCGCGCAAAACCGGCGATCTCGTCGACGGTTTCACCGCGCATCCGCAGCGCCGTAATAAACGCGGCAATCTGGGCCGGCGTCGTCTGCCCGTCCATGATCTCGCCCATCGCGGCCCACGCGTCCTGCTCTGAAAGCGACTGGCGGTCGGCGACGGCACGGATCGACTCGCGGATCATCGCGTGCCCTCCTTGCCGGCGGCCTCCAGCGGGCGGCGTGGGATCCCGGCCAGATCGAGAAACCGGGCCAGGATCGCCTTACCGACGGCGGTCATCACCGACTCGGGATGAAACTGCACACCCTCGACCGGCAGCGTTCGATGGCGCAGACCCATGATCGTGCCGTCTGCGAGATGCGCCGACACGTCGAGGTCGTCGGGCAGGCCCTCGCGCGACACGATCAGCGAATGATACCGCGTCGCCTCAAACGGCAATGGTAGACCCTGATAGATCGTGCGCCCGTCGTGCTGGATCATCGAGGTCTTGCCGTGCACCGGAACGGGCGCGCGCACGACCCGGCCGCCAAACGCTTCGCCGATCGCCTGGTGTCCCAGACACACCCCCAGCAGGGGAATGTCGCGGCCCAGGGTTCGAATGACCTCGACCGAGATCCCGGCTTGTCTTGGCGTGCAGGGTCCGGGCGAGATGACGATCGCCCGCGGTCGCCGCGCGCCTAGTTGATCAACCGAGATGGCATCGTTGCGGTACACCTCGATCTCGGCGCCCAATGCGCCGAGGTACTGCACCAGGTTATACGTAAATGAGTCGTAGTTGTCGATGACGGCGATCATCGCATCGCCCCCACCCGCAGCAGCGGTTCGCGCGTGCGGCCCACGATCTCGAGCGCCCGCACGAGCGCCTTGGCCTTGTTGACTGTTTCCACGTACTCGCGCTCGGGGACCGAGTCCGCGACGATCCCGGCGCCCGCCTGCACGTAGGCGCGATCACCGGCCATCACGATCGTGCGCAGCGTCAACGCCGTGTCCATGTTGCCCGAGTAGCCCACATAGCCGACACACCCGGCATACGGGCCGCGCGAGGTCGGCTCGAGCTCGTCGATGATTTCCATCGCCCTGATTTTGGGCGCCCCGGTCACCGTCCCGGCCGGGAAACACGCGCGCAACACGTCGAAGGCGTCGCGACCGGCGTCGACCTGCCCGCGCACGTTGCTCGCAATGTGCATCACATGACTAAACCGCTCGATGAACATCAAGTCGTTGACCTCAACCGTGCCGTACCGGCACACCCGGCCGATGTCGTTTCGCCCCAGGTCGATCAGCATGACGTGCTCGGCTCGCTCCTTCTCGTCGCCGAGCAACTCCATCTCCATGCGGCGGTCATCGTCGTCATTCAGGCCCCGGGGACGGGTGCCCGCCAGCGGGCGCGTCTCGACGATGCCGTCCTCCAGCCGGACCAGCATCTCCGGCGATGACCCGATGATCTTCACCCCGTCGAAGTCGAGGAAGAACATGTACGGCGACGGGTTCACCATCCGAAGCGCCCGGTAGACTTCCAGCGCGTCCACACCCGTGGTGCGCGCCGAAAACCGGCGTGACAGCACCACCTGGAAGATATCCCCGGCCGCCACGTACTCCCGCGCGCGCTCGACCGCCCGCACGTAGTCGAGCGTCGACATCTCCTGATCCATCATGGGCTCGATGCGGCCGGTCGACTCCGGCGGCACGAGCGGCTGCCGCAACTGATCGTAGATGGCCTCGATCGTCTCGACCGCGGCTTGGTACGCCTTACCCGCGTCGTCGCCGATCATTGCGTTGGCCACAATCCGCATCGCGTGCGTCACGTGGTCAAAGATCACCACCGCGTCGGTGATGACAAGGTAGCAGGTCGGCAGACCCAGGTCGTCGGGCGGCCGGTTGGGCAGTCGCTCCCACAAACGCACACAGTCGTAGCCGAAGTACCCGACCGCGCCGCCGTAGAACCGCGGCAGACCCGGGTGCGGTACCGGCCGGTACCGGGCCAATAGCCCCCTGGCCACATCGAGCGGATCAGCCTCGACCGTGTATGCACCCGTCGGCTGCCACACCTCTACCTGACGATCGTAGGCGCGGACCCTGACCGTCGGCCGCGTGCCGATAAATGAATAGCGGCCCAGCTTCTCGCCGCCCTCGACGCTTTCGAGCAGGTAGGCCTCGCCGCCGTTACGCAGTTTCAGGAAGGCGGAGATGGGCGTCTCGAGATCCGCCGCCAGACTGCACACGACGGGGATCAGATTGCCGTCTCGAGCGCGTGACAGGAATTCGGTCTTCGTCGGAGAGATCTCCAAACGGCTCATCGGTCGCCTCGCTGTCCCGAAATGATGTGCGCGGCCTCCGTGTCTGGAGGAAGCGCGTCGCCCATTCGATCGGATTCAAGCGCGCGGTGGAGACGCGCCAGTTCGCCTTCGAAACTCGCCAGCGCGCGCAAGATGGCCGCCCGGTTCGACCGGCAGACCGCGTCCCACATCGCCGCGGGACTGCGCGCGATCCGCGTCATATCGTCGAACCCGCGGCCGGCGATCGCCAGCGCATCGCCGCCGGCCGCCCGCCGGAGTGCCAGACTCACCAGATACGGCAGGTGGCTGATCTGCGCGGCCAGTTCATCGTGCTGGACGGGGTCGAGGAACACCGGCCGCATGCCCAGCCGGACGATCAGATCCCGCATGGCCGCCACCGCATCGGGGTGCGTCCGGGACGTCGGCGTCAGCACGAACGGCCGCCCGTCGAGTATCCGGGGGTCTGCCGCCGCGAAGCCCTGTCCCTCACTGCCCGCGATGGGATGACCGCCCACGAAGTGCACGCTCGCGGGCAACGCCGCCTCGATCGCCGCGACCACGGGCGCCTTGACGCTGCCGGTATCGGTCAGCACGGTCCCAGGTCGCAGGGACGGCGCCACGGCGATGGCGATCTCCGCAATCCGGTCGAGCGGCGTCGCGATGATCACCAGGTCGGCGGTGGCTGCAGCGGCAAGCGCGTCGCTGCCTTGATCGACGGCGTGTCGCGCGCGCGCGGCGGCGAGGACTTGGGCATCGACGTCGATGCCCGTGACCCGCACGCCGGCAGCCCGGAGCCTCAATGCAAGCGAACCACCGATCAACCCCAGGCCGATAACCGCCGCGGCCCGCGGATATGCGCCGGAGGTAAATGAGCCGGGCGCGGCGGGAGAGTCGCTCACGCTAGAGCCTCCGCCCGACGGCATCGGCGAGCGGTCGCAGCGACCGCATCAATTCAGCGAAGTTCTCCAAATTCAGCGACTGGGGCCCGTCGCTCAACGCGTTCGCCGGGTCGGGATGGACCTCGAGGATCAGCCCGTCTGCTCCCGCCGCGATCGCCGCGCGCGCCATCGGTGGAACATATCGCCACCGCCCGGTCGCTTGACTCGGATCGATGACGACCGGCAGGTGCGTCAGGCGCTTCAGGACAGGGATGGCGGCAAGATCCAGCGTGAATCGCGTCTGCGGATCGAACCCTCGGATGCCGCGCTCACAGAGCACGACCTGGTAGTTGCCCTCGTTCAATATGTACTCGGCGGCCAGCAGCAGCTCTTCAATCGTCGCGCTGATGCCTCGCTTGAGCAGCACCGGGAGTCTCGCTCTTCCCGCCTCGCGGAGCAGCGGGTAGTTCTGCATGTTGCGCGCGCCGATCTGGATCATGTCGGCGTAACGCGCCACCAAGCCGAGCTGCGACGCGTCCATCGCCTCGGTCACCACAGGGAGCCCAGTGCGCGCGCGGGCCTCGGCCAGCAGCCGTAGGCCTTCCTCTTCCAATCCCTGAAACGAGTACGGCGATGTGCGAGGCTTGAAGGCGCCTCCGCGAAGGATCGTCCCCCCGGCGGCCTTGACGGCCTCGGCCGCCGCCAGGATCTGCTCGCGGCTCTCCACCGAGCACGGCCCGGCCATCACGGCCACTCGCTGGCCGCCGATGGTGCACGGCCCCACGTGGACGATCGTGTCTTCGGCTTTGAACTCGCGGCTCACGAGTTTGAACGGCTGGAGGATCGCCACGACTTTCTCGACGGCCTCCATCCCTTCGATCGACTCCCGCAGCATCTCTTTGGTCCGGTCGTCGCCCACGACGCCGATCACGGTGCGCGAGACGCCAACCGAGACGTGCGTGCTCAATCCCGCCGCATGCACCCGTTTGACCACGGCCTCCACCTGCCCCTCTCCTGCGCCGGACATGACGATGATCATGACCCCATCCCGCCGTCCCCTCTTCTGTCTGTTCCCGAAACACAAACACCCCTCGCCCCATTGGGGACGAGAGGTGTTCTCCCGCGGTGCCACCCGGATTCCGCGACGCCACCGCTGGTCAGCCGTTCGACCGGCGCGGGACGCGCGGCACTTGCGCTCCCGTCTCGTGGGAGCCGCCGATGAGACTACCGGGGACGCAACCCCTTCGTCTCATGCCTCACGGGCCCATTCCCCGCCTCGCGGTTGCCGCGCTTCCACCAGTACGCGGCTCTCTCTCACCGG
>JBGQGY010000072.1:0-19416 GCA_041497675.1 bacterium | reverse complement strand
CCGACGTCAGGAACTCATGAGCCGCCGCAGCACAAACGGCAGCACCCCGCCGTGGCGATAGTATTCCACTTCGATATTGCTGTCGATCCGCACCGTCGCCTGGAACGTCACCGTGCTGCCGTCGTCGCGCTTCGCCCGTACCGTTACTGTCTGCCCCGGAGTGATGCCCTTTCCGATGCCTGCAATATCGAAGACCTCATGCCCCGTCAGCCCGAGCGACGCTGTGGTCTTCCCCGGCTTGAACTGGAGCGGCAGCACACCCATCTGCACCAGGTTGGTGCGGTGGATACGCTCGAAACTCTCCGCGATCGCCGCGCGCACACCGAGCAACTTCGGCCCCTTGGCCGCCCAGTCGCGCGACGAGCCTGAACCGTACTCCTTCCCACCGATCACAATGAGCGGTGTTCCGTCCGCCTGATACCGCATCGCCGCATCATAGATCGCCATCACCTCACCGGTCGGCAGGTAGGTCGTCCAACCGCCTTCCTTGCCGCCGGCCAGTGTGTTGCGCAGACGGACGTTCGCAAACGTCCCCCGCACCAGCACCTCATGATTGCCGCGCCGCGAGCCGTACGAGTTGAAGTCGGCCTTCGGGACCCCGTGCTCCATCAGGTATCGTCCCGCGGGGCTGTCCGCGGCGATCGAACCGGCAGGCGAGATATGGTCGGTCGTGATCGAATCGCCGAGCACTGCGAGCACGCGCGCGCCCTTGATGTCGCGCACCGGCGGCGGATCCATGCTCAGATCGGTGAAAAAGGGCGGCTCCTGCTCGTAGGTCGACTGCCGGTCCCAGGCGTAGAGGCCACCGGCCGGCACCGGCAACGCCCGCCAGGTGTCGTCGCCGTGGAAGACGTCGCGATAGCGCTCCTCGAACTGCTCGGGGCCGAGCGAGCGTGCGATGGTGTCCTGGATTTCCTTCGACGTCGGCCAGAGGTCGCGCAGGAAGACGGGCTTGCCGTTGCGGTCGCGTCCGACCGGCTGCGTCGTCAGGTCGATGTCGACCGACCCAGCCAGTGCAAACGCGACGACCAGCGGAGGCGAGGCGAGGTAGCTGGCGCGCACCTGCGGATGGATACGCCCCTCGAAGTTGCGGTTACCCGAGAGCACGGCGGCCACGACCAGATCATTTTCCTGCACAGCCTGCGCCACCGGATCGGGCAGCGGACCGCTGTTGCCGATGCACGTCGTGCAGCCGTAGCCGACCAGGTGGAACCGCAGCGTCTCGAGGTACGGCATCAACCCGGCGCGCACCAGGTACGATGTGACGACCGTCGAGCCCGGCGCCAGGCTGGTCTTTACGGTCGGCGGCACCGTGAGGCCGCGTTCGACCGCCTTCTTCGCGAGCAGGCCCGCCGCGACCATCACAGCCGGGTTTGACGTATTCGTGCACGACGTGATCGCGGCAATCACCACCGACCCATCGGTCAGCGGCGCGCGCGCGCCGTCCATCTTGATGTCGACCGCTCTGGGCTTCGCCGCCACGGCCACGCCGCCGGTCGCCCCGCCCGCACCATCGGCAATCCTCTCATCAAAAGCCGTGTGGAAGCTCTTGCCGATCTGCCCCAGCGCCACGCGATCCTGCGGCCGCCGAGGTCCCGCAACGCTGGGTTCGAGCGTCGACAAATCGAGCGTGACGACATGATCGAACTCTGGGTCGGGACTGGCCTCGGTGCGGAACAAGCCCTGTGCCTTCGCGTACGCCTCCACCAGCGCGACCTGCTGGGCGCTCCGACCGGTCAGCCGCATATAGCGCAGCGTCTCTTCATCGATAGGGAACATGGTCGAGGTCGAGCCAAACTCGGGCGACATGTTGCCGATCGTCGCGCGGTCGGGCAACGACAGGTGCTTGAGGCTCGCCCCGAAGAACTCGACGAATTTGTCGACCACGCCGGTCTTCCGGAGAATCTGCGCAACGGTCAGCACGAGGTCGGTGGCCGTCACGCCTTCCGGCGGCTCGCCGACCAGCCTGAAGCCCACCACGTCTGGTGTCAGCATGTAGATGGGCTGTCCGAGCATAGCGGCTTCGGCCTCGATGCCGCCCACGCCCCATGCGAGCACACCCAGGCCGTTGATCATGGTGGTATGCGAGTCGGTGCCCACGAGCGTATCTGGATATGCGACCGTCTCGCCGTTGCGTGTGTCCGTCCAGACGACCTTGCCGAGGTATTCGAGGTTCACCTGGTGCACGATGCCGGTACCCGGCGGCACCACGCGGAAGTTGTGGAAGGCCTGTTGCGCCCACCGCAGCAGCGTGTAGCGCTCGCGGTTGCGCTCGTATTCCTTCTGCACGTTGAACGCGAATGCGCCCGCCGAGCCGAACATATCCACCTGCACCGAATGGTCGATCACGAGATCGACGGGCACCAACGGGTTGATCCGATTCGGATCACCGCCGACGCGCGCCATCGCCGATCGCATCGAGGCGAGATCCACGACCGCCGGGACGCCCGTGAAATCTTGCAAGATAACGCGCGCGGGCAGGAAGGGGAACTCGCGTGCGTTACTGGCCGCCTGCCCTGGCTTCCATGACGCCAGGCGCACGACGTCGTCTTTCGTAAAGGGCTCGGTGCCGGCGTTTCGCAGGACGTTTTCGACCAGCACCTTGACGGTGAACGGCAGCCGTTCCAGCGGCAGCGCCAGGTGGTCACGCAGCGCCGCCAGGCGGTAATACGCGTAGGTCTGGCCGCCCGCCGTGAGCGTGGCGCGGGCGTTAAGCGGATCGGACATCACAATGCATCCTCATTGTGTGAAGTAGCACGCCAAAAATCCCGCGTCCACATGCGCGTGTTCATTGTGCCACGGACCAGAAGTGGACGCCAGAGGACGCTTGAAACGAGGAGGGGTGGACCATGAGTTCCAGAGACCTGAGCATCGTATTGCTTGTGATTCTCGGCGCACTCGTGCTGCTGCCCGCGCTCGGCATGTTCTTCATGGGCCCCGGCATGATGGGTCCGTGGATTCGCGCTGCTCTCCAGACGGCATCCCGCCGATGACCCCCTGGCAGTGCTGAAGCAGCGGCTGGCGAAGGGCGAGATCACGAAGGAACAATACATCGACCTAAAGAGCACTCTGCAGCAGTCCTGAACCGCAGGCCGGTCCTGCAGGTCCTCGCGCCACGCGCGGAGGATCACATACTGTGCGTCCCCGACCCGTTCGCCGCCTCGGCAGGCTCTTACCCTACATGGGCCCGGCGTTCGTCGCCAGCGTCGCCTACATCGACCCCGGCAATTTTGCGACCAATATCCAGGCGGGTGCGCAGTTCGGCTATATGCTCCTGTGGGTCATCGTGGCCAGCAACCTGACGGCCATGCTGATCCAGGCGCTCTCCGCCAAACTCGGCATCGCCACCGGTCGCAACCTGGCCGAGATGTGCCGGGACCAGTTCTCGACGCCGGTGGTCTGGGGCATGTGGGTGGTGAGCGAGCTGGTCGCTATGGCTACCGACCTAGCCGAATTCCTGGGCGCGGCGCTCGGCCTCAACCTCCTCCTCCACATCCCGCTGCTGCCCGCCGCGCTGATCACCGGTGTCATCACGCTGCTGATCCTGGCGATGGAACGGCAGGGCTATCGCGGTATCGAGATCGTCATCAGCGTGTTCGTGGGCGTGATCGCGCTCTCATATCTGATCGAGACGATCCTTGACCGGCCCGACTGGCGTTCGGTGGCCGTCGGCGCCTTCGTCCCCCGCTTCGCCGGCACCGAGACGATGCTGCTGGCCACCGGGATTCTGGGCGCAACGGTCATGCCCCACGTGATCTTCCTCCATTCCGCCCTGACGCAGCGGCGTATTATCCCGGCCACCCCCGCTGAGGCCAAGCGGATCTTCCATCTTGAGGTCGTGGACGTACTGATCGCGATGGGTCTGGCCGGGTTGGTCAACGGCGCGATGCTCGTGATGGCCGCGGCCGCGTTCTTCCGCACTGGGCTCACACACGTGGCCACCATCGAAGAGGCGCACAAGACCCTGGCGCCGTTGCTCGGGTCGTTGTCCAGTACGGTCTTCGCGATTTCGCTGCTGGCGTCCGGACTGGCGTCGTCGACCGTGGGCACCATGGCCGGGCAGGTTATCATGCAGGGCTTCCTGCACCGGGTGGTGCCCGTGTGGTTTCGGCGGCTGGTGACCATGACGCCGGCCATCATCGTGATCTCCCTTGGCCTCGACCCAACGCGCACACTGGTGATCAGCCAGGTCATGCTGAGTTTCGGGCTGCCCTTTGCGTTGGTGCCCCTGGTGCTCTTTACCAGCCGCCGAACCTTGATGGGACCACTGGTCAACCGGCGCAGCACGACGATCCTGGCCGGGGCGATCACCGTCGCCATCATCGTGTTGAATCTGCTGCTGCTCGCTCAGTTGCTACGCGGAGGTGCATGAGATGTTTCGGCACCTGTTGGTTCCGCTGGATGGATCCCGACTGGCCGCGGCCGTACTACCGGCGACCGGCGCGTTGGCCGGACGGCTCGGCGCTCGCGTCACGCTGCTGCATGTCCTGGAGCACGGCGCGCCCGAGACCGTGCACGGCGAACCGCATCTCACACGATCACAAGACGCGCAGGCGTATCTCGACGGCGTGGCCAAAGGGCTCGCGGCGCAACGCATCACGGCTGAATGCATCGTCGATCACGAACGGGAGGACGTCGCTCGGACGATTGCGGCACGCGCGGCAACCCAGGGCGCCGATCTCATTGTCATCTGCACGCACGGCTACGGCGGCCTGCGCGACCTGCTCTTCGGCCGCGTGGCCCAGCAGGTCCTTGGGAGCGGGACGATCCCTGTGCTGCTGATCCGGCCGGCGGGCGGCGAGCAGCCGCCGTTTACGTGCCGGAGGATTCTGGTTCCCCTCGATGGGACCGGGCCGTCTGAGGCGGCGCTCCCCGTGGCCTCCGCGCTCGCCCAAGCCTTCAGTGCCGAGGTCTTCCTCGTCCACGTCGTCCCGACACTCATGACGCTGCCGGGCGACCGCGCCGCGGCAGCACAGCTCATGCCCACCGCGGCCGCGGCAATGCTCGATGACGAGGCCGAGCGCGCGGCCACGTATCTCGAAGGGCTGCGCGGGCGCATCGACGCTACAGGCGTCAATGCCCAAGCGATGGTTGAGCGGGGTGAGCCCGTACAGGCACTCGTGGCAGCCGCGACGGCGAATCGGGTCGATCTCGTTGTGATGGCCACCCACGCCCGCGCGGGCATGGCCGCCGTGTGGACCGGTAGTGTCGCGGCGCGCCTGCTGCCTCACGTGGCGGCTCCGGTCCTGCTCGTCAGGGTACCGACTGCGGAGTGAATGCCGCCGCTCAGGCCTCGATCAACCCTTTGCGGATCGCGTAGCGGACCAACTCCGTGCGGTCGTGCAGGTTGAGTTTCTCCATGATGTGCGCGCGGTGGGTCTGCACCGTCTTGATGCTGATGAACAACCGGCCGGCGATCTCCTGATTCGTGAGTCCCTCGGCGATCAGCGTCAGCACCTCACGCTCGCGTTCGGTGAGCCCATCCAGCGCTTGCGCCTTCTCTTTCGCCGAGGTGCGCTGCAGATAATCCTGCACGACCATCTTGGCGACCGACGGATAGAGAAACGCCTCTCCCCGATGTGTCGCGCGAACCGCCGAGACGAGATCTTCGGCCGCCGCGCGCTTGAGCACGTAGCCCGACGCCCCGACTTTCAATAGTTCGAAAACGTACGACTCCTCCTCATGCATCGTGAGCCCCAACACCTGCACCTGGGGCAGTTCCTTCCGGATCTTCTCTGTCGCCTGGATGCCCGTCATGTCCGGCATGCTGATGTCCATGACCACAATGTCGGGTTTGATCGCGCGGGCCTGCTCCAACGCCTGACGGCCGGTCGCGGCCTCCCCCACCACTTCGAAGTCTTCCTGGCCGGCCAGGATCATGCGCACGCCTTCACGCACGATGCTGTGGTCATCCGCAATGAGAATCCGGATCTTGCCCATTTACGACTCCTCCCGATTCAGCGGCAGGCGCGCGAGGACGGTCGTCCACACGCCTGGGACGGACAAGATTTGCAGGGTGCCGCCGACAAGCTGCGCGCGCTCGCGCATGCCGTGGAGGCCGAGGGTGCGCCGGTCGCGGTCACTCCTGTCGAGGTCGAAGCCCACGCCGTCGTCGCGCACCATCACCAAGAGCATTTCCCCCCGAACGTCGACACGGATTTCGAGTTTCGACGCCTGCCCGTGCCGGAGTGTGTTCGTTGCCGCCTCCTGGATGATTCGGAAAGCGACGGTCTCCAGCTCGGCCGGCAGCCTCTGGCCCAGTTCCCCGATGTGGGCCTCCGTCTGCAGACCCGCCGGTCGCACATATGTATCGCTGTACCAGCGGACCGCCGGCCCCAACCCCAGATCGTCGAGGATCGACGGCCGCAGTTCGTAGACGAGCTTGCGCAACTCATCGAGGCCCTGTTGTGCGAGGTCATGCAGGTGGCGCAGCGCCCCGGCCACGACGGCGCCCTCTTCTTCGGCCTTCGACGCCAACTGCGCCAGCTGGATGATCAGCGCCGTCATCATCTGCCCCGCGTGATCGTGTAGGTCCTGCGCGATGCGCCGCCGCTCATCCTCCTGCGCCACCAACAGGCGCTGCAGCAACTGCCGCCGCGTGTGTTCCTGGTCGCGCACTTGCTCGAACAACCGCGACCGTTGAATGGTGATCGCCACTTCATGACCGACCGACTCGAGCATGTTCAGTTCTTCGGCGCTGAACTCGCGGCCCGGCGGCAGCAGCAGGTTCAGGATCCCGACCGATTGGTCTTGTGCCACGAGCGGCACCGACGCGTGACGGTGCTGGTCAGTCTGCCCCGGCAACGCCTGTTCGAGCCTCAGGCATTGGATGACGTTGATCGGCTTGTCGAATTGTCCCTCGCGAAGCAAGGAGATGCAGCGGCACTCGCCCGCCATCCGCCGCTTGCTGGCCACACCAAGCGCCGCCGGCAAATTGACGTCCGCGGCCAAACGGAACTGCGCGGTCTCAGGCTCGAGCAGAAAGATCCACCCGGCCTCAACGTCCATGAGCTGCACAATCCGCTGCAGCGCCCCGTCCAGCGCCTCGCGCAGCGTGAACGAGCGGTTGAGCAGCTCGGCGATGCTACGAAAGATGTCCAGGCGGCGATCGACCGGCATAGCCTCTCTAGGATATCATCCCTCGGGGCCGGTCGTGCTCAGGCGGGTCGGATGTCGGCATCACGGTGGTCCTCCCGGCAGTAAGATGATGCAGGACGAGCAGACGGTGGTTGGACGGCCGCCGCCAGTGACGGCGGGAACTCTGCGACGCGCCGCTACGCTTGTCAGACAGGTGGACGACGTGCGTTCTGCGGAGCTCGCAGCGGATCTCCCACAACTTGCGGCCGCAGAGGTTGCGGAGCGGCAGCCGACCGAATCCTTTGAGGCATTGGTAGGCCGCCATGGACCGGCCATCTATCGCATGGCCTACCGCATGACCGGCAGCGAGGCCGACGCCGAAGACCTTACCCAAGACGCCTTCCTCGAAGCCCTCAGGGCGTTCGCGAAATTCCAGCCGGGCACACATTTCGATCGGTGGGTCTACCGCATCATGACGCGCACGTTTATCGACTCCGTGCGCTGGCGGCGCCGGCATCCGGCGATCTCGCTCGATCAACCGGAAGTGCGTCCGCCCGCGGAGCCGGGCGACAACCCCGATGAGGCCGTCACGCGCGCGGAGGCAAGCCAGCAGGTCCATCGCGTCCTGGCCACGCTACCGCGGGAGTTCCGCCAAGCCATCATCCTGGTCGATCTGGAAGGGCTGTCGTATGAGGAAGCGGCCCACGCCATGAACTGCGCGGTGGGAACAGTCCGCTCACGGCTACACCGGGGCCGGTGCCTCATGCGGGAGCGCCTGCGGTCATATGTGCGGGACAAATGACTATGCATCTGGGTGAACGGCTCACTGAGTTGTTGGATGGGCGGCTCGATCCGCGGGCCGCGGCAGACGCCGGGCGCCATCTGGAGGCGTGCGCTGAGTGCTGCGCCGAGATTGATGCCCTGCGCGAGATCCGCTCGCTAGTCCGTCAGGCGGACGCCCCCGCAGCGCGCGCCACTTTTTGGACGCATCTGGCCATCAGGGTTGCTGAGGAACACGATCGGTTGGCGCGGCGCCGCTGGGTCTTTCGTCTGGTGATCCCGGCCACGCTCGCGATCGCCACTGCGGCGGCGGTGGCGCTGGTGCCGGTCGGGCAAGTGCCGGTCAGTGTCGACGGCTACGTTCATGAGCACGCGCGCTACCGGGCCTGGCATTCGCTCTCGGACGAAGCCGTGGTGACGTTGGTGGGTACCGACGCATCGCTGGGTCTCGAACCGGAGGTCTACAGCCGGTGAACCGGCGGCTGGCTGCGCGTGTGCTGGTCGGGCTGGCGCTGCTCGGGCTGAGCATATCTCGTGCGGCAGCGCAGACACCTGCGCCGACGACGTGGCTGGACCGCGCGGCCCTGGCGCCGGCGTCAGTATCGTATCGAGGCACGAAGGTCGTCATGTTATGGTCGAGCACGGGGGCGGAAGCGTCGACGGTGCAGGTGGATCATCTGGCGCCGGCCCGCTATCGTCTGGAATACGTCCCGACGCCTGGGCGCCCGCGCCGCCTCGTGATCGACGACGGCAAGGCGCGATGGCAGTACGAGCCGGCCGCTCACCTGGCGCTCCAGTCCCCGTCCCCGATGCCGGGCGACGATGGCCTGCCGGCCAACCGGCTGTCACTGTTACGCACCAACTACACGCTTACGATCACCGGTGACGATCGGGTCGCCGGCCGCGATGCGGTCGTGATCGCGGTACGGCCGCGTAGCGAGCCCCGGCCGACCCTGCTGTTGTGGCTTGACAAGGAAACCGGTCTGGTCCTGCGCAGCGAGCGGCGCCACGCCGACGGCTCGCTGGCCCAGGCGGCGGCCTTCACCGAGATCCAGTACCAGGAGCCTCCCGCGGATCGCTTCACGTTTACGCCGTCGCGCGGCATCAACGTCCGGCACCTGTCGTCGAGCGAACCGCTGCGCGCTGATGAGATCGCCTCGCGTATGGGGTTCCAGCCGATCGTCCCGACGGAACTCTCCGGCGGATTCATTCTGGACCGCGTGATGGCCAGCGGCTCGCACGCGTCTCGGGTCGCAGTGCTGCAGTACACCGACGGACTGGTGACGATCAGCCTGTTCGAGCACCGCGCCATCGAAGGTGCGCGCCGCACGCTGCGACCGGCGGCGAACGTACCGATGGCCGATGGGCGTCTCACGGCGCGGCAGGTCGGCGATGTGGCGATCCTCCACTGGCAGGTCCGCGGCGTGGACATGACGCTGACCGGCGAGCTTTCGCCCGAGCGCCTGGAGCGCATCGCGGCGCGCCTTGGCGTGGAGGACATGCCCGGCCGGGTCGCGCGGCTCAAGTTCTGGCTGGCATCTTTTTGGAGGCACATCCTCAGCGCGATGTAATCACCGCCGCGCGGGCTATCGCCCCGGCATCAGCGCGCGCGCCAGCAGCAGGCTCAGTTCGTAGAGCGCAACCATCGCCGCGGCGACCAGCAGCATCGACACCGGGCTCCAGTCCGGTGTGATCACCGCGGCCAGAATGGTGATGGCCGCGTAGACGTATCGCCATTCCTGCCGCAGCCGCGCCGACGAGATCACCCCCATGCCGACCAGTGCCAGCACGACGAGCGGAGTCTGAAACGTGATGGCCGCCGCGGCCAGAAACCACAGGGCGTACGAGACGTACGACAACGCGGTGATCTGCAGGGTCATCACAGTGCCGGCCTGGTCGATCAGCCATCGGGTCGAAATCGGCATGATGAGGTAATAGCCGAAGAGAACGCCGAGGACGGCCAGCACTAGCGACGCCCCGGTGATAGGCATGATGTAGCGTGACTCACGCTCCGACATCGCCGGTCCGACGAACAGCAAGCCCTGCAGCAGCAGCCACGGAAAACCCGCCACCAGAGCGAAGACCATCGCCAGTTTGAACTTCACGAGCAGCGGCTCGAGCACGGTGAGCGCGACCAGTTGCCGCACCCCGGCCGGTTGCAGCAGCCAGTGGAGCAGCCGATCCTGCTCTGCGAGCCCCACCGAGAATGTGACGAACAGCCCGGCGAGCGCAAACAGGATCCGCCGCCGCAGGTCCTCCATGTGATCGAGGAGGGGCATTGGCTGATCGCGCCAGGTCACGAGCCGGCGCAACACCGTTATGCCGTGTCGCATCACGATCATTGACAGCACGATCCCACAACAAAAAGGTGGGGGGAGGGGGCCGGAGACCCCCTCCCGCAGGACCGAGGGGACCTGCTACTTCGAGTAGACTGTGACGCTGGTCGCCTCGAAGGTCGGACTCGAAATGATCTCCTCGCTTTCCAGTAGCGTCAGGACCGATGGATAGTTCCGGGTTCGTCGCGGATTGCGGCACCTGCAGGAATTTCTCATTCTCGAATGGCATATTGTATACCACCCCTCGATTCGCCGCAAATAGCAGGCAAAGGGCGGTGATCATAGTGCGAACTCTCATCGCGGTGATCCTGAGCGTTGCGTTGCTGACGGTCTCGGTGGTCTCGGCCCAGCAGCGGCCGGTCTCAATCCGCTACCTTGGCTGGTCGTTCTTCCTTGTCACGGCGGCCGACGGCCTGCGTATCGCCATTGATCCGTATGGCAACATCGGCTACCCATTCCCGACGGTCGAAGCGGACGTGGTACTCGTCACCCATGAGCACGGCGACCACAACAACGTCGGGCTGGTGCGGGGAGCCCCGCGGGTCTTCCGGGGACTGGTGCCTGGTGCGGCCGACTGGAATCGTGTCTACGAACGTATCGGCGGGACCTTGGTCTACGCGGTACCCGGCTTCCACGACAGCGAGCAGGGGACAACTCCTCGAGGACTCGACGCCTTCTTCGTCATCGACTCTGGCGGCGTCCGCATCGCCCACCTCGGCGATATCGGCCAGCCGACCCTCAGCGACGGTCAGTTGCGGGCGTTGGGACCAATCGACGTCCTGATGATTCCCGTCGGCACCGGTCCCACGGTCAGCGTGCCCGACGCGAACCGGCTGGTCGATCAGATCCGCCCGAAGATCGTCATCCCGATGCACTATAAGACCCCGCTGCGGCCGCCGACGTGGCCGGGCGTCGATGAGCGGCCGTTTCTGGAAGGCAAACCGAGCGTCCGGCGGCTCGGCGGTCACACGCTCAGCCTGACCCGCGAGCAGCTGCCGGCGACGACACAGGTGGTGGTGATGGAATGGCAGTGAGCGAGGTGGCCGCGCCGCCTGTAACCCGGGAGATCGCCCGCTTCGTCGTCGAGACGCGGGAGATCCCCGACGACGTCCGGGCCCTTGCGACCAACCACCTGGTCGACGGCATCGCGGTGATGCTTTCGGGCGCCACTGAGGCCAGCGGAGCGATCGTCCGCGCCCACCTGCGCGAGGTCGGCGGCATCGCGCAGGCGACCGTCGTGGGCTCGACCCTGCGCGCGCCGCAGCAGGGGGCCGCGTGGGCGAACGGCACTGCCGGTCACGCCATGGACTACGACGACACCCAGCTGGCCACCGACCCGCAGAGTGTCTACGGATTGCTGACCCATCCTACAGTACCGGCACTGGCCGGCGCGCTCGCGGCTGCCGAGGTCACGGGTGCCTCCGGCGCCGCCCTGCTCGACGCCTATATCGTCGGTGTCGAGGTGGAGTGCCGGATCGCCGACGCGGTAGACCCGAGGCACTATCGCGATGGATTCCATTCAACCGCCACCATGGGCGTCTTCGGGTCGGCCGCAGCGGCGGCGCGGCTCTACCGCGGCGACCTCGATCAGACGCTGCGCGCGTTTGGTTTGGCCGCCAGCATGAGCGCCGGTCTGCGCGAGAACTTCGGGACGATGACGAAACCCTTCCACGCCGGCCGTGCGGCGGAAAACGGCCTGTTCGCGGTCCTCCTGGCGCGCCGCGGCTGGACCGCGGCGAAGAACATCCTCGAAGCGAAGCGCGGTTTCTACAGCGCGGCCGCCGGCGGGTTTAACGCCGCCAAGATCATCGGCGAACTCGGCAAACCGTACTTCTTCGTCGAGCCCGGCATCTCGATCAAACCGTACCCGTCCGGCTCCCTCTCCCACCCCGCCCAGGATGTCCTCCTCGATCTCGTCCGCACCCACGGCGTGCGGCCCGAGCAGGTCGAGCGCATCGACGTGGGCGTCAACTCGCACGTGCCCAACGCGCTCATCCACACGCGGCCCACGACGGCCCTGGAGGGCAAGTTCAGCCTCCAGTTTCAAATGGCCATTGGCGTGCTCGAGCGCGCGGCCGGCATCGCGCAGTTCGTCGACGCCAAGGTGAGCGATGCTCGTACCCGCGCTCTGATGGAGCGGGTCTTCGTCCATGTGGACCCCGAGATCGAGGCCTTGGGCTACAACGAGATGCGAATGACGGTGGGGATCGCGCTCAAGGACGGCCGGCACCTGTCCGGGCGCGCCGACGCGGCAAAAGGGCACCCGCGGAAGCCGATGACCCGCGACGACCTGCACGAAAAGTTCATGGACTGCGCCGCGCTCGTGATGCCGGCCGACCGCGCGGCGGCGCTGCTGGCGCACCTGTGGGACATCCGGCTGATTGACCGTGCCGCCGACCTGGCGCCCATGCTCACGGGAACCGCACCATGACGAGGCTGCTGATTACCGAAAACGTCCCCACCCGCGACCTGGCGCTGCGCAAGCTGCGCGACGCGATTCTCTCCGGCCACTTCCGGCCCGGTCAGCGGATCCCCGAGCGTCAACTCGCGCAGCAGATGGGTGTGAGCCGGACGCCGATCCGCGAAGCGCTCCGCAAATTGGAACTCGAAGGCGCTCTATGAGGTGCGGGCCTCGCTGGAGGGCCTGGCCATCGAACTCTTCGCGCGACACGCGGATCCCGAGGCCGTCGAGCGGCTCCATGCCCAGATTGCCGCGGCCGCGCGGGCCTCGCGGCGAACCCCGTCATGAGCGATTATGACTAGATGCCGAGGAGGAGTTTGGTTCCGGCGATCACCAGCACCAGCGCGAGAAGACGCCGGAGCGTCATGCTCGCCAGTCGGCGGCTTCCCAGGCGGGCACCGACGAGGCCACCCATCGCAGCCGCTGCCGCCCACACGAGTGCCGCCGCCGGCACCTGCCGCACACTCGTGAGGTTGCCTGCCAATCCGGCGACAGAGTTCACCAAAATGAACGCCGCCGAGACCCCCGCGGTCCCGCGGATCTCAGCCCACCCCGTAAGGAGCAGAAGCGGGCTGAGAAAGATGCCGCCACCGGTGCCGGTGAGTCCCGCGAGAAGGCCAATGACCGCCCCTGCGACGACGGCTGGCACGGGTGGAACGTTACGGATAGCACGCGTCTGGCTCGCCGTCTCCTGGAACGTGGACCAGAGCAGGCGGCCAGCGGCAAACAGGAGCACTGCCCCCACCAGCGGTTTGTAGATCGTGCCCGGAAGGTGCAGCGCCCCGCCGAGAAACGCGAGCGGGATCGAGCCGACCGTGAATGGCCAGAGTGCCGACCATGAGACCCGGCCCGCCCGCGCGAACTGCACTACCGCGATGCTGGCCACAAGAATATTGAGCACCAGCGCGGAGGGTTTCATGATCGTGGGCGAAACCCCGAACAACGCCATTGCCGCCAAGTAGCCCGAGGCGCCGGCGTGCCCCACGGACGAGTAGAGCAGTGCCATCGCCAGGATCAAGACGGGCAGGAGAACGCCGTCACTATTCATGGCCTCAGTGTACGACCCGCACAGCGACGATGTGGGCGCCAGTGGTGGCCCCAGGGGGATTTGACGGCACCGCGCGTTTGCTCGAAGTCACCTTCGCCGGCGTCGCGTTAGCCGCCTAGGTCGACCTGTAGCGCAGGCGCACCTAGCGGGCCAGCGCGATAGAGCGGCTGCGGTTGGACTGAGGCCGCCCGAAAGATCTTCGGTAGCGGGGGCTTGCTCAACCCTGTAGTTTTCATTGCTCGTGAGGAGATCGCGGTACGCGTTCCCGTCCTTTCCCACTGCCCGGCATAGCCGGTGCCGGCGGTCTGCTCCGTCAGGGAGATTCGACGGCGCCGCGCGTTCGCTCGAAGTCACCTTCGCCAGCGTCGCGCTAGCCGCCTAGGTCGACCTGCCGCATGCGCACCGGCGGGCCGGGGCAATAGAGCGTCTGCGGTTGGACTAGTTCATTGTCGCCGCAGGGGCGGCCTTCAGGGTCTCGAACCCGCCAACCGACGCCACGCTGCACCTGCAGAGCAGGCCCTACCCAAGGTCGGGCAGGAGACACCTGGGCACTCGGCGATCAGTATGACGCTGGACACCTATTCGCACACGGTGCCTTCGATGCCAGAAGGCGGCCGCGGCGAGGATGGACCGACTCCTCGCCGGCGGATAAGGTACCAGCTGTAGCTCGGCTGTACGAGCGCCGGTGATGCCGCCCTCGTGGGTACTGAGGAACTGCGCTTCAGCACGCGTGAAGTTCTCCGAACCCTGGCAGCGTACTCACGCCCGGCAGACTCATCGCTGCCGCCGCAAGCATTCGTTCCGCCGAGCCAAGAGGGCTTAGCGTCCTCACCGCCTCATGAGAGTTCCTTCTTGAGCGATTCATACTCTTCGCGTGTGATCTCACCCTTCGCCAAGCGGCGCTTCAGAATGTCTAGCGGCGGCTCCTCAGCGCCGGCGGGGCGCGACGGCCCTTGATGGCGAGCGGCCGAAGTGATCAGCAGAACGATGCCGGCCAGAATGGCCAGCCAGAACAGCCCACCTACGAGCGGCATGCCCCAGCCCCCACGTCCCCCGTACCACTGGCCGCCCATCATTCCCGGGCCCATTCCCCAACCACCCATCATGCTTCCGCCGAGTACCGGGACCAGGAGGAGCACTCCAATGATCACCAGCGCGATGATCCCAATATCACGTCCACTCATGATCCTTCACCTCGTCTTTGAGAGGGAGAACGGCTGTGCCGCCCCTTACCGAGTATTCACATTTCCCGTCGATCTATTGGATGACTCACTCCCGCACCACACATCGCCTAGAAGCACCCGAAGGTGCGGGTGTCGTCGGCAACCATCAGATCGACGATGCGCTGATCGTTCACGGATTGGGCCCCGCCGATCATGTCGGGCGCGAACCCGCGCAGTGTCAGGTCGTGCTCGCAGACGTAGACGGATACTCCTCGTGGCACTAGCATGGCGAGACCGTCGGGGTCCTGAGCAGGCCCGTTCCCGACGGCAGCCAGGACGGCATCCTGCAGAAGGACGACAGAGACGGTCCGGCGTTGCGTGTGCAACGTGCGCGCGAGATGAAAGGCGCGTTGCGCTTCCATGCTGCGAGGAGAACTGGCGATCATGAGAAGCACCTTCGACATCAGCGCACCCTCAGAATATAAGCATGCGACGGGCTTCGGCGATCACCGTAGCCACTTGGTCGTCGTCAGCGAGTTCCACGCCCGACACGAGAACAGCGGGATCGAGGTTCCGCTCTTTGAGCGAACCTTCGTGCACGTACACGTGCAACTGGCAGGATGGGTCGGCCCGGCAGTCGGCCAGAGCCTTCTCCAGCGTCTGAGACAGATTGATCCATCCGCTGTCGCCCGGCTCTTGCCCGCGCTTCGCCAGGTAGACACCGTCGTCGAGCAATATGGCGCGGGCTGCCATCATCCCCGCAGCTGCGATGAGGTGCCGGAGTCCCTCCGCCGCCACGATCGTGCCGTACGGTGCCTTCCGGAACAGGATGCAGAACGAGTCCATGTCACTCCCCCAGGGTGAGGAGTACATCGCTCTCTCGGATCAAGCGGAACAGCTTTTCGAGCGACGATGGATCAGCGCCTGGTAGCAGGCTCTCCCGCTTCAGGCCTCGAGTGGCCAGGCAACTCCCGCAGAGCTCGACGTGTGCTCCCCGTGCGATGAGGTCGCCGAAGCCGGTCTCAGCGTTAGGTAGGCCTTTGGCCCGATGTCCCACGGTGAACCCATAGACGCCATCGGCGGACGCAAAAATGCTCACTCGATGACCAGCATTGATCGCCGCCCTCGCCAGACGGATCGCCGTGGAGGCCTGCTCGCCAGCGTAGGGAGTTGCCGCCAGAAATATGGTCAGCGTCTTGTGTGATGCAGGGCCCTCCGGCTCCAAGCTATGACCTCCTCGCGAGCAGACAGACAAACGGTAGAGCTTCTCCACGGGCCTGGACGACGCGGATGCCACGGCGCCGGGCGAGTCGTAGTGCCCCTAAAGCCGGATCCACGCCATAGGGAACTCCGAGAACCTGAGCAAATCGACCTGTACCGACTCCAACCTCTGGGGCTGGGCCCGCTGGACTCTTCAGCACGTGGCGGACAATCTGGTGGATCGCCTGGACCGCGGCTCGAAAGAGCATCCGTTCCTGCCGAGAGTCGAACCACGCGTTATAGCGCTCGGCCGCGCGGTCGAAGACCTCTACCGCGTTAGATCGTCCTGAGGCGGCCGGCACGGGTAAGATGCTAAAAACGCCGTTGAGGATCACTGCATTCGTCTCACGCGACAGCCGGAACGCCTAACCATCTGGCGCCAAGCCCGAGTGCCATGCGGAGCGCCTCACGCCGCGGCCCCGGTGGCGTCAGCCACCACCGCTCGAACAGCACCTTTCCCCAGTGCCAGGAGCGGCCCAGCCGCCGGAGTTCCATCTTCGGGCTGGGCTCCGCGAAGAAATCCCCGAAGGCAAAGCCCGCCGTCGCCTTTCCCGCCTCCAGCATGCAGTAGCCGTTCCCCCCGAACTCAGCGGTGATCGGGGCACCGGCGATCTCAGCGGCAATCCGCCGCGCGACCACCTCGGCCTGGGCGTGGGCGAACACCCCCGCCTTCGGCAGCATCAGAGGAATCTCGGGCTTCCAGCGCCCGGGGATCGAGATCGCCGTCACGTCGCCCACCGCGTAGACGTTCTCGTAACGGGTTCTCAGCGTGGCCCGCTCCACCGGGATCCATCCCGTCTCGCCGGTCAGACCGGCATCGCGTACGACCCTCGGGCTTCTGTGAGGCGGGATGGCGACCAGGAGGTCAAATTTCACCGGTGCCTGCCCCTCGAACGCCAATTCGCGTGCGTCGGGGTCCACTGCCACGAGTTTGTGCAGCGGGTGGAAGAGCACGCCCCGCATTTGAAGCATCTCTTTGAGCGCTTCGCCCAGAGCAGGGCCCGCCACCGGCATCGGCTGGGGTTCTGGGGTGTAGAGATGCACCTCGACCCGGCTCCCGAGGTTGCGGCGTCGGAAGTAGTCAGCGAGCAGCATCGCCCCTTCGTGAGGAGCGCCGGGACACTTGTAAGGCAGGGCGCTCACGACGACCGCCACGCGTCCACCGCGATCAGGAAATGCTTGCAGGGCTTGGTGGAGACGTGTAGCGCCCTCCCACGTGTAGAAGGTGTGCGTTGCTTCCGTTAGTCCGGCCACCATCTCGGGCGCGTATTCAGCCCCGAGCGCGATCACCAAGGAGTCGAAATGGATCGGCCCCCTGGTGGTCTCCACGCGCCCGCCACCAGGCTCAATCCCGACGACTTGGGCCTGCGTGACCTCGACGCCGCGCGAGACTAGGGTCCGCATGTCGCGTGTAATCTGATCCGGCCGCCGATCACCGACCATCACCCAGAGAAACGATGGCGCGAATGCATGCCGGGGATCCTTTTCGACGAGTATCACACGGTGCTGCTGGGGGAGCCGCCGGCGCAGTTCGTTGGCGGCCACGAGACCGCCCACCCCACCACCGAGGATGACCACGGTCTTGCTTGTCATTTCCCGACCGCCTTCCTGGCGAGCCGCCCGCTGTGCTCCAGACGCTCAAGCAACACCTGCCGCATCAGGTCGCACGCCTGAATGACCTTCGGCGTGGCGAGGCGGTAAAAGATCGTCTGGCCTTCCCGCCGTGCCACCACAATCCCCTTGGCTCGCATCACGGCCAGGTGCTGAGAAACGTTCGCTTTGCGCACGCCTAGCGCGTCGATGAGCTCACTCACCGAGCGCTCCCCGTCGCGGAGCGCATCAAGGATTTCCAGGCGCTTGGCGCTCGCCAGCGCCTGGCAGATCTGAGCGTGCAACTCAAAAATTGAGCGATCCGGCGATCCTCGTCGCATAGGAAAATCTCAATTTCATAGTAATGAATTCTATAAACTACACTCATGGTAATTCCGCTTGCAGGCACTGTCAACTCGCAAAATCCGTCGCTCACCCGATAGTGCATCGCACTCCCGGGGGGTATCCATGGAAGTGAGAACTCACACTTTCTTCGCAAACCGTTCGCTGCGGATTCATCGCAGCTGCGCAAAGACCTTGAGGATCCGGCGGGATCTTGAGCAGGAACTATGCGAGCGAAGGAACTATCGTTCATCGGGATAGCACTCCTCGCCATCGGAATCGTGGGACTGCTGCTGCTCGGCTCCCGGGGTAATACCCTGGGTCTTTCGAGCGGCACTCCAGCCGCGCGAGGAGAATGGATTTTCAGAACAGGAGCCGATCCAGATGGGCGGCCGATTCCCTATTCTGGAGGCATGATGATGCGAGCAAGCTGTGCCAGCTGTCATGGGCTGGACGGCCATGGTTGGCGCACGCCGATGTTCGTTGGCCCCAACATCACCTACCGCAATCTCATTGACTCGGCTGGCATGTTAGAGCCAGATGGCACACGCGGCCCAATCTACACGGATGACCTGATCCGGCGCGCAGTCACCCAGGGGATTGATGCGGAAGGCAAGCCACTCGACTGGCCAATGCCGCGCTGGCAGCCGACCGACCCCGAGTGGAATGACCTACTTGCCTACTTGAAGACGCTACCGTAAGTGGCTCGGGCGGCGATCTTGTTGGAATAGAAGAACTGGATGTGCAAACGGAGGAGGAACGAAATGTGCATGCTAATGCATGGAATGGATCACTCGGAGCATAACACTCAAACAGCAGCGACAAGCGCGCCGGAGAATGAATCACTGCTAGACATTCTCAAGCGACGCTATGCGCTCGGGGAAATCACGCGCGAGCAGTTCGAGGAAATGAGGCGTATGCTAGCAGTGTGACCGAGGGCGGTCCGATGGCACTCGCTGGCGCCAGGCGTTTCGCTGGCGCCACTTGTCCCGCAAAGCTCGTATCGAGTGGGAGACACCGACGTCGCGCCGCTGCGCGGTCTCTCCCTGCACGTTGACAAGGGGGAGTTCGTGGCCTTGATGGGTCCCTCACATGGACGTCGCCGGAGCCTTCGCGGTCTCGACCTCGCCGACGACCCGCGCTCCCCCTCTCGAAGGACAAGACCTACACCGAGGTGCTACGCGGCATGGGTGGTAGCCGAGGGGGGCCGGCGCGGCGATCGGTTCAGCGGGCGACTAAGACTTGGCGGGGTGCTCGCCGGTGCAGGGCTTGAAACACGCGAAGGGATGGTGGCCCCAGGGGGATTCGAACCCCCGTTTCGGCCTTGAGAGGGCCGCGTCCTGGTCCCCTAGACGATGG